>JACUUF010000016.1 GCA_014859465.1 Methyloprofundus sp.
TCCAAAAAGCAGGGAAAGGATAGCTTCAATATAGCGGGTATTTCGACAGCCTAGCGCTGGGCTGCTTTAGGTTTACCTAGTTTACACATCTCTTTAAACCAATCCATTGCTCAATATAGCTTGTCTGATTGTCATATTGAATGGCTGAATATTTTAAAACATAAACAAATACCCGCCGGAAGCATCACTTTTGAAATTGCTGAAAATCTATTTTTTGAACAAAAGGACAGTCACTTAGAAAGCATCCAAAAACTCAAACAAGCCGGCATACAAGTTTCCTTAGATGGCTTTGGTACGGGGTATTCTTCCTTGAATTATTTAAAAAAATACCCAATAGACGCATTAAAAATAGATCGCTCTTATATACATACGATGGTAGACGATCCAACTAATGCTATTTTAGTAGAAACGATTATTATCCTCGCCAATAAGCTAGGCATTAAAGTCATAGCAACCGGTGTCGAAAACGCCGAACAACTGACCTTATTGAATCCAGAATGTCGTTATGCGCAAGGCTATTATTTTAGTAGACCCTTACCTTTTAATGAATTTAAAAAGTATATCGAAACACAACAACCAGCCAAGACTAAAAAATTAACAAGCTAACTTAACCAGGCATACCAATACAGCACCACTAACAACAAGCATCAGGCAACAAAAATTCACTTGTACTTTTTATTTTTCAATATTCAAAAAAAATACCCGCTCTATATTCATCTTCAAACGCTTAAGGTAATATTAAAGCTGATTCCCTTATTAAAAAGCTTTATTAATGATAGAAATGAATACTAAACCACCATTAGATCACTATTATCAACTGGTACAAGACATCATTCTCGACCGACAAGACCCGATTACCGGCCTGTTACCCGCCAGTACTGCCGTGACCGCTCATGGCGATTATACCGATGCTTGGGTGCGTGATAATGTCTACAGCATTCTTGCCGCTTGGGGGCTTGCACTGGCTTATCGTCGCAGTGAAGAAAATAAAGGACGCACTTACGAATTAGAACAAAGCGTAGTCAAATTGATGCGCGGCTTATTGGTATCAATGATGCGCCAAGCACATAAAGTCGAGCGTTTTAAACACACCCAAGACCCGCTGGATGCTTTACATGCAAAATATGACACCCATACCGGAGATGTTGTGGTCGGTGACCATGAATGGGGGCATTTACAGCTGGATGCCACTTCGCTCTATTTGCTGATGCTAGCGCAAATGACCGCTTCTGGTTTGCGCATTATTTTTACTATTGATGAAGTCAATTTCATCCAAAACTTAATCCATTATATAGGCCGTGCCTATCGCACGCCTGACTATGGTATTTGGGAGCGCGGCAATAAAAGTAATCACGGTGTGTTGCAGAATTAAACGCTAGCTCAGTAGGCATGGCTAAAGCGGCATTAGAAGCCATGTCGGGATTTAACTTATTTGGCGCTGAGGGTGACCAAGCCTCTATTGTGCATGTACTCAGCGATGAAATTGCTCGTTCGCGTATCGCCCTCGAATCCTTATTACCACGAGAATCCATCTCCAAAGAAGTCGATTCCGCAGTACTTAGCATTATTGGCTACCCTGCCTTTGCGGTTGAAGATCTGGATTTATTAGAAAAAACTGAACAGCATATTTGTGAAAAATTAGAAGGTAAGTACGGCTGTAAACGCTTTTTACTCGACGGCCACCAAGTGGTTATTGAAGATCGTCACCGCATGTATTATGAATCTCATGAATTGAAACAATTTATGGATATTGAGTGTGAATGGCCGTTATTTTTTAGCTATTTACTGCTCAATAACTTATTTGCAGGTAATACTGAAAAAGCGCGTGAGTATCGAGAAAAATTAAAAGGACTTTTAGTTGAGCATAATGGCCAGTTACTACTACCTGAGCTGTATATTGTCCCTGAAGATAAAATAGCAGCAGAGCGTGCAAACCCGCATAGCCAAGAACGAGTGCCCAATGAAAACATACCCTTAGTCTGGGCGCAAAGTCTGTTCATTTTGGGAGAAATGCTTCAAGATGGTTTATTAAAAACCCATGATATTGACCCGCTAGGCCGTGGCCATTGCATTCACTACAGCCGTAATCCTGATCTAAAAGTTCAACTCACCCTACTAGCTGAAGATGCTGCGGTACAAAGTAAATTAAATGAGCTAGGTATTAATACACAAACCTTTGACCAAATTGCCCCGATTCAGGTTCGGGAAGCTAGCCATTTAGCAGCAGCACTTACCCAAGTTGGACTAAACAAAAGGCTTGGCTTAAGTGGCAGACCCAATAAACAAATTAGAGCGCTAGGAACCTCCTCACTATATAAGCTCGGTGAAGATCAAATCGTCTTTTTACCTCAATTTATGAACCAGCGCGGTTTTTATTTGGCTTTAGATATTCGTTTATTAGTTGAGCGCTTGCGTCTTGAATTAAGCTATATTTTTCGTCACTGGGATCGCCCTGGAAAGCCCTTAGTAGCAATTGTTATCCGACATAATATGCTAGATAACGAAGGCCACCAACTCTTACTAGAATTTATGACAGAACTGCAACACGGAGAAATCCGCGGCACCCCCGTGCAATTAGGTAACTTAAACGAGTTCATCAGGACAACAACCCATGAAACCATCAACTATTTGCATGACTTCCACTTTGCTGAAACTCGCGTACAAAAACCTACTAACCCTTGCAGTAGCCTATTATTACCAATAAATAAAGCAGCAACAGCGCCGATTAACCCGCGTGTATTAAATGACTGGAATAAATTAGAGGATGAAGCTTTAATTCAGATCCTTAGTACAGACAGTAATTTATTTGCCCAATTTGAAATTCTCAACATACTCAAGCAACGACATGAGCTTGATTTTGATTTAAATAAAACCGCACACAACAGCCATCAATGTCGCTTACGTGATTGGTTTGAAGAAGTTTACACCCGAGCAGGCAACCAGAATATCTGGAGCTTAGTCAGGCGTAGTGCTGGGATACTGGGTAAGTACGATGCTGATCTTGAACAAGCGATTACCGATATGCTAGTACGCCAAAAACGTATTAGCGTGGGCCGCGAATATAGTAACGGCGCGACTATTCAGCGTCCTGCCAGTGCCACAGAAATTTTAGATAGAATTCGCACCTATAATAGCCCCAATGTTTATGTACATATTATCACTCAAGAACTGATTATCTATTTGGGTGTTTTAATCAAATCTGACCCAGACTTATTTTCCGACATGCACACCGTGCGTGTTGGGCATATTATGCAATTGATTATTATCCGCTTACAACGCCAACTGGATTGTACATTAGGCGAAGCCTTTGATGCCCTGCTTGCCTTAGCGCCGCATGAAATTGCGCGCCAAGTAAAAGAAACCTTAGCGGATTATCAAAACTCGGAATCACAATTAAGTCTAAGTGAATTACTACGCTATGATGATCGATGTAACCAGCTAAGCTGCGCACGATTTACCACACAACTCAATCCCAAAGATAGAGGTCGAGCCCTTGACTGGCATGAATGGCGAGAACAACGCGGCAGTATTGGCCGACAATCTGAAGCATTTTTCGCCGCCGTGTGGGAAGTTCTGCATCATTGTAAAGGCTTAATCATCAGCGAAAAGCTCAGCAGTAATCGCCGCTTAGATAGTGAAGAGATACTGGCGCAAATGACCGCACAAGAACAAAGCTTTGTCTTATTAATTAACCATAGACTAGATAAAATTCAGTCCCCTGACTTCCGTCAATTAACCATGGAAACACTACAAGCATTAGCGGTTATTTTTCAGGAAAACCCTGATCTGCAAGTTGACGACACCATATTAACAGATACTTTAATCAATCATGCAGTACGCCTCAGTTGGCTGGAAAAACACCCAGAACGAGCGGCATACTACGAAGAAGATCAAGCTTTATCTTGGCAAGGATTTTATCAATTACCCCCTAATGAGGTGGCAAATGGCATTATCGATGCTTTAAATTATTTATTGAACGTAAACAACGAGACTCAAGGAGTTCAGGCATGATATTAGCAGGTGATATTGGAGGCACAAAAACTGTTTTAGCGTTATATAGCAAAAATGAGCTAGGTAAATTGCAATGCGAACTTGAGCAAACCTTTGCCAGCGCTGACTACCCACAATTCAATGATCTCTTGTCGGTTTTTATCAAGCCGAATATGACGATAGACTCCGCTTGTTTTGGTATTGCCGGCCCGATTGTAGATCAACGTTGTCAAACCACAAATCTGCCCTGGATTATAGATGCCCAAGAACTGGTACAAAAATTTGGCACAAGCAAAGTTAAATTACTCAATGATTTAGAAGCCATGGCTATCGGCATGCTCAATAGCTGCGCAGAAGACCTGATCGAACTTAACCCTCATGCAAAAAATAAAAACGGCAATATCGCGGTAATCGCCGCCGGCACAGGCTTAGGTGAAGCTATTCTTTATTGGGATGGAAAGCAGCATCACCCCATAGCCACAGAAGGTGGTCATTCTGACTTTGCAGCGCAAACCAAACAACAGGATCTATTGCTCAATTATCTGCGTAAGCGCTTTAACAATCATGTCAGCTGGGAACGAGTTCTTTCAGGTAATGGTTTCGGTTATCTTTATGACTTTTTAGTTGATACCGGTTTCGCACCAGCCTGCCCTGCTGTTCCAGCCAAAAATGAGACTAGCAGTTATGCAGGCGATCGCAACGCCATTATTTCACGCCTAGGTCTTAAGCAAGAAGACCCTGTATGCATCGAAGTTATGCGCTTATTTGTTGAACTTTATGCGGCCGAAGCGGGCAATCTAGCCTTAAAGTGTTTAGCCACTGGCGGTGTGTTTATTGGTGGTGGCATTGGCCCTAAAATTCTCCCTGCACTGAGAAGCGAAAACTTCATACGCGCATTCACCGCCAAAGGTCGCTTTGAATCCTTACTCAGCGGTCTGTCTATTAAATTATCGCTCAACCCGAATACCCCTTTAATAGGCGCGGCTAATTATTTTGCAAATTAAACGCATAAGATAATAATTTCATTGTTTATTCAAGCATTTATATTGTTCAAAACGAGCGTTATTATCACCTACCAGAGCTATTGAATCTAAGTAAGTGATAATAACCTTATTCTCTTGACGTGTAAGAAATAACCACAAAACTCAATTACTTAGCTTTAAAAAGCTTCGCTTGTTTACCCTTAGCACCGTGAATGTTAAAATAAATTTCATTCACCACACTATATAAGTAGCATGTCTGTGGATTCAAAACTATCCCCCCTATTCTCCGAGGCGGCACCTGCAAGGTTACGCGAAATTCCTTATAACTATACTTCGTTTTCTGACCGAGAAATCGTCATCCGCTTATTAGGCGAACCTAATTGGCGCACCTTAAACGAGCTACGCGATGAGCGGGTTACTGGACGCTCGGCACAAATGCTGTTTGAAGTACTCGGCGATATTTGGGCTGTACAGCGCAATCCATACCTAGAAGATGACTTGCTGAATAATCGTAAACGCCGTCATTCTTTACTAGATGCACTACGTCATCGTCTAAAGCAAATGGAAAAACGTCATGCCGAATATGCGGATAAAGATCCCAAACGCGGCAAACGTGTGGCGCAATTAATCAGCTCCGCACATCAAGCTATAGATAGTTTTGAGCAAGATTTCAAAACTAGCCACAAAATGCGCCGCAAAGCTCAAGCTTTATTATCCAAACACACACGCAAAGATAATATTTGTTTCGATGGCTTTGCTCGCGTTTCCCATGTCACCGATGCAACCGACTGGCGGGTTGAATATCCGTTTGTGGTGCTCTATCCGCGTACAGAAAAAGAAATTGGGCTACTTGTTACCGACTGCATCAAGCTAGGCCTAACTATTATTCCCCGTGGCGGTGGCACAGGCTATACCGGTGGCGCCGTGCCATTAACAAAATTTTCTGCCGTCATTAATACCGAAAAGCTCCTAGAAATGGGTGCTGTCGAGCACGAATCAATCCTGCCGGGCGTCGCACAAACTTATGCCACCTTACATACCGGTGCAGGCGTTGTCACGCGCCGGGCAATGGATCTTGCTGATAGTGCTGGTCTGGTCTTTGCCTGCGATCCTACTTCTGCCGATGCTTCTTGCATAGGCGGTAACGTGGCAATGAATGCCGGCGGCAAAAAAGCAGTCTTGTGGGGCACCGCGTTAGATAATTTATTATCCTGGCGCATGGTCACGCCTGATGGTAATTGGCTAGAAGTTGAACGCTATAATCACAATCTGGGTAAAATTCATGACCAGGAAGAAGTTAACTTCATACTCAGACGTTTTGACATCAGCGGTAAAAAGTTATTATCTGAAGAGCCATTAAATCTACCAGGCAACCTATTTCGTAAAGGTGATTTAGGCAAAGACGTTACCGATAAATTCCTCGGCGGTTTACCCGGTATACAAAAAGAAGGTTGCGACGGCATTATTACCTCCGCAACCTGGATTTTGCACAAAATGCCGCCGCAAGTACGTACTTTCTGCTTAGAGTTTTACGGACAAGTGCGCGAAGCTGTCCCAGCTATTGTGGAAATTCGCGATTATTTAGCCGCGCTACCTAAAAGCGGCGAGCAACGCGTTATGCTTGCAGGTCTTGAACATCTGGATGAAAGATACCTAAAAGCGGTGGGTTATGCCAGCAAAGCAAAACATCTTGGACGCCCCAAAATGGCCTTGTTTGGTGATATTGTTGGCGATGATGAAAAACAAGTGGCTTTAGCCGTTTCTGAAATTGTGCGCCTTGGTCATGCGCGTGGCGCAGAAGGTTTTATCGCAGTCAGCCCAGAAGCGCGTAAAACCTTTTGGCTCGACCGTGCCCGCACAGCGGCTATCGCCAAACATACCAATGCTTTTAAAATCAATGAAGACGTAGTTATTCCCTTGCCGCGCATGGGCGATTATTGTGATGGCATCGAGCGCATTAATATTGAATTATCCCTGCGTAATAAATTACGCATGTGTGCCGCCGTCAGCCAATTTTTACAAGGTGAATTGCCTTTACGTAAATACGAAGATGATACCGAGAAAGCGGAAATTATCGGTGATCGACGTGAACTAGCGCTTCAAGAAGTCGAAAAAGTTCGCCTACGCTGGCAGTGGCTGTATGACAACCTTGATTTACCGCTTGCCCAAGCCGCAGCCGCTTTTGAGCAATACGGCATCAAAGCAAGCGAACTGACCAATCGCACGCAACACCCCACCCTATTCCACCGCTTACAAGATCATTCCATTCGCGTATCCTGGAAACAGGAATTATTAGCTGTATTAAAAGAAATTTTTGAGGGCGATAACTTCAAGCTAATCATCGAACGCATCAACATGACGCACACGGATATCTTACGTGGCCGCGTCTTTATTGCGCTACATATGCATGCCGGTGATGGCAACGTGCACACTAACTTGCCGGTCAACTCCGATCATTATGAGATGCTACAAGAAGCTAACGCTGCGGTCGTGCGTATTATGGCTTTAGCACGCTCACTGGAGGGTGTTATCTCCGGTGAACACGGTATTGGTATTACCAAATATGAATTCCTAAGCACACAAGAGCTGGCCAGTTTTCACGAATACAAGCAGCAAGTTGACCCTGAAGGACGTTTTAATAAAGGCAAATTAATGCCGGGCGCAGACCTTCGCGCTGCGTACACAACATCCTTTAGTTTAATGGGCTATGAATCCATCATCATGCAGCAAAGTGATATTGGCGCTATCTCTGATTCCATTAAAGATTGTTTACGTTGCGGCAAGTGCAAACCTGTATGCTCGACGCATGTACCCAGTGCTAATTTACTGTATTCGCCACGTAATAAAATTCTCGCAACTTCATTATTGATTGAAGCCTTTTTATACGAAGAACAAACGCGTCGCGGTATTTCCATTACTCACTGGAAAGAATTTGAAGATGTAGGTGATCACTGCACGGTATGTCATAAATGCGAAAGCCCCTGCCCTGTCGATATTGATTTTGGCGATGTCTCAATGAATATGCGTAACTTATTACGCAAAATGGGCAAACAAAGCTTTAATCCAGTCAAAACGTTAGCGATTGCCTTTTTATCTACCGGTCGCCCAAGTAGCGTCAAAATTATGCGTAAACTGCTGATTGAATGGTCGTATAAAGCCCAACGCCTGGGTAATTTATTGCTCCGACCGTGGAGTAAAGACCAGCTTAATCAACCGCCTTCTTCAACTGGCAAACCAGCCATGAAAGAGTACGTGGTGCATTTCACCAACCGTAAAATGCCAGGAAAATTACCCAGCAAGACCGCAAGAGCGCTCTTGGGCATAGAAAGTAATGAAATCGTACCGATTATTCGTGACCCACTCAAAACGCGCACCGACTCTGAAGCCGTATTTTATTTTCCTGGCTGCGGTTCTGAACGTTTATTTTCTCAAGTCGGCCTAGCAACTCAAGCCATGCTTTATGAAATTGGTGTACAGACCGTATTACCTCCGGGTTATCTATGCTGTGGATTTCCACAACGTGCAGTGGGTGAATTCGATAAAGCCCAGCAAATCACCACAGATAATCGCGTACTGTTTCACCGCGTGGCTAATACCTTAAATTATCTGGACATTAAAACGGTTGTTGTCAGTTGCGGCACTTGCTTAGATCAATTGCAAGATTATGAATTTGACAAAATATTCCCGGGCTGTCGTATGATAGATATTCATGAATATCTATTAGAAAAAGGGGTTAGATTAGAAGGACTAACAGGTAGCCAATATTTGTACCATGACCCTTGTCATACGCCTTTGAAGCAACAAGATCCGATGAAAACAGTGAATGCTCTAATGGGCACAACAATTAATAAATCGGATCGTTGCTGCGGTGAATCTGGCACATTAGCCGTTGGCCGACCTGATGTTTCTACGCAAGTCCGTCATCGTAAAGCAGAAGAATTGCATAAAGATACCGCTAAATTACAAGAACAAGGCAATCAAGGCCCCGTTAAAATTCTAACCACTTGTCCATCTTGCGTACAAGGTCTACAACGCTTTAAAGGCGATGTTGATGCCTTAGAAGCTGACTATATCGTGGTCGAAATTGCCCAGAAAGTTTTGGGCAAAGATTGGATGAAAAACTATATTAAGCAAGCTAGCAAAGGTGGTATTGAGCGAGTATTGGTGTAATAACAGTATTTATTTACGAAGCCTTTAATCAGGAGTCTACAGCTACGTTTAGCACCGACTCCTGTGGTCACCTTATTGATTTTTATGAGTAGTTTTTAAGAACGCTAGCATCATTTTAAAGCAGACTGCTATTTTCGTAGGGCATCGCTTTAGCCCGCCAATACTATGGCTCGACTTTAAAAGGCGGGCTAAAGCCACGTTTTATAAGCTTCAATATATGCCACGTGAAAATGTTAGCTGACAAAGTTTTCACTACACATTAAATAATCGTCTAAAGTTTTCATTTGATTGCTGAGCTACCGTAGCAAAAGAAGTTTCACGTAAATCCGCTATATATTGCGCGACATGCTGTACATAAATCGGATAATTAGATTTACCGCGAAAAGGCGAAGGCGCCAAATAAGGCGAGTCCGTTTCAATTAAATAACGATCTGCCGGTACTTTTTTAGCCACCTCCTGAATCGCTTTAGCATTCTTAAACGTCACAATACCCGAAAAAGAAATATAAAAATTCAAATCTATCGCTTGCTGCGCGAAAGCCCAATCTTCCGTAAAGCAATGAATAACCCCACCCACTTGATCCGCGCCATTTTCCTTTAACATACGCAAAGTATCATCTCGCGCCTCACGGGTATGAATAATCAACGGTTTTTTAGTCGCTTTAGCGGCTTCAATATGATTGATAAAGCGCTCATGCTGCCACGCCAAATCACCCTCACTACGAAAATAATCCAAACCTGTTTCACCTATCGCGACAACACGCGAATTATTGGCTAAAGCAATCAATTCATCAGTAGTTGGCTCTTGCCCTTGATCAACAGTGGGATGCACACCGACAGACAAAGAAATATTCAGATAAGGCGCAACCAAATCACACATAGCCGGATACGCTTCTAAATCAATACTAATGCACAGCATATGTTCAATTTTCTGCTTATCCGCAGCTGCCATAAAGCAGGAAAAATCATTTTGGTAAGGACTTAAATCAAGTTTATCGAGGTGACAATGCGAATCTATTAACATAGCGAGACAGTAAATTAATTAATGATGAAAGAAACAAGTTTTGCTATAAAAATAGCGCACTACTTAATTAGCAAAAGCCATATAATACATAACCTATAAACGCAATGATCTGACTAGAGTCATACCTGCTTGGTAGGCAGGAATATTTTATTCAGATAATCTTAATCGTTGAATCTGCACAGTTAATCGTTCAATGCGCCAATGATACATCTGATCAGACTAAATGGATCAAATGTTCATGCATCTAACAAAGCAATCGGATCAACATCGACTTCTATGGCTAAGGCTTCAACACTACGCAGCTTTCTTTCCATCACACTGGTACGCGTTGTTTGTAAATTTTCTAAAGACGTTGAGGCGGTATTGAGATGTTTTTGCACTTTGTCGAGTTGATCTGCATATTTCACAAACTCTGTTTTTACTTCCGCTAAAATATTCCAAACTTCGCTGCTACGCTTTTGCACAGCTAGTGTTCTAAAGCCCATATGCAAACTGTTCAGCAAGGCGGATAGCGTCGTAGGACCGGTAACGGTGATACGATAGCTGCGTTGCAATTTTTCAAATAATTGTGGATGACGCAAGACTTCAGCATAAAGACTTTCTACGGGTAAAAATAGGATAGCAAAATCGGTAGTATTAGGCGGGTCGATATATTTAGCGCTGATATCTTTGGCAAAACTTTCGATTGCTTTTAATAAGGTCTTTTCTGCTAAATCGATTTTAGCAACATCACCTTCCTCTAATGCTTGCGATAAAAGTTGATAACTTTCTAATGGAAATTTAGAATCGATCGGCAACCAAACGGTTTTTTCATCTGCTTTTCCTGGCAATTTAACGGCATATTCTACATTTGCTTGGCTGCCTTTTTTGGTGGCAACATTCACATCATATTGCTCGGGCGCTAAAATTTGCTCGAGAATATTGCCTAGCTGGTATTCACCTAAAATACCGCGTGTTTTGACATTAGCTAAGACTTTTTTCAGATCACCCACGCCAACCGCAAGTGTTTGCATTTCACCTAAGCCTTTATGTACCTGCTCTAAACGATCACTGACTAATTTAAAAGATTCGCCGAGGCGCTTTTCTAAAGTCTCATGCAGTTTTTCATCAACGGTTTTACGCATCTCATTGAGCTGCTGGTTATTATCTTGTCTAATCGATTGCAGTTGCCTTTCTATCGTCTCGCGGATTTCATTAATACTGCTTTTAGCCAAAAGATTCGCCTCTTGTTGCTGTTTGGTTAAATCAGCAAATTTCACGCGTAATTGCTCATCAAACTCTTTGATTGATTGGGCAAATCTTTGCTCAAATGATTTTAAACCGGTATTGAGCTCTTCGCGGTTTTCCTTGGCATCCTTTTTAATACTGTCATCAAAATCATTGAGTTTTTCTAAGGTTTTTTCTCTAAACTCATCTTGTTTTTTATTCAGTGCTTCACTAGATGCCTGAAAGGAAGAGCTAACGCTTTGTTTAAAGTCATTCGAGTTATTAATTAATTTTTCTGACAACCCATTAAGCGCACTTCTAAAGCTATCTAGCTGACGGCTTTGTTCACTACTATTTTCTGTCACGCGCTTTAATAAGGTATCCTGAAAATCTTTAAACAAATCGTTCATTTCCCGTCGATTATCGCTACTTACCTCGCGTAATTCTTTACGGGTATTATTTAAGCCATCTTTTAAAGTTTCTTGACTGTGCTCCAGCAATCGAATCAATTCGATTTTGACTTGCTCGGTATTTGAATCGTCTAGTTTATTGACTTTTTGTAACATGAAAAACTGCAACACCAGAACAAGAAGAACTAGAAAAGTAACACTCGCTCCTAGCAAGGTAAATGGATCTGTCATTTTTATCTCTTTAATAAGTAAAAGTTTCCGCTAAATATTTAAACTGTATAGGTAAATACTTTGCCTATTCTTACACAAAACGGACGCTTTTTAAGCGCGATGTTAAATTTATATTAACTATCGCATCAGAGCAGCTCTAAAAGTTTGTCCCTACTCAACTTATTAATGCGTTGGTAAAATCTAATATATACTAATCAACCGTTAATTGAGAGAGCGCCGGCGTGCCTGATTTATTGCAACTTATCCCACACTTACCTATCCCCACTAGCGCGCAAGCCTTATTACAAGCGCAACGCTTATTTCATGGTCGTGGCCATGCGTACCAGGGCTTACATCATGTCACTGTAGACTGGCTGCCACCGGTTGCTTTGATTACTTTATTTGCCCCAGAATCGAACACGGAAATCACCGCGTTGGCTGATTATTTACTGTCTCAACTACCGAGTTGCAAAAGTGTTCAAGTTCAGCATCGGCATGAGTTGTTGGGGCCAATTGATGTTGTTCGCGGTGAATCCATTAGCCAACTAGCTATCACAGAAAATAATTTACAATTTAATTTATCTTTAGGTCAATCGCGCAACACTGGCCTCTTTCTGGATATGCAAAAGGGTCGTCGCTGGGTGCAAGCGCATGCCCAAGATAAACGCGTGCTCAATTTGTTTGCTTATACTTGTGGCTTTTCCGTCGCGGCAATTGCGGGTCATGCCAAGTCTGTTTTAAATGTTGATATGAGTAGTGCCGCGTTGAATGTCGGTAGAGACAATCATCGCTTAAATCAACAGTCGCTTGCTAATGTACGCTTTGAAAAACTGGATATTTTTAAGTCCTTCAGTCGCTTTAAAAAACGAGGCCCCTTCGACCTGTTGATTTGCGATCCACCGACACTGCAAAAAGGCAGTGTTGATATTGTCCGTGATTATCCCAAAATATTGCGCCGACTAGATCAATTTATGGCAGCAGATGCCACACTGATGCTGTGTTTAAACGCACCAGAATTAAAGCGTGAATTCTTGCTCGAACACATGGCTGAATTAGCGCCAAGTTATCGCTATATTGAAGAAATTAAGCCACCAGAAGTTTATCTTGAAGCGGAGGATAAAGGTTTAAAAGTTTTATGCTTTAAACAGGGTTGAAATGCGTTTAAATAATATCTGAAATTGCCTTTTGTAACAGTGGCTTCTAGTAAAGCATCGACCAGCAATAAACACAAAATACGCGGCTTATGCCAATAGGCAAGTTGCGTAAAATTCAGCATAAAAGGCTGCGCACTAATATCATTAGCCTTCTGTCTAATGATTTGCTCAGTTTGGGCATCGACATTAGCTAAAAAAACCAAGGTCACATGTAAATTATCAGCCTTAACTGTTTTTAACTCTCGTGCTTTGAGCGTTTGATTAAGCTGATCCACTGCCTTTCTAACCTGTTCACTAGGCCAGAGTGCAAAAAATAAACGCCTCACCAACTGACCATTTAATTACATTTTCATATTTTTATTATTCAGCATTTTTTCATGATGCTTTTTCATCATCTTCTTTTTCATAGTCCGCTTTAACTCTTCATGTTCTTTGATTAGCTGCAACTGCTCAGCCATTAACGCTTGTTTCTTTACCGTATCTTGTTCATCGCGAATTTGATCGGACAGCTCATCGCGCTGCAATATGTATGTTTGAATTGTCTGCGCTTGCTTATCTTTCATTGCCTCAGACATACCCATATCCATATTATTATGCATAGGCTTATCTGAGCCCTTATCGGCATTAATATCCATCGGCTTGTATTGCGCGTAAACAGACAGACTAGCGGTTGCAGATAAAAGTAAAACGACGATTGATTTGGATAAATGTTGCATAATTTTAACCTCAGTTTAAATAAAATAACGTAAAATTGGTAGCCTTAGCCACGCCCACAGAAGACGATGTTCTCTATATTACTTACTTGCCATTGCCAATATTAAATAGTTCAGACCTAGTGTGTAGTCCCTCCATAAATCATAAACTATCTATACCCTGATTCGCTAATTGGTCAGCCTTTTCATTACCAAAATTCCCTGAATGACCTTTAACCCAAATCCAATTTATGGTGTGCTTTTGCATTACCTCATCTAAACGACGCCATAAATCTTCATTTTTAACCGGCTTATTGGCCGCAGTTTTCCAACCGCGTTTTTTCCAATTAGCCATCCAGTCAGTAATACCTTGTAAAACATACTTAGAATCGCTATGTAATTTAATACTGCATGGGTATTTTAAAATTTCTAAAGCTTGAATTGCCGCCATAAGCTCCATGCGATTGTTGGTCGTTTCTGGCTCACCACCATACAAAACTTTTTCCACCTCAGCGTATTTCAACCAAACACCCCAACCACCAGGCCCAGGGTTACCACGACAGGCACCATCGGTATATATTTCAACTATTTTTGTCATATTCTTTTTGTCCAAAAGGCATATCAATAATCCTTGCCATTGCTAATTTAGATTGATACTTTTTTACTGGCGTTAAAGGAATTAAATGATAACGGCGCTTAATCGCTCTAATGGCATAAGCGGCTACTCTTATGTCATTTTTTCGCTGCTCCGCGTCTGCAATACTGGTTCTGGAGGCATCGAAATTAAAACCTGCGACTATTTCAACTTCAAAGTTTAACAAGCGCAACCAATCCTCTATTTTGGTTCGACTGACCAGACTAGGAAGCCAAGGAGCGCCTTTTTCTTTATGCCAAAAATATTGTAGGTTAATATAAATATTCCAAGGATTAAAGCCGAGAATGATTAGTTTTCCTTCAGGCTTCAAAATACGCTCAACTTCACGTAATACTTGATGTTTATCAGAATCAAACTCCAATAGATGCGGTAAAATTATCATATCTACGGAATCCGATTGCAATGGCAAAGCAGCATTCGCTCCTCTTAATAACTTACTTTCATGCCATGAAAATTGCTCGTCATCTAGCACATAAAAGCGTTTGTATAAGGAGCAATCAATAAACTGATTTTCCCAGCCTAAAGCCCCTATTTGTAAGACAACTTGCTTACAACTTGCAGTGATAGAGCGCGTTAAATAGGCTGCCTCTTGTCTTTGTAATACTTGACCTTTCGCCGAAGTAAACCAATCAATTAGAACTTTGCGATGCATATTCTTCACTCAAATAATCACTAGTACTTACGATACCAGATTGCTGGCATGGTCAGATTTTGGTGGGTACTGTGGTGTCGTAATCCAGTATTTTACCGATTTCTGGCCTTCTTTTTTGTGTTTAAATGTTTCGTCAATTTGGCGAAGGTATTGTTAGTTTACTAAATGATTTTTACTATCAATTAGCAAGCTAAGCTATTAAATTAGAAATTCTATCTACACAGAATTTGCTAGCAAAAGTACTAGCGTAATGTTCGGCTAAATAAATTTAGTGCCAACTGATACCCTAGCATTGCAGTTTGTGCATCATAACGCTCACCTTCATCACGCATAAACGCATGCTGTGCATTGAATTCATGCCACGTAAAAGTCAGATCTGTTGCGCTGAGCTTTTGATAAATTTCAGCACGCCCAGCCGTTGGAATATGTGAATCTTGCTTACCCCAAATCATCTGTAGTTCGCCGGTAATGTCCTGCAAGCGCTCCATGCTATGTTGCCCAGGCTTATTAGGAATAACTTGAGTGTGTAAATCGGTTGCATAAAAACAGGCCGTGCCTTTAACTTCTGGTTGTAATGCAGCACGAAATGCCAAGTGACCGCCAATACAAAAACCCATCGCACCGATATTGCCATTGTACCAGTCTTGTTGTTTAACAAAAACGATAAGCGCGGCATTGTCAGTATCATAACCTTGCACATCTTTAGCCATTTTATCCGCATTGCCTTTCTCGCGGCCGGCATCGTCATAACCTAATACAGTACCAATAGGATTAAGCTCATGAAACACTTCAGGTACCAACACGACATAGCCGTGGCTAGCGATCATTTGCGCCGCACGCTCAATAGGGCCAGTTTGCTGAAAAATTTCTGAATAAAACAAAATCGCAGGATATTTTCCTTCACCCACAGGGCGATGAATATAAGTACGCATAACTCCAGTAGGGGTATTAAGGTCAGCGATATGGCTTTGTATGTTCATGATAGTCTCTCTTAATTAATTTTTAACTTTGTTGATAGGGATGCCGTAAATAAAGAATATTGTACAACGAGACATGTCGCTCTCGCCCATTAATACTTGCTCTATTAGCTGAAATTACGAATTTAATAGATTCCGTGGGCAGGGCTTTTAGTCGCGACTTGTATGAAATCACGGCTAAAAAAGCCCCTTCCACAACTACCCTGATAATCAAAGGGCTATTTGGCCTACTGTCAATCACCAAGAAAACTTTACTCCTAGCGAGGTTAGTCTAAGCTAAGCCAAGGATTATTTTATAGGTATGCCAGACAAAATTTAAATAACTCATTGCCGCTAATTAATTTTTTCTTAAGGAGAAAAATCATGACACAACAACTAACCGCCTATCCGGTATGGGACCGTTCTGTCCGCATCTTCCATTGGCTCAATGTCTTCTGCATATTAGCCTTAATTGCCATTGGCGTAGCGATATTGAATGATAAAGCCTTGGGAGTTAGCAATGATGGCAAGCTGTTATTAAAAACAGTTCATGTTTACTTTGGTTATGTGTTTACAGCTAATTTAACATGGCGCATTGCCTGGGGATTTATCGGCAACCGTTATGCACGCTGGCAGTCGATATTACCGTTTAATGCAGAACATCGCACACAATTATCAGCAATGGTGACGGGGATAAAAACAGGTAAGCCAGTCGGATTCTTGGGGCATAGTCCTATTGCGCGCTTCATGGTCGGACTATTATTTTTGCTAATGACTGCACAAGCGACAACAGGCTTAGTCTTGGCCGGAACCGATGTCTACATGCCCCCCTTTGGTAATAGCATTAAAGAATGGCTCGCTAGTGATCCGTTGATGGTGGGGAGTATAAAACCGTATTCAAAAGAAGGCATCGATGAAGCCGCCTATAAAGAAATGCGTGAGACTAGAAAACCTTTTATTAGCCTTCATTATTACGTGTTTTACCTGCTTCTAGCTGCCATTATTTTGCATTTATTGGGTGTATTAGTGTCAGAATTAAAAGAGAATAATAGACTTATTTCGGCAATGTTTACCGGTAAAAAGGTATTTTCTGAGCAACCATTTGATGCGGAGTGAAAATTGCTAACAAGTAATGTCTTTGTCTTTTTGCCCTCTTTTTCGCCTTCTTAGCCGTTAAAAATCAAAGCCTGTAGCATAGAAAAGTCTGGCAGCGCCGTCTCACCATGCTGTCATTTAAGTTTGCTTATAGCATAAAAAATCATTGCTCTTAGAGCAATACTTGGCGCGTCTCTCGATGAAAATCATGAATTTGTTGCTCTATTTTGCGGTCAGTCATTTGTTCAGGAGCGCAGCCATTAGGGCAAGATAAATTTTTTGTCGTTCCAAAAAGACGGCAAATCAAAGGCCGCTGTTCGTAGACTTCGCAACCCTTTTCACCTAAATAAGGACAATTTAATTCAGCAAGCGCTTGTTCATGCTCAGCATCGCTCTTAATAGGTAGTCGAGCAACTTCAACAGAAGATGCGGTCACTGGACCACAGCAATCATGACAACCTTCTTTACAAGCAAACGAAGGAATGCGCTCACGAAGGAAGCGAATTTTCTGATCATTTTTAGTCATTTGCAGCACTCATTATATTGACTGAAACTATAATAACATGCGTTCTAAAGGACTATTATCAGGTAAGGTAAATAATGCCTTATTATCGTCTTGACAATCACTGATGATTTTTTCTGCTTGCTGCCGTAAAGCTTTTTGCGTCTGATCATTCTGCTTAATCAGCTGGATTACCTCAAGCTCTATACTTTGCAATGCACTTAATAAACCATTGTGCAAACCTTTATGCGCTGCCTTTTCTATGGATGGTTTTAGTTTTTTCTTTAAGAAATAAGGAAATAACCAAGCTATTGCAATTAACATGACACTATTAACTGCAAAATCGACGCCTACATAATGAGGTATTTTAGCTAAGCTCGCTTCATAAAACTCAATAAAGACTTGATAACCAACCCAAGCCATTGCTGCCATGGGCAAAATGATTTCTGCAAAATACGCTATTTTTATAAGTGCTCGCTGCACAACATTACCTGGATTAATCAGCGCCTTACGCACCGATAATAAGGTTTTCTCCGCAATCGTTTTTTGCGTATTTTCACGTAGGGGGAAGACAGCTTGCTTTATCGGGGTGACCGGTAAATCCAGCGTATCCGCTTGGATAATTAACGCATCCAAAGCATCTTCTAAACGTGCCTGTGCCCATTTATCCCATAATCCATGATGTATCTTATAGAAGGAGTGATTGTCTAATTCTTTAGCCGACAAATCACTGCTATGTAGCGCGTAATATTCTGCTAATTGCTGTAGTGGTAATGCCATTGCCTCTACTAAAAGCGCCTCAAAATTCTGCCATTGTTTATGCCAAAAAGGGATTAACTCTTGACTGCTTGCAGGTGAGCCTAGCACTTCAAGAGCACAAACCAAGACTTTACTTAACTCTGCTTTACGTACTTGGTCACCTCTTAACTCTAACTGGACAACGGTATTTTCAGTGGCCAGCGCTTGCATAGCGGTTTCTAAAGCAGCAAACTCATCAATTTGAGTGGCCGATTTATCTATCGCACAACAACTTTGATACACAATCGGGTCGTTAAAGCCTGCTTTGTACAATTGCTTAATAAAATCCTGATATTGCGCTGCCTCGCCACGATCAGATTGATTTAAAACAAAGATCCACGCATGTTTGCCGCCTTCAGCTAACAATAGCTGCCAAGCTTTATTATCACGATAACGCTCGGGACTAACGACATAAACCAAAACATCAATATGTGGCAACCACTCCAAAACTAATTGCTGATTACCCTGCTCTGCGCTATCAAAATCAGGCATATCTATCCAGATAATATGCTTTTTACTCGCATCCGAATGTTCAGCTATTGTAATTTTATCTATCGGTAAACGACTTGGTAATTGCGCTATTTTGATACTGTTATGATGAAATAAGGTCACTTCTTTAGATGTTGGTCGTACGACACCGGTGCGCGCAATATCTTGACCTGCCAGACGGTTCAACAAAGTGCTTTTACCAACCCCTGTTCCTCCTAAAAAGGCCACGATTAACGGCCTGGAACTTGGGTCAGAAAATAACGATTCAGGAGTGCGTGCTTCATAGTGCAAAAGATCGTGCAACTTAGCTTCTGAAGCCCATGAACGAGTGATGACTTCGGTTGCCCAGCTCTTTGCCTGGGCGACTAAATCAGAGTATTCGTAAGCCATGTGGTTTTATTTTCAGTTGTGCCTCTGCCGCCGCTAATTGTTCAGCAGAAATATTAAAATGAGTGGTCTGAGCCATTTTTTCAGGCAATTGTTTTAATGCCTGGTGCATGACTTGCGTAAATAATAACTCGTTTACGGTATTTAATTGTCGCTGCTTTAATTCGGACTCAGCTCTCTGCAAATAACTGCCTACCGCACTTTCTGCTAAATAAGAAGTGACTGACAACATCGCAGGGGCAATTAATAAATCATGCAAGCCTATACCGCCCGCTTGCACAGTTAATGCTAACATGACCGCATCCGTAGTGACACGAGTCGCACGTAAACTATTTAAAATAGCGGGATGCTCCTCCAGTTTGGTATACAAACCTTGCGCAGTCACCTCAATATCTTGTTTAAAATTCTCATGATAAAGTTCTGTCTTGTGCGTAAAATCAGCCAAAATTAGTGCTTTATCCTGGCGTAACTGACTATTCATCTGTTTCCACCATTTATTATTATCATGCGCCTGATCAATTTGATCTAAAATTTTATCACCTATTTGTAACAAGCTATGTTCAGCAATCTGCTGTAAAACTTCAGTTTCTTTGGTTGTCGGATGAGCACCTTTGCTTATTTTGCCACCTAAGGAAAAAACCTGACGCAAGGGCCAGGTTAAAACTTTGCGACCTTGCATTAAGATTTTCGCTACCCCAGGCACTTCGAGCAAAGTCAATAATTCAGCCAAGGCATTTTGAAACGTATCATAATGCTGCGGATGATCAAGGTAATCGCGTTTATAGATCACTAAAGCAGCTTGTAAAGTCTGCTTAACTATCGATTGCCACTGCCTTTGCGCTTCTATTTCCAATTTAACCGGTGCAACCCATTCAGCAAAGTGTTGGCGAATAAACGCATGAGCCGCATGATCATGCTTTTTACGCTTTACTTGTTTTATGCTGCGCTGTAATAAATCACTTAAACCTGCTTGCTGCTCAACTAAGGTATGATCTTTAGCAAATAAAATGGGCAATATAGTAGGCTCAGAATCACTGCGTATTTGCCGCCAGCGCTCAATAAATGAATCAATAATTAGCTGTTCTGAGTCAGCCACTAGTTTATTAATCACCACGAATAAAGATTGATTCAGTGGCTCTATTAAAGCCAATACATCCCAAACTGACTGATCAGCATATTTCTCTTTACTAACAACGAGAACAAGTACATCAGCTAAAGCTAAAGTTTTTAACACCCCCTCTTTATAACTTTGCGCATCGATTGAGTCAAAATCAGGGGTATCCCAAAGCATACATCCAGATAAATGCGCTGAGCTAATAGGCGTAAGTGAATAGCTATTGTATTTTTCTGGGCTTAAAGAAAATTGCTCAACTTTCTGAAATCCTGCAAAATGCTCAGCAACTTCAATTAGAGCATCGCCTGATAAATCAATGGAAAAAGCTTGCGGATGCACAGTAAATCCGGCTAATGGACTTACGCCAGCGGCCTCTTGATTAAGCAATAAATTAACTAAAGTACTTTTTCCTGATTGTGTCGGGCCAACCACTGCAATATGTACAGGATGGGTTTTATTATTAATTAAATGGCCTTTATGTAAAAAAGCCTCGATTAATATTAACTGCTCAATACATGCCTGATAATCACGCCATTGCGTACTTTGCCCCACTAAACCTAATTGTATAGCTTGGTAACGCTGTTTTAAGGTACTAATAAATTCGAGCATGAATAGTTGCTTATGTATATAATTACTTAGTAATTTAGTTGGTTGGAGGCATCTCATACCGAGACAACTTCAGCTATTTATTATTATAATAACAATAAAAACACATAACGAGGATGTCTTATATGCGTATACTTTCAATTATTATTATTTCCGTCAGTATTTTATTATCAACGGGATGCAGTAAAGGTAGTCAAATTAATGGGCGCAGTTTTAAAACAGCCCTTATGTCAGTTAAAAGCCTTAAAAACCGTTTACCACAAGAACAAAGAGTTGCCTTTGAACTTTCATTTTGGGCAATCCATGATCAATACAAACAAAATAACAGTGAATTTCTTGATCAAGTCGATGGCAAAAGTCCGGAAGCACTCATTGAATTAGGAAAATCGGTTTTTGAAAAACGCAAACAAGAAGGTTTCAAAGAATATCAGCAATACGCAACTTGGGATGACATGATTAGAAAATATACTCAAGAGCGTATGGATCAATTATCCAAGAGTCCCAAAGCTGACCCTAGAGATAAAGACAATAATGTCATTTATAAATTATAAGCACTCAAGCAACGCTTTCATTGCTTAATGAAAGCGTTAGATTATGCCTTTAACCTACCCAAACTCGCGCATTTCTAAACATTCTTAGCCATGCGCCATCTTCACGCCAATCGCTCGGCTGCCAAGAGTTTTGGATTTTTCTAAAGCAACGCTCAGGATGTGGCATCATAATAGTGAAACGACCATCCACCGTTGTTAAGCCGGTAATACCCTCGGGCGAACCATTCGGATTCATTGGGAAATCAGTCGTTTCTACACCATAATTATCGACATAGCTTAAAGCAACTAAAGCGCGTTGCTGATCGTTTTCGACAAACTCAGCCCGACCTTCGCCATGGGCAATAACCACTGGAATTTTCGAACCTGCCATGCCTTGGAGTAAAATAGACGGTGACTCCTGAACTTTAACCATCGCTACGCGCGCTTCAAATTGCTCAGACGTATTACGCATAAATTTTGGCCAATGCTCGGCGCCCGGAATCAATTCTTTGAGTCCTGATAACATCTGACAACCATTGCAGACACCTAAACCAAACGTATCAGTACGCTGGAAGAAATCCGAGAATTCAGCTCGTGCACGGGCATTAAATAATATCGATTTAGCCCAACCGCCGCCCGCACCCAACACATCGCCATAAGAAAAACCACCGCAAGCAACTAAGCCAACGAAATCTTTTAAGCGCACACGACCGCTGATAATATCGGTCATATGTACGTCAATACTGGTAAAACCGGCCTTATCAAAAGCCGCTGCCATTTCTACATGACCATTAACGCCCTGCTCTCTTAAAATCGCAACACGTGGACGCACAGCAGTCAAAGGCGCTGAGATATTCTCATTGACATCAAAACTTAAATGCGCGGTTAAGCCAGGATCTTTATCATCAGTAATACGCTCGAATTGTTGTTTTGCACACTCTGGATTATCACGTAAGGCCTGCATACGGTAGCTGACTTCTGACCAGATTTGCTGCATTTCAGCGCGACTTGCGCAATACAATGTTGCACCATCATAGCTTACTGTCAATTGCTGTGCTTCTTCTGTCACCCAGCCAATAATATGCGTACAAGCTTCTAAACCCGCGGCTTCTAAAACATCTAATACGGCATCACACTGCTCTTGCTTAACCTGAATAACCGCGCCGAGCTCTTCATTAAATAACGCAGCCAATGGATCATCACCCAAACGATCTAATTCAATTTCCGCGCCTTTACGACCGGCAAAAATCATTTCCGCCACAGTCGCCAATAAACCGCCATCGGAGCGATCATGATAAGCCAGCAATTTATCATCGCTGTTTAAGGCTTGAATACTATTGAAAAAGGCTTTTAATACAGAAGCATCATCCAAGTCAGGCACTTCATTACCGATTTGTTGATACACTTGCGCCAATACCGAACCGCCTAAGCGATTTTTTCCTTGACCTAAATCAATCAGCATCAATACGCTATCTTCATTTTTCAACTCAGGGGTTAGCGTTCTAGTGACATCAGTCACCGGAGCAAAAGCAGTGATGATTAAGGACAAAGGTGAAGTCATCACTTTTTCTTTGCCATCATCCTGCCAAACTGTTTTCATCGATAAAGAATCTTTACCGACCGGAATGGCAATACCTAATGCGGGGCAGACCTCCATGCCTACGGTTTTAACGGTATCAAATAGCGCGGCATCTTCGCCTTCACTGCCTGCTGCGGCCATCCAATTCGCTGAAATTTTAATTTTATTCAGTGACGCTATGCGCGCTGCCGCTAAATTGGTTAAAGATTCGGCAATCGCCATGCGCCCAGAAGCAGGGGCATTGACTACCGCTAACGGTGTACGCTCACCCATTGCCATGGCTTCGCCGGTTGTTGCCTGAAAACCTGTGGCTGTTACGGCAACATCAGCCACAGGAATCTGCCAAGGGCCGACCATTTGATCTCTGACCACTAAACCGGTCACTGAGCGATCACCGATATGAATTAAGAAACTTTTATCGGCAACGGCTGGAAAAGATAAAACCCGTTTAACCGCTTCTTTTAAATCTACTGAAGAAAAATCCAAGTCTTTTTGTTTTACAGTGACATGCTGCACATCACGATGTAATTTAGGCGAACTGCCAAATAAAACCGACATCGGAATATCAACAGGGCTATTGCCAAAGAGCTCATCGGTTAAGGTCAAATGCTCTTGGTCGGTTGCTTCGCCAATGACGGCATATAGACAATGTTCACGCTGACAGAAAGACTCAAATAGCGCTAAGGATTCAGGTTTAATTGCCACCACATAACGCTCTTGTGCTTCATTACACCAAATTTGCATCGGTGACATGCCTTTGTCGTCATTATTGACTTTACGCAATTCAAAACGTCCACCGCGCTCACAATCATGGATAATTTCCGGCACAGCATTAGATAAACCGCCAGCACCTATATCATGAATCGAAACAATTGGCGTTGCATCACCTAAGGAATTACAGTGATTAATGACTTCTTGGCAACGACGTTCCATTTCTGGATTTTCCCGCTGTACCGAAGCAAAATCTAATTCTGCAGCACTTTCGCCTGAGGTTTGTGAGGAAGCCGCACTACCACCCAAACCAATTAACATCGCAGGACCACCGAGAATAACAATCAAAGAGCCAGCAGGAATGGGATGCTTATCGACCAGCATAGGACGAATATTACCCATGCCGCCCGCGATCATAATCGGCTTATGATAGCCGCTTAATTTTTCGCCTTGATTGCCTTCGACGAGTTGCTCAAAACTACGAAAATAACCGGCAATATTGGGCCGACCAAATTCATTATTAAAAGCGGCACCACCGATTGGCCCATCGAGCATAATATCTAAAGCCGAGGCAATACGCTCTGGTTTACCAAAATCGTGCTCCCAAGGCTGTGCAAAGCCTGGAATTTTTAAATGTGAAACCGTAAAGCCAGTTAAACCAGCTTTAGTCGCAGAACCACGCCCCGTTGCACCTTCGTCACGAATCTCCCCTCCAGAACCGGTTGCCGCACCGGAATGCGGAGCAATCGCCGTAGGATGATTATGCGTTTCCACTTTCATTAATAAGTGTGCATCTTCTTGGGTATAGGCATATTCACCGGTTTTAGCATTGCGCATAAACACGGCGGCATTTGAGCCTTCAGCCACTGAAGCATTATCACTGTATGCCGACAAAATGCCGGCTGGATTTTTCTCAGCAGTATTACGAATCATGCTAAATAATGATTTTGCTTGATCAACGCCATCAATCGTCCAGCTAGCATTAAAAATTTTATGCCGGCAATGCTCGGAGTTTGCCTGAGCAAACATCATTAATTCCACATCACTCGGATTACGTCCTAAGGCTTGAAAACGCTCGGCTAAATAATCAATTTCATCCACCGATAAAGCCAGCCCCAAAGTGCTATTGGCTTGCACTAAAGCATCTTTACCTTGCTCGATAATAGCAACAGTAGCTAAAGGCAGTGGCTCGTGATGCGCAAATAATTCAGCACTATCAATATCAGTCACGATCGATTGCGTCATGCGGTCATGCACTAAGGCATAAATTTGTTTGAGTTTATCGGCATCAATAGCTGCACTTGCATAAAGCGTATATTCAACACCGCGCTCTAAACGCTCAACACAGCTCAAGCCACAGCGCTGGGCAATTTCTGTCGCTTTACTTGACCAAGGTGAAATGGTACCGGAACGAGGCACAACCCAAAAAGTCACTATGCCAATTTTTTCAATGCTATCAGCCTTCGATCCATAAGCTAATAATTGCTGCAAAATAGCATCTTGCTCAGCATTAAGCTCCACATTCATTGCAACAAAGTGCATATATGTTGCGGAAATATCACTGATATTTGAGTCTACCGCTTGTACATCAGCTAGTAGTTTTTGAATTCTAAATGTTGATAACGCAGAAGTGCCAGAAATTTTAAGCATATAAAAGGTATGTTTTATGAAGTATTCGAGTGATAGGTAAAGTGCATTCCCACTTTCGGGGGATACTATAAGCAAGGCTCTACCAGCGTGTGCAGAGCGTCACTTTACATACTGATGCAGAGCAACAGAATGGGGTTAATGAGTTTCAAAATTCTTTTTAATCGTATCAAACAATGAATTTAACAAATGCAAGCCATTGCCTTCTGATAAATTATGGCCTTGCTCATCGCGAACAAAAATACGCATACCTTGTTCGCTTTGCTGTAAAAAAACTTGATAAGGTTTTTCTTGATTGGGGTCATCACCAAAGAAAAAAACCACTTCATCCCAAAAAGAACCATCTTGAACATCCTGCACATCAGGATCGTACTGCACATAATAAATCGCAGTGGAACGATCTTTATCCGTGATTTCGATTGCTCGTTCAGTTAAAGCCTTAGCTATCAGTCGCCAAACATAAGCAAAAGGAGCAGTAATCAACAGATAACTACCTTCATTATCTTTAATAAATTCAATCGTATTAATTAAAGTGGCAGGATTTGCGCCTGTATTTAATGAATCAGCGACTTGTTCTTCTAATAAATTTGGCGGCATTTCTAACGCGGCAATTTCTTTACTATAAACATAGTCTTTTTCTTTATCAGGAAAGAATGAACTACATGCCGCCACTAAAGTGACCGAAAAAATAACCATAACTTTACTAAGTTTCATGCCGTTTATTAAAGAAGGATTAAAGGGCATGCGCTTGCTTCATTGCTGCGCGCACTTTGTCGACACACTCTTCAGTTAACCACGTTAAAGGTAAACGTATGCCTTTACTCATTAAGCCCATCTCAGCAACCGCCCATTTAACCGGAATAGGGTTCGATTGAATAAATAAGTGCTTATGCAGACCTTTTAAATTAGCATCAATACTGGTTGCCGTTTCGCGGTCGCCATTAATTGCCGCAGTAATCATCTGGTGCACTAAATACGGCGCGACATTACCAGAAACTGTAATCGTACCATTACCACCTAACAAGCAAAATTCACAACTACTGGCATCATCACCCGTGTAAATAGCGAATTCATCACCGCATAACTCACGAATAATTGCAACTCTCGATAAATCACCTGTTGCTTCCTTTACGCCGACAATATTTTTAATTTTTGCCAAGCGACCAACAGTTTCAGGCAACATATCACAAGCGGTACGTCCGGGCACATTGTATAAAATTTGCGGAATATCAACAGCTTCTGCAATCGCTTTATAATGTAGAAATAAGCCTTCCTGAGTGGGCTTATTGTAGTAAGGCGTGACTAATAAACAAGCATCAGCACCGACGTTTTTTGCCGCTTGCGTTAAAGCAATCGCTTCAGAGGTAGAATTAGCACCGGTTCCCGCAATAACAGGAATACGCCTTGCTACATATTGCACAACGGAGTCGACTACATCCATGTGCTCCTGTTCATTTAAAGTAGCAGATTCGCCCGTCGTGCCCATGGCAACGATCGCATCAGTCCCTTGCTCGATATGAAACTCTACTAATTTTTTTAGACTATCCTTGTCTATATCACCGTTATCAAACATGGGGGTGACTAACGCTACGATACTACCTTGAATCATGAAACACTCTCGAAATTGTAAAAACGATAACTAGCAACTATCTAGGGTGATACTATTGGCATTTCCCTAGATAACGCCCTGTAATTTTTGTTTGCATAGCCATTGCACCTTGTGGTGCGCCTGACATAGTCATATCAAATGTACCGACAAAGCTAGTTTTCTGATACTGAATTTTTCCCAAGCCCTGCATTTTCATGCCATCTTGCTCACAGTTCATAGACCAGCGTACTTGATTGTTTTGTATATCTAGATCATGCATCTGACAATGATTCTGTTGCAAAATATTCTCAGGATTCATACTCTGTTTAGTAAAACACTGTTGCATAGTCATCGCAGGCATTTTCATCGGCATCGCAGCCATACTCATTTGCGAGCTTACTTCCCACAAACCTTCATTAATATCCAGTGTTTGCGCAAAAGTAGGGAGCGTATTTAAAAACAGCAACAGCGCTACACTAAGTTTTTTAGTCATCATAGTCATATTCGATTTCTTCTGGTTGTTTATTTTCTACACTCCACAACTTTTCTAATTGATAAAACTCACGTGATTGTGCCGTCATAACATGCAGAATCACATCACCTAAATCAACCAAAACCCATTCAGAATCTTGCCCGCCTTCGACACCTAAAGGCATAACGCCTTGATCCTTTAATGCTAAAGTCACATATTCACATAAAGCTTTACTGTGCCGTGCTGAGGTTCCTGTGGCAATCACCATATAATCAGTAAAACTGGTTTTGCCAATAACATTAATTGTGACTATATTTTCAGCCTTGCGCTCATCTAAGACTTTAGTCACAACCGCTAATACTTTTTCCGCTTGCATTCAATTTCCTTTAATTCTCTTTTTTCAGGCTGTATATAGTTGTTTAGCCTGTATATATTCAATGACTGCCTCAGGCAATAAAAAACTCGGATTTCTTTGCATAGCAAAGATTCGTCGAATAAATGTTGCTGAAATATCTAATTGCGTCACCTGTTGAAAATAGATTTTACCACTCGCACAGGATTTTAACGAATGCTTATCATTAACTAACTTATCGGCATAGAATTTTACTAAGGTTTCCGGTTTAAATGTAGGACGAGTCATAACGACAATATGCGCATAATTAAATAAGTCCTGCCATTTATACCAGCGGGATAAACCATTAAAAGCATCGGTACCAATAAATAAAAATAGCGGTCTATCAACCGCTATTTCAGCACGAATTGAAGCCAGTGTATCGACCATATAAGACGGCCCTACTCGCTCCAGCTCACGGGTATCAATTTGTAATTGTGGGGTTTTTTGTATGGCCAGTTGCAACATTTGCACACGCATAACCGCACTCACTTCAGGTTCATCGCGATGTGCAGGCTGCGAACACGGCACTAAACGCAGTTCATCTAAAGCAAAAATCTCACTGACTTCTATCGCCGTGCGTAAGTGCCCGTAATGCACTGGATTAAACGTACCACCATAAATACCCAGCATTTACTGACGGATATGCCCGTCCCCTAAGACGATATACTTCAAGCTCGTTAATCCCTCCAAGCCCACCGGGCCACGCGCATGTAATTTATCGGTACTAATACCAATTTCCGCGCCCAAGCCATATTCAAAACCATCAGCAAAACGCGTTGAAGCATTCACCATGACCGAACTAGAGTCCATTTCACGCAGAAAACGCCGTGCCAAGGTATAATTTTCGGTGACAATCGACTCGGTATGGCCTGAGCTAAATTGATTAATATGCGCCATCGCCTGATCAATATCAGCAACGACTTTGATAGATAATATCGGAGCTAAATATTCTGTCGCCCAATCTTCTTCAGTCGCAGGTACGCAATCTGGCACGATAGAACAGGTTTTTAAACAACCACGCAACTCTACGCCTGCCTCTTTGTACAATGCGGCTAATTTAGGCAATACTTGCAACGCAATCGATTCTGCGACTAGCAATGTCTCCATCGCATTACACACGCCATAGCGATGTGTTTTGGCATTGACAGCAATGTTTATCGCTTTCTCTAAATCCGCCGCACCGTCAATATACACATGGCAAATACCATCTAAATGCTTAATAACGGCAATGGTGGCATCTTTAGCAATACGCTCAATCAGACTTTTACCACCGCGCGGCACAATGACATCGACATAATCAGTCATAGTGATTAATTCACCTACCGCTGCTCTATCGGTGGTTGCCACCACTTGCACCGCAGTAACAGGCAAACCTGCTTGCTCTAAACCCTTGGCCACACACAGAGCAATCGCTTTATTGGAATGAATTGACTCCGAACCGCCACGCAAAATACAGGCATTGCCTGACTTTAAACACAAAGCAGCGGCATCAACCGTGACATTAGGTCGTGACTCATAAATAATACCGATAACACCTAAAGGCACGCGCATCTGTCCCACTTGAATACCGCTAGGACGATATTTTAAATCAGTAATTGCCCCCACTGGATCAGGCAAAGCCGCCACTTCATTTAAGCCATCAATCATCGCTTGAATTCTAGTAGGGGTCAGCTCTAAACGATCTAACAAAGCCGCATCTAAGCCTTGTTCTTTACCCGCCTGTAAATCTTTTGCATTTGCTTCAGCTAATAAAGCGGTATTATTTTTTAATTGCCCAGCAATTGCTAATAAAGCCGCATTCTTCTGCCCTGATTCAGCACGACTTAACGCACGGCCGGCGGCTTTCGCTTGTTGACCTAGAGAGGTCATATAGTCTTTAATGTTCACTGTTTTTTCCAATTATCTATTACTTTTTCGATATAAGCCAAAGTGTTGTGTCTTATAGCAATCAATTCTGGTGCGGTCTTTAGCACATCTGAAAACACACTTTGCAAAGCCTCATCTAAATACTCATGCACGATTTCATTAGGTATCTCTTTGATTTGCGTAACTAAAGCTTTCTGGGGCAGATAAGTCTTTTACTTGCTGATAAGAATAATCCAACCAAAATAACTGTTTTTCTAAAAAAGCGCTGAGTTCTTACCCAGAAGCATGATTCATAATTGCACGGCAGTGGGTTTTATCATAGGCATAAACGCCTGATTTTCAATGCCTGCATCTAAGAGTAAATCCATTTTTTGCTCACCCAAACGCGCAAAGAATTGCCAACGAATTTTACGTAAATCTTGTTGTGTCAAAATATTTGATGCAATTAATAAATCAATATCACCATCAGGTTTAGCATCATCCACCCAACTGCCAAACAAATAAATGCGCGCACTCGCATCAAGTGCTAGTACGCTGTTTTTTATGGTATCAATTTCTTGCTTGATTAAACGCATAATAAGTTAAAAGGCGGGCAGAAAAACACCCCAACCTGCTTAACCTAGGTGTACCGCATCCGCTTTATCTTGATAACTTTTAATCTGATCAAAATTCAAATAGCGATACGTGTCTTCCGCTGTTGCATTAATTTTATTCACGTAGGCCATATATTCTTGATTAGTGGGAATCTTACCCAAAATAGAACATACCGCCGCCAACTCAGCCGAAGCAAGATAGACATTAGCATTATTACCTAAACGATTCGGGAAATTACGCGTAGAGGTCGAAACCACCGTGGCATTATCCGCAACTCGCGCTTGGTTACCCATACATAAAGAACAACCTGGCATTTCCATACGCGCGCCCGATTTACCAAACGTACTGTAATAACCTTCTTCGGTTAATTGCGCTTGATCCATTTTAGTTGGCGGCGACACCCAAAGTTGGGTTGGTAAACGCCCCGCTTGTTTTTCTAATAACTTACCCGCCGCACGAAAATGGCCGATATTAGTCATACATGAACCTAGAAACACTTCATCAATTTTAGTGCCGGCAACATCGGCTAAAGTTTTGACATCATCCGGATCATTCGGGCAAGCCATAATTGGCTCTTTAATCGCATTTAGATCAATTTCGATAATTTCAAAATAGTCTGCATCAGCATCGGGAGCCATTAATGCAGGCTTGGCAAGCCATGCCTGCATTTCTTTGATACGACGTTCAATAGTACGCACATCGCCGTATCCTTCGGAAATCATCCATTTCAACATGGTGATATTCGAGTTGATATATTCACGAATCGGCGCCTCACCTAAACGAATCGTACAACCTGCGGCAGAACGCTCTGCTGAAGCATCGGATAATTCAAAGGCTTGCTCAACTTTTAAATCAGGTAAACCTTCAATCTCTAAAATACGACCTGAAAAAACATTTTGCTTCCCTTTTTTCTCAACAGTTAACAAACCTTTTTCAATGGCCGCTAATGGAATCGCATTGACCAAATCACGTAAAGTAATACCCGGTTGCATTTCACCTTTAAAACGCACCAGTACCGATTCAGGCATATCTAAAGGCATGACCCCTGTTGCCGCAGCAAAAGCCACTAAACCAGAACCCGCCGGAAACGAAATCCCAATTGGGAAACGGGTATGTGAATCGCCACCTGTACCGACCGTATCGGGTAATAACATACGATTTAACCAAGAATGAATAATACCATCACCCGGACGTAAAGCGACGCCCCCGCGATTCATAATAAAATCCGGCAAGGTATGCTGCATTTGCACATCAATTGGTTTTGGATAAGCCGCCGTATGACAAAAAGACTGCATCACTAAATCCGCTGAAAAACCTAAACAAGCCAAATCTTTAAGTTCATCACGCGTCATCGGTCCCGTGGTATCTTGTGAGCCGACTGTGGTCATATGCGGTTCACAATACGTATTTGGCCGTACGCCTGCAACCCCACAGGCTTTACCAACCATTTTTTGCGCCAAAGTAAAACCTTTACTATTTTGCGCTTCATCGCCCGGTCTACGGAAAACTGTAGAAGCGCCTAAACCTAGCGCTTTACGCGCACGATCAGTTAAGCCACGACCAATAATTAAAGGAATACGGCCACCAGCACGTACTTCATCTAATAAAATATCGGTTTTTAAGGCGAATTCACAGATTACGGCATCTGTATTATGGTTTTTCACCACGCCTTGATACGGGTAAATATCAAGCACATCACCCATGGCCATATTTTCGACATCACACTCAAACGGTAATGCGCCTGAATCTTCCATGGTATTAAAGAAAATCGGCGCGATTTTGCCGCCAATACACACGCCACCCGCGCGCTTATTCGGCACATAAGGAATATCATCACCGGTAAACCAAAGCACTGAATTGGTTGCAGATTTACGTGATGAGCCGGTACCTACGACATCACCGACATAAGCCACCGGAAATCCTTTTTCTTTTAGCGCATTAATTTGTTGCTCAGTATTAGTAATGCCTTCTCGCGGTATTTTTAACATCGCTTGCGCATGCAAAGGAATATCAGGACGTGACCAGGCATCAGGTGCAGGCGACAAATCATCGGTATTAGTTTCGCCTGTCACTTTAAACACCGTCACGGTTAGTTTTTCTGGCACTTCTGGTTTGCTGATAAACCATTCAGCATCCGCCCAAGATTGCACCACTTGCTGAGCAAAAGCATTACCTCCCTGGGCTTTTTCTTGTACATCGTGAAAGGCATCAAACACCAATAAAGTATGCGCTAAAGCATGCGCAGCAATGGGCGCAAGTTGTTTATTATCCAATAAACTGACTAATGGCTCGATATTGTAACCACCCAGCATAGTACCCAATAACTCTGTTGCTCGCGGCGCATCTAAAATAGGCGAAGACACTTCGCCTTTAGCCAAAGCTGCAAGAAAGCCCGCTTTCACATAAGCTGCTTCATCAACACCCGCTGGCACACGATGCGTTAATAAATCCAAAATAAAGGCTTCTTCACCCGCAGGAGGTTGTTTAATTAATTCGACAATGGCAGCAACTTGATCGGCAGTTAAAGGTTGCGGAACAACACCGATTCTTGCTCTTTCTGCTACGTGCAGACGGTATTGTGCTAATACTTCAGTCGCATTTATTGTATTTTCAGACATTTAATATCCTATTACTTTATATAAAAATTTTATGGAATCTAATTTTATTTTTAGATATTTTGTTCAGTTAATTTCTCTAATCTTTGTAGCCAACAATCAAAATGTAAACATTGCTGGCGTATTCTCGCAATACCTATAGACTCTGAAATGACCTTACCCATAATCACTTTCTTATATCCTATCATAAGCTTTTCCAGACGTTTTGATGGGGCTTTTGAAGGGTCACTATTAATATCTTCAGGGCCATTATAATCTGCAAGAATCGATTGAATTTGATTAATGGACCCTTTTATTTTTTCAGCCAAAATAGCTGCATCACTAAATAATAGCGCTTCAAATTCATGCATTTCTATATAAGGGATAAAACGCTTGGCTATATCATCTTCAGGCAGTAATGCTATCATTTCGTTTAATGTTACCGTCTCTAAAATACTTGCTTTATCTATGACAGAAAGTGCCGTACCCGCTTTAATTTTTGTATTAACGGCTGCTTGCCCTGGCCAATCACTATCAATACGAAAATAATCAAACATAGTGGAAATATAAATATCAGAGCGTTGTTGTAAAAGTCGTTTAATATCTTTATGAGCACGTTCAAATTTAACATTTCCACCTTTATGCCCAGGAACGCCAATACGTATTGCACTGAGACAAACACCTTTAACAGCCATATAAGGCGCTAAAACATCGCGCACAAATGTTTGTTCAGTTTTTCCTTCAACAATAATATAAACTATTATATTACTCATGATTAGGACTAGCTGAAATGATATTTTTACGCCAAAGATCACCTAAAGAATAATCTTCTAACCAACTCGAAAGTTCTATCTCATTTAAACGTGTAAAATTAGACGCTCCATCAACTCGATTGACAACAACAATATCTTCTGGCTGGAAACAATCCACCAAGGCTGGTGATTGCGTTGAAATAATAACCTGCATACGCTTAGAAGCTGATTGAAAAAGTTCGGCCAAAATTTCAATCGCATAAGGATGTAAGCCTAATTCTGGCTCATCGATCACAATAGTGGAAGGTGGCTTAGGTTGCAATAAAGCCGTTGCTAAACAAATAAAGCGTATCGCACCATCTGATAGTTGCGTCGGGCGCATTGGGTAATCACTCAACCCCTTTTGACGCCAATTTAAGCGTATATTTTCATCCTTATTAGGGCTCAGTATAAAATCATCAAAAAATGGGATGACCAAGCTGATTGTTTCTCTAATAGCTTGGTATTCAACAGGGAAAATTTCTTGTAAATAAAATAAAAAGGGGGCAATATTCGCTGCATCCGTCAACAAAACTTCGTTATGCCCCATATCATGTAACCGGCGCATTCCAGCTTGTTCGGTGGTATCGTGGAAATGATAAATTTTCCAAGAACATATTGCATCGTAGGTATATGAAGAAGCGCCACGCTGAGCATGCAAACCTGTCCCATTTTTATCATCTAAAAGTTGTGGATTAAAATTACCACTACCTAAATTTTTAGTTGAATGATATGGAAAGTAATGTCTTTTTTCATTATTAATCAGAAAAAATCCCTGTTCCGTTGGGGCTAATTCAAAATCATAACCATTTTTACCAAAACTCATTTCTATATCAATAAGCTGCGTTTCTTTAGCACCGCCAAATAAATAAGTATCTGCATTGCCTGCAATAAATTGCTTTAAGCCATCAGGCTTCATCATTGCTGACATAAGCCGAAAAAACTCTATAAAGTTACTTTTACCAGCACCATTGCCGCCAATAAGTACATTAAGATCGTTTAGCTCAAAGTTTTCTAATAACCTAATAGATTTAAAGCCTTTAATCGTTACTCTATTTAGCATAATGTTCTATATCACACATTAATCTAATCCTCAGTTTCCCGTATCAAGGCCATCATATCACTTACAGACATTTTACCGCTGACTTCACCGCCCTCTAATAAACTACTGGCCAAATCCCGTTTATGCGCGTGTAAATCGACGATTTTATCTTCTATGGTATCTTTAGCTACTAAGCGATAAATAGTCACGGGGCGTGTTTGCCCCATGCGATGCGCTCGATCTGAAGCCTGATCTTCTACCGCAGGATTCCACCACGGATCCATATGAATCACATAATCAGCGGCGGTTAAATTCAAGCCTGAACCGCCGGCTTTAAGGCTAATTAAAAAGATATCACCTTCGCCACTTTGAAACGCGGTCACGGCTTTTTTGCGCTTAGGTATCGAGGTACTACCATCTAAATATTGGTAGTTTATGCCTTTTTTATCTAATAATTCTCGAATAATAGCTAAATGCCCGACAAATTGACTAAACACCAATGCTTTATGGCGACCGGCGATTAATTCTTCAATTAATTCTTCAAAGGCCTGTAATTTGGCACTGCTTAAAGAGCTATCTTCCATTACTAATTTTGGATGACAACAAGCGCGGCGTAATTTCATAATTTCCGCTAAAATTTTCAAATGCTGTTGCCCTGCTTGCTGCCCTTCTTTTAACGCATCCTGCATAGCTTGCATCGCATTACGACGCATCGCTTCGTAAAAAGTACGCTCCTCTTTACTTAATTCCACATGCAGAGTAATTTCTGTACGCGAAGGTAATTCCTTCAGCACATCACTTTTAAGCCGTCGTAAAATAAACGGTCTCAATAATTTTTTTAAACGTTGCTGCGTAGCATGATCTTTATTATTTTCAATCGCTTGCGCATAACGTTCATTAAATTTTTTCAGTGATCCCAATAAACCAGGATTAATAAAATGGAATAAATTCCATAATTCACCGAGATGATTTTCAATAGGCGTACCGGTCGTTACTAATCTAAAATCTGCTTGCAGCGCCATTGCCGCTTGCGAACGCTTGGTTAGGCCATTTTTAATCGCTTGCGCTTCATCAGCGACAATCGTCTGCCACTGTTTAGCCGTTAATAATTCAGCCTCAGTTTGCAATAAGCCATAACTACAAACAACCAGATCAAATGCGCCTGCTTGCTCAATAATTTTTTGCCGATCGCCTAAGCCAAAATGCAGCACATTTAAAGTCGGCGCAAAACGCTGCGCTTCCTCTAACCAATTCATACACACCGAAGTCGGCGCCAAAATCAAAGTCGGGCCATGCATAGCTCGGGATAAAATCAAGGAAAGTGCTTGTATGGTTTTGCCAAGCCCCATATCATCCGCTAGACATGCACCCGCCCCCCAATGGGCTAAGCGTGCCATCCATTGATAACCTTCCAATTGATAATCCCGCAATTCACCCTGCAAAGTAGAAGGCACTTCCGGCTCCAAATCGGTCATTGAATCCAATTTTTTCAACTGCTCGTGCCACTGTTTACTCGCTTTGACATCCATGCCTTCTAGCGCTTCATTTAAAGCAGGCGCCGCTAAAGCATGAAACTGCAATGCTTTGCCTTTTTGCTCGCCTAGTCCTGCGACATCATCTAAACGTTGACGCAATTCACTGGTTAAAGCAATAAACTGGCCATCTTCCAGCTTTAAAAACCGACCTGATGTTGCTTTTAATAAATTAATCAGGCGTTGCATATCATAGACTTGCTCTTCGTCTATCTGCACTTCACCTTCAACACTGAACCAGTCTTTTTCTTTACGTACTGAAAAGCGTGCCTGAGCTAAACCCGCTTCACGACTCACTTTAATCTTTTGACCTTTAGGCCATTCCAAAACGACAAAATCACCCAAAGTTTGCAATTGTAATAAAGCTTCTAAGGCCATTTCAGGGTCATCCAGCAACCATCTTGTCTCATTAACTTGATACAACTCAGGGCATTGCTGATACAACTGTTCTAAATGTGCTTTTTCAACAGAAAAATCCCGTGAAGTTTGTAATTGCTTCCCTTCAACCTCAGCTAATACTGTCGTGCCACCTATACCCGGCTTGTAAATAGGCCCCGCATCAGTAAAAGGCTGCACAAAGGCCTCAATTTGCAAACCATCACCTACAGGTTGTAAATGTACATGCAAACGCGCATCCGCTGGCACTGTTTCTATATTTAACGCGAGCCCTTCAATATCTGATTGCACTGTTAAAGTAGAGGCAATTGCGGAGATAGAATCAATCACTTGCTGTTTTGCTGCGTGTGGAACGGAAAGCCCTTTATCACCTAAAATGCTCGCCACTTGTCGATGCTGCTCACTAATTTGATAAACTCGTATATCGTTATCCGCCAGACGCTCAAAAACCACCGATTCAGAGTGAATAATCGGATGTAAGGAAATACGCAAATCTTTCTTTTGCGTTGTCACTAATAATTGTGGCTCGGCTTTGCTGATAGTAATAGGCGCTGTATAGTCACTGGCACTCGACCAATATATATGCGGATGATCCACAGCTACCAACACCGCCTCATCTGCTAAAACATACACTTCTTTATACCTGTAGCTATAATGATTTTCTTCTAGTTCTTTGCTGATCTGTGCACAAATGCGCCGATCCTGTAGCGTCAAATAATCAAAACTTGCCTGCTCCGAATACAGCCTTTTCAAAGAAATGGCACGACCTTTACTCCAGCGCCCTGATTTTCCTAGCTTTTGCTCGCGCGGTTCTAATTCAGCATTATTGCCGTCTAATCTTAATAACCAAATCATGCGCGATTCAGCATGTGCAGCATTTGAACCTGCAACAGATGAATCAGCGCTAAGCTGTGTTAATGCCGCTAGTGCTCGTTCCCACTTTTCTACACGGGGCAATAAATCAATAATATGCAAAGCATTAGAATCTTTATATTTTTCTGCAATCGCCTTTATTTCTTTATTTTTTACATCTAGTTTTTGTAATAAGTTTGAACTGACCGCGGCATAATAATTTGCCCCTCCCTTATTGGCTAATACACAATACTGTTGCAATACCGATAAAAATTCCTTATCAAACTTGGTCGTAATCGCTAGTGCATCCAGCCAATATAATAATAAACAATGAAACAATCGATCATAGCTATTGACCAATGGCCGACGTAAATCATAAGCAGCCTCAGGTTTAAGTTGCGTCTGATAAACCTCAAGACCTTCTTTTAAATACCTATTAGTATTGAAAAAGCTATCAATATCTTTGCTCTTTTCAATAATCTTTAATTGCGCCTTTAACAAACTGATATTTTCAGGTGTTTTGGTCTTTAATAGGGCTAGATGAAAAAAGTAACCGTGTATATGTGGCAAGAAAATATTACGCTTGCGCGTTTCTTTTTTTATCAACTGCAGTGCGGCCTGATAAAGCGCTAAAGCCTCATCATTACGATTATCGATAAAACAGGCACTGCCTTTGATCATCAAGCCCTTTGCCGAGTAATCATCCTTAAGCAATGCATTTACTACCTGCGCATCACCCGCCATGAGCTTAAACTCAGCCAGATTTTGCAATAACTCCAGAGAAGGTGTAGCACTAGAATCGACAGCCTCCTGTAATAACAGTACCGGAAAACTGACATCTTCAATGCTAAAAGTAAAATAGTCTGCATACCTGGATAAAACAAAGTTTTTTATGTCTTGATTTAACTGATCAAACCAAGGCTTATCAAAAGCGGTAAAAAACAATAAATTCAATAATGGCATGACTTGGTCAGGAAATTCATCTTCGAAATGATCAAACTGCTCTTTAAATTTTTGCGCATTACCAAGATAAAGATAAAAGCGTAATACTCTTACTGCATTAAGTACCTGTATTTGATAAGACGAATAATAAGGCCTGTCACTTAAGCTATAGTCTGCTAATTTAGAGAATAAATTATTATGCTCTTTAAAAGCCATTTTCATTAGCACTTCACTAATTTCCTTAGCGCAACGCCAGCCATCATTAGTGACTGTAATCAATCCCTGTCGTTCTAACTTATCTTTTATAAGTCTGCTAACTTGCTTATAAACTGCTGGCTCAACAGCCCCAGTACCACGCAAAATATCCAATAATTTGGTTTGGCCGACGGGTATAAACAACACGGCTAAGGCTAAAAGAATCTGCTGTTCATCTTTGGTTAATTGCTGGAATTTATTTAATAAAGCTTCTTGAGTGGACATAATTTCTTAGTTAAGGATGTGGCGTCTTTATATGGGTTTTAATAGGTTTTTAGCTTGCTTTTTCTGGTAACAAACTAAAATCGGGACTTTCATCCTATTTATAGGTCAAACTTCAGTCGGCTTTTTAGCAATGGCGCACTGAAGCCCACCTTACAAGTTATCAGCTGCCAGCTAACAATAAATCACGCGTTAAATAGAAGAAGCACTACTTAAAACAAACTATCTTCTATCTGCTGCAAAATCTCTGCTGTTAAAGGCTGATGATTGTCAGCCAAAATATCCCCTTTAAGTAAGGTAGCTAATTGCCCAGCCGTATTGATCAAATCATCAAACACAGCTTTAACATCATCAAGCTCTCTCGGTTGCATAAAAAAAGAAATCCCAGGACAGTAATAAGACTCCCAGTTATCTCCTGGAAAAATACCCGGAGCAATCATACTGGCAACAGCATAATCAACACGATTTTGTGTATCCAAACGCTCGAAAACTTGCACACTGCCATAGACCAAACCTAAGCGCTCAAATGCTTGCACTAATTGCAATCCTTTAAATCCCTCTGGATTTTTAGCAACTAGATGTAGTTGCAATAACGCCGGCAATTGTTTTGCAGAAGGCTCAGCAATAGATTCATTGGTTTTATCCATCGCTGTAGCCAATATATCTGGTTCTGAGGCTACACTATCTTGCTGTTTTACTTCTTGCGTGTACGCAGAATTTAAACGCGTTTTGACTTCAGGCGCTTGATGCTCGTCATTATTGCGTGTGCTTAAGGGCACAATATCAAAATCATCATCAGCGGTATTGACAAACAAACTACGATCTACATGCTCCAAAGGATCACGGTTATCATAAAAATTAATATTTTTACGTTTTGCACTGCCTTTAAACATACCCCAAAAAATCATGCCTAAAATAACTAGACCGCCTACCGAAATGATGACTATTCTTAATAAATCTTTATCCACGTTAACTTTCCGCCATTGCTACTGCTTCTTGAATATCGACTGCTACCATACGGGAAACACCCGGCTCCTTCATGGTAACGCCTGCTAATTGTTCTGCAATTTCCATCGTCACTTTATTATGTGAAATATACAAAAATTGCACATTGACTGACATTTCTTCAACCATGGCTGAAAATCGTCGTACATTTGCCTCATCTAAAGGGGCATCCACTTCATCCAACAAGCAAAAAGGTGCTGGATTCAGGTCAAAAATAGAAAAAACTAGAGCCACAGCGGTTAAGGCTTTTTCACCACCGGACAATAAATGAATTGAACTATTCCGCTTACCCGGAGGCTGGGCAATAATAGTAACGCCACTGTCCAATAAATCATCATCTGTTAAGGACAAATAGGCTTTGCCACCACCGAACAGCTTAGGAAATTTCTCCTGTAAACCAGCGTTTATTTTATCAAATGTTTCCTTAAATCGCTGCCTACTTTCATTATCAATCTTAGCAATGGCACTTTCTAAAATTTGCAGCGCCTCTAATAAATCACTATTTTGCTCATTGAGAAAATTCATCCGTTCAGACTGCGCTTTAAATTCCTCTATCGCTGTTAAGTTGATAGTCCCCAAGCGCTCAATCTGACGCCCCAAATCATCCACCTTGATTTTCCATGCCGATTCGTCAGCATGCTCCGGCATAGCTTGGATAATCGTTTGCGCATCGGCGCCTGCCTCTTGCAATTGCTCAGTGACCGCTTGTTGGCGCACTTGGCTTGCCTGCTGCTCAAAGCGAATACTATCGAGCAACTCTTTTTTCTTATCAATATGCAATTGCACAGAAGAAAACCGTTCCGCTGACTCGGCAATATCCGTTTCTAAAATGGCTTGCTGTTCACGCACCTGCACTAAAACTTTTTCCAGCTGCTCTTTCTGTTGTTGCCAGAGTTCCAACTCATAACGCTCGTCATCCATAGGCTGCAAAGTTTGCTGTAATTTCTTATTTAGCTCAGCAATACGCTCTTGAGCTTGCTGCTGCTGTAATTGCAAGCGCTCGATTTGCTTGGTTGTTAAGCTATCCGAGGTTTTTAGACTGGATATTTTTGCTTGTAAACCGTGTACCTGCTGACGTACTTCATTGACTTGTCTATCGCTTTGCTCGCTTTGTGTTTGCAGATTATGACTATCTTGCTCTAATTGCAATTTCTTTTCAGCAAGCACCTCCATGGCTTCTTCTGCTTGTTCCTTAACCATCGAAGCTTCGGCTCTGGTTGCTGCATTATCCAGCAATTCCTGATGAATATCAGCCAATTCATTGCTCACTTGCACTAAACGGTGTTGCTGCTGTTCTACCCGCGCAGAGTGGGCACTGAACTCTGAATTTTTCAAGGACAGCTCATTACTCACCAGCTTGTCTTTATTTTGTAGCGCTTCGCGTTGTTTTTCAGACGCTTTTAAAAAGTCTTCCGCAGTTTCTAATTGCTCTTCCATAACAGCCACGCGCGCCTGCAATTGCACTTGCTGTTCTTTTAATAAGCGTAATTGCTTTTCTCTTTGCAAGATGCCGCTTTTAGCATCCTGCTCGCGCACAATTTTCACCCACCCATAACCCATCCAAGCGCCTTGCGGGGTGATAATAGATTCATAGGATTTTAAGTCGCTAACCAGTTGCCTGGCCTGCTCAGTATTATCGGCACAATAAATACCCGATAATAAACCCTGTAAATTCCATGGTGTTTTAATTTTATCCAATAAGCGCGGCAAGCCTTTGCTTAATTTCTCACGGTAATCGTGCTCAGTCTCAAATAAAGTCACCGATTCATTGCTTAAAGTCGCAAGCTCATTAATCAATTGATCGGCATTATCAATACACACCGCCTCTAAATAAGTGCCTAAAACAGTCTCAACCGCATTTTCCCAGCCGTTATCAACCTCGATAAATTCAGCAAGGCGCTGGTTTTCCGCTAAGGCCATTCTATCCAGCCAATGCGTTAATTTCTGATTATCTTTACCCATGGCATGCTGCTGTAATAATTCCAGCGAAGTCAGCTTGCCTTTGACACTTTGCAATTCCAAGCGATCTCTATGCAACACCTCATGATATTGCTTAATCTGCTGGCGTAAATCTTTAATCGATAAATGCACCGCAGCCAAATCAATTTGAACTTGCTCTCTGCGCTCTTCAATCAGATTAATTGCTTGATCCAAACTCTCTATTTCAAGATGTACACCCTGCTCGCTTAATTCCTCTTGTTCGCCTTGTAAGCGTTGTAAGCGGCTTTGCAATTGAAATTTTTGATTTTCCAATTGCGCCACCAGCATCCGCTTAACTTCCGCTTGCTCGCGGTAATTAGCATATTGATTCTGATGCGCCTCCCAGTCTTGCTGCCAGAAAAGGCGCCGCTCTTGGGCGACTTGCTGAATTTCCAGCATAGCCTCTGCTCTCTCTTGAGCCACCAATAATGATTCTTGCGTCTCCAATAAAGCGTCTTTTAATTCCTCTAAGTGCAATAAATCTTCGTCCAAATTGTCTTTAAGGTGCTCCGCTTGATCGCGCAATCTTGCTAACTCTCGCTCAGTTTCCTCTTGAGATTGCTCATTATGTTTAATGACTTGATCCAAACGGGTAACTTCAGTGAGCAGGGTATAATATTCCGCTTGCTGCTGATCTAAATTCTGTTGCTGCGTTTTATGTAGTGCGCGTTTTTGCTCTAGCGTTTGCTCTAAGTTCTTACGCTCCATAAATAATTCATTATGTGCACTCGCGGCATCTTGTAACTTATTATCCAACTGTTGCGCCATGACATGATGTGTATTCCAGCGCATGGCCAATAGCTGCAACTTTAATTCACGTTCTTGCGCCTTTAAAGTGGTATATTTTTCCGCTTTTTCTGCTTGTTTTTTTAAATGATTTAATTGCTTTTCAACTTCATCACGAACATCATCTAAACGCTCTAAGTTCTCTCGCGTATGGCGCATACGCATTTCGGTTTCGCTGCGTCGCTCTTTATACTTAGAAACTCCGGCGGCTTCTTCTATATGGATACGTAATTCATCAGGCTTCGCCTCAACAACTCGCGAAATAGTGCCTTGCTCAATAATCGCATAACTGCGCGCACCTAAGCCTGTGCCTAAGAATAAATCGGTAATATCTTTACGTCGGCATTTAGTGCCATTAAATTGATAAATAGACTGACCGTCGCGGCTTACTTGACGTTTAATAGCAATGGTCGTGTACTGGGCATATTCACCGCCCGCTTTACCTTGGCTATTATCAAAGACCAATTCAACCGATGCGGTACTCACTGGTTTTCTACCTGAAGAGCCATTAAAAATAACATCCGTCATACTACCGCCACGCAAGTGCTTGGCTGAGCTTTCGCCCATCACCCAACGTACCGCATCAATAATATTGGATTTTCCACAGCCATTAGGGCCAACGATACTGATTAAATTCCCTTTAATAGGAATCGTCGTCGGATCGACAAATGATTTAAATCCTGAAAGTTTAATTTTTTCCAGCTTCATAACTGGTAAAATACCCGATTTATCAAAAACCTGCCATTATACTTTAATGGCAGCTTATACAGATGGCTAAATTCACCTAAGCAAGCACTAACAAACTCATTATTCATTAAGCTAAAACATGTCTCAAACCTTTTACACCGCTGATTTAGCAGTCGCATTAAAATACGATGGTAAAAATGCCCCCAAAGTCACGGCCAAGGGCGAAGGTGTCAGCGCCGAACAGATTTTAGCTATCGCCGAAAAACACGGCATCCCCTTACAAACTGAACCCGAACTAGCAAGAATTTTAGCGCAAGTGCCTTTAGGTGATGAAATCCCTAAAGAGCTTTATACTGCCGTCGCTGAAGTCATTGCCTTTGCCTATTATTTAAGCGGAAAAACACCCGATCATGACCTTTAAAGAAAGCCTAACTACCCTGCCACAATATATATTGCCACACCATCCTTTATCCAGACTAATGAGACAACTGACGCATAGTGAAAATAAGGTCTGGAAAAATTTTTTCATTAAACAAATTGCCAGCCACTATGGTGTCAATATGGCAGAAGCCATTGATTCTGACATTAACGCTTACCCAAGCTTCAATCACTTCTTTACCCGTGCATTAAAACCCGGCGCAAGAACCATTGCCAATAGTGCCGGCGATATTGCCTGCCCAGCCGATGGCGCGGTTAGCCAAGCCGGCGCTATTACCGACGGTAATATCATTCAAGCCAAAGGCAAAAGCTATAGGGCTGTCGATTTATTAGGTGGCGATGCACAACGTGCTGCGCCTTTTAAAAATGGCAAATTCACCACCATTTACTTATCACCTAAAGATTATCATCGCTTACATATGCCTTTAGATGGCACCTTAAAAGAAATGATTCATGTACCGGGGCGCTTATTCAGCGTCAATGCGGCGACGGCTAATTCAGTACCGCGTTTATTTGCTCGAAATGAGCGCGTCGTGGCTATTTTTGATACCGAAGTTGGGCCGATGGCTTTAGTTTTAGTGGGCGCAATTTTTGTCGCCAGCATTGAAACCGTTTGGCATGGCGAAGTGACACCACCAACGGCCAAAAGCATTCAAACTTGGCAATATAAAGATAATGCACCGCAATTAAAAAGAGGCGAAGAACTCGGGCGTTTTAATATGGGTTCCACTATTATCGCTTTATTTGGTGAAAATGCGATGCACTGGCAAGCTACTTTTGTAGCTGGCGAAAAAGTACAGTTGGGCGAAAAAATAGGCAGCACGATTAGCTAGCAACCCTATAGATGCATCGATGCGAGTTTATTTGCACCTATACATTTAGGCGAGCACATTTAATAAAATCTGAAACGTTACATTAGCTAGCACTGCCAGTGCTTCGAAGACTGGCAATGCTACGGGTATTATTTAATTTTGATTATTTAGCGCAACCTATCAGCAAGGTTACTTCAGACCGTCTTAAAATGAGCGCGCAACATCCGTTATTTACACAGCTTTTGTCACAAAAATCGCGTAGAATATGCACCCTTTAAAGTCTTTAATCTATTAACCAACAACACCATGCATTAGCTCTATCGAGCTGGCCGTTGTTGGTCAGCTTCTATCTGGAATAAAACATGCTCGCAACCGCAAATATCACTATGCAATTTGGCGCCAAGCCACTTTTTGAAGACGTCTCCGTTAAATTTAATAACGGTAACCGCTATGGACTGATTGGCGCAAATGGCTGCGGAAAATCAACTTTTATGAAAATCTTAGGAGGCGATTTAGAGCCTTCTGCCGGCAATGTATCTAAAGATCCTCATGAGCGTCTCGGTAAATTGAAACAAGATCAATTTGCTTACGAAGAATTTGCCGTACTCGACACAGTGATCATGGGTCATGAAGCGCTATGGGCAATAAAATCTGAACGTGATGCAATTTATGCCAACCCAGATATGACTGAAGCCGATGGCATGCGCGCTGCTGAGCTAGAATCAGAATTCGCAGAAATGGATGGCTACACAGCCGAAGCGCGTGCCGGTGAATTATTAGAAGGTGTAGGCATTCCTACCGAGCAACACTACGGCCCTATGAGTGCAGTGGCACCGGGCTGGAAATTGCGCGTCTTGCTGGCGCAAGCACTCTTCTCTGATCCTGATATTTTGCTACTTGATGAGCCAACCAACAACCTCGACATCAATGCTATTCGCTGGTTAGAAGAGACCTTGAATGCCCGCAAATGCACGATGATTATCATCTCTCATGATCGCCACTTCCTAAATAGCGTTTGCACGCATATGGCTGATGTAGACTACGGTGAAATCCGCCTTTATCCAGGTTCGTATGACGATTACATGACCGCAGCTACTCAAGTTACCGAGCAACTACAATCAGAAAATGCTAAAAAGAAAGCGCAAATTTCCGAGCTTAAAGCCTTCGTTAGTCGTTTTTCAGCTAACGCGTCAAAATCTAAACAAGCAACATCGCGTGCCAAACAATTAGATAAAATCAGCCTAGCGGAAATAAAGCCTTCTAGTCGCCAAAACCCCTTTATCCGCTTTGAGCAAAGTAAAAAATTACATCGCCTAGCGTTAGAATTAGAAGGTTTAAGCAAAAGCTATGATGACAATGAATTATTTAAAAACTTCAACTTAATGATTGAAGTGGGCGAACGTGTTGCCGTTATCGGTCAAAATGGTATTGGTAAAACCACCTTATTAAAATGTTTAGCAGGTGATATTCAGCCAACCACAGGCACTGTAAAATGGTCTGAAAACTCCGATATAGGCTATTGCGCACAAGATCATGCCGCAGATTTTAAAGACGACAAGCTGTTATTCGACTGGATGGAGCAATGGCGCCAACCTAGCGATGACGATCAAGTGATTCGCGGCACCTTAGGCCGTTTATTATTTACGCAAGATGATATAGGCAAAAAAGTCAGTGTCCTTTCTGGAGGTGAAAAAGGCCGTATGATTTTTGGTAAATTAATGCTGCAACGCCCGAATATTATGCTATTGGACGAGCCGACTAACCACCTTGATATGGAATCGATTGAGTCGTTAAATTTAGCTTTAGAAAACTACCCTGGCACCTTAATCTTTGTCAGTCATGACCGTGAGTTCGTGTCTTCATTAGCTACACGTATTATTGAATTGACGCCCAAGGGTATTGTTGATTTCCGTGGTACTTATGACGATTATTTAAGCAGCCAAGGTGTTTAAGCAATAAGGAAACATCCCGTTGGGACGAGGCCAACGATTGGGCCGGAGTATACTCCCCTGCCCAATCCGCGCCCGATAAAGCAGCTCCGCTTGTTGCGGGGCGCTGCTTTCGGCCTAAAGGCCGAGGTTTAAACCAGCAAGGAAGATTGATTAATTTCCAAGCCCAGAAAAACTAAAACCTGTTTTCTTTTGAGCACTTTCAGACACTCCGTCCAAAACTCTATCTACTTATCCAAACAGCAGCTCGCTTAATGCAAAATAAACAGCCATAAAAGCGGAAAATGCCGAACTAGCGACATAGCGCCAAGCTAAAGGAGTTTTATTCTGAATCATATAGTTCACCAGCAAAGCAACAGGGAGCGCATAAACAAAAGAATGTGTCGCAAGCAATAGAATATCCATGTCAATCGTTTGCCACTTGCCGGCAAAGCACTCAATAAAGATCAAATGTCGGGCAATCCACAATGGATTAAAAAAGAGCGCAGAACAGAGCATACGTTTGAGCGAACTTAATAGACTCTTGCCTTGTATGCGTCGATCTAAATAATGAAAATAAGTCGGGATTTCCCAAGCATACAAAGTGCCTCCCAAAAGCAACATGCCCACTAAACGCTGATACAAAAATTCATCGGTTAAAAGCGTTGCAAAAGTATCGCCTGCGGCATAAACAATACCGCCCATCCAAGCATTTTTCCAAGTAATACGCATCCTTAGCCTTTCTTATAGTAACTACTCATAGCCACCTAACGCCCGCAGACATCCAGTAAATTTGCTTTTCCACGGCCGCCATCTTTGGGCGGTGGTTAACCTGCCAATATCCGGTTGCAGCGCAGATAGGAAAATTTGGTAGTGGGTGAAATCTGTGATTTTCAATATAATTGAAGTTACGACAT
>JACUUF010000399.1 GCA_014859465.1 Methyloprofundus sp.
CCTTCTTGACAATAAAAGAATACAAAACCGCATCAAAGAAAATCACCTCAGGACTGACTGATAAACGAAAAAACACATCACGCTGGTTTTCTATCTTAATATCAGTGCTATTGATTACCGTTGCTAATGCTTTTAGCTCAGATTGCAAAGCAGTATGATTAGCAACTTCAACCCACCCGAAATGGTGTAGTGTAATATTTTCCTCAATGATACTAAAGTCAAAACCACGTAAGTGGGCAACTAACCCCAATAATAGTAGTAATTGCCTTGGCGTTACATTCAAGCCTAATGTTTTTTCTTTACCTAAGGTACCTGCTAAAATTGGCTTCTGACAATCAGCTGGGAAAGTTACCCCGTATTTTTCCGGATTAAATAGGTAATGACTGGAAAAGCTCTCGGGTAAATGAGTTAATTCAGCGTTAAGCTTGGCTCGATCATTTAAAAAATCATCATACAGTGCTTTTATATAAGGTATTTTTCCATCCACTGTCTCACCACTCACCATATCCTCTATAGAAAACCAGACAAGTCGCTCATCGTGCTCTACTTTCTGTTGCAAATAAAGATAACCTTCCAATGTTAATTCAATCTGAAAAATATCCAGATAATACTCAGTTAAAGCGTGGTTCGGTGCAGATCCTTGAACTTGTTGATACGGGTTCAAACTACGCCAAGATTTAAACGTATAATGTTGCTCAAAAAGCAAGCCCGCCTCTTCACGTAACTCCCTTTTTAAGGTTTCAGGTAATGACTGTTTAATCAGCTCAGAATGAGGACTTTGTAAGGCACTCAATGCAATCGCTTTATCAGTGAGCGGAATGTCATTTTGATTGGCTCTGCCGCCGATTAAACCATAATCACCTGCACTTTTATCAAAGCGTTTTTGCGTGTCCTCACGTTGATAAAATAAAATTTTGTTGTCTAATTTAATAATACTCCAGGCAACATAACAATACCGAATGGGTTCAGCTTTACGACTAGCATGATTTTTGAATCGAGCATTTTCCAATTCATTTAATACATTTCGCTGCTGATCCTTTTTATCGTTAGAAATCCCCTGAGTATTCCAAAAATTACTCGCAAATAAACGAGACCCCGGGTCACTTAACGCAGTTAGCACGGAATTTGCCATAAGCTGAGCGGGGAAGGAGACAAAACACCATTCACCTTGCTGTAAAGCATCGGAATTTAACGTGGCTAAAGTATCCAACAAGTTTTCTAGCATTTCCAAGGTATTATCTGCAATATCTTGCGCATAACCGGCTGTCATTAAATGTTGAACAAGCTCTACGCGCGGCACACTGAAAAAATCACCGTCTTCTTCAGCATAGCGAGGCAAGTAAGGGAGTAATAGTTTAATTAATAGAGCATTCATTATTTGCTATTCACTCACCAAATAACCGGAACAGAATAATCAGCAAAGGCATGATCAACTGACACAATGGTAAACCCTTCAATAATTGCCTGAGCAATAATGATACGATCAAAAGGGTCTTTATGATGTGTAGGTAATTGCTCTAAATAGCTGATATGTGCCAAATCTATAGCCACTAACTGAATATTATTCTCTTGCCTGTTTTTATTGACCAATTCTTCAATAGGCATACCCAAAGAAAGTTTACCCAACTGACTTTTAATCTGCATTTCCCATGGTGAAGCCATGCTTAAATAAAACTCATGCTCACCAGAAAGGCACAAATCCTTAATTTTTTGGGAGAGTCGCACAGAATCCTCATTAAGCCAAAGAAACGCATGGGTATCCAGCAGTAACTTCATAGCTGGCCTTCTAGCCAAAAGCTATCAGGTAAAGGCTCGTTAAAATGTAACCGTCAATTAAACCACACATTCTCAACCGCCTAAAATAAGTGCAGACTA
>JACUUF010000106.1 GCA_014859465.1 Methyloprofundus sp.
GATTGTTTAAACGTTTCACTTTTTAAATCAATATTTTTTAATTTTGGAGAAAACAAAATGAAACTTAAGAACTTGTTTATTTCTGCAGTGACTGCCGTGGCGTTAACACCCTTGGCCGCGTTTGCTTTGCCTGATGGCTCCAAACAAAATCCGCTTCGCGTGCTGATGGTGCCTGCTGATACCGGCACCAATAATATTACCCAAGACTACGGCCCGGTATTTCAAGGCATCACGGATAACTACGGCATTCACTTTGATATTAAGGCGGGTGCAAGCTATGCGGCGGTGGTTGAAGGTATCTGTAACGATAAAGCTGATATCGCTTGGTTTGGTGCGGTAACTTATGGTCAAGCCAATGATAACTGTGGTGTTGACCTGCTCGCGGTGGACGTCTCTAAAGGGGAGTCTGCGTACTTTTCAGGTATTTTTGTTCGCCGAGATAGCGGCATGGAAACGCTGAAAGACCTAAAAGGTAAGAGTATTGCCTTTGGTAGCCCAAACTCAACGTCCTCCTTTAACTTTCCGGTTGCCATGATGATAGATGCTGGAATAGACCCGGTCCAAGACACCTCAAAAATCATTATGGCCGGCTCACACTCGGCATCCTTAGCCGCGCTGGCAGAAGGCAAGGTTGATGCCGCGGCCGCCGCCTTTAATTCGTTTGAAAAAGCCGTAGAAGCCGGCGCTATTGACCCGACTAAAGTTAAAGCGTTAGAAAAATCCCAACCGATTCCTAACCCACCTTTGGCGATGAATCAAAAGCTGTCACCTGAGCTTAAAGCTGCGCTGCGTGAGGCCTTCGCAACGATTCATACCAAAATTGATCCTTCTTTGATTCGTGGGTACGGCGGCAAACGCGTTGACCGTTATGACACAGAATTTAAAGAGTCGGATATTTTAGATGCGTTGAAAAAACTCAATGCCGTAACCCCAGAATTAAAAGCAGAAATGGTGGGTAAAGCCGGTCAGCGTTAATTTAACCCTATGACACGCCATATCCACAGCTTTAGTTTGGGTATGACACAGGGCGCAAGCCTACCTTAAATGCAATTTCTAAGAGAGGAACCTATGTTAATTTTTGATCAAGTCTGCCGCGTTTACCCTGACGGCACTCAAGCGGTAAAAGATGTGTCCATTAAGCTGGAAAAAGGCGAGTTTTGTGTGCTGCTCGGTCCGTCCGGTGCCGGTAAATCCACCCTCATGAATATGGTAAATGGACTGGTTGAACCCACTAGCGGTGAAATTTCATTGGACGGCGACCGCCTTACCAAGAAAAACCTACAGCTGATTCAGCGCAATGTCAGCATGATTCATCAGCAACTTCACCTGATTCCGCGTTTGTCGGTGCTGCACAATGTGTTAACCGGGGTATTACCCACCACCGGTTTTATTACAAGTTTGTTCAAATCCTTTCCTAAAGACCAGCAACGTCGCGCCTGCGAACTACTCAGCGAAGTTGGACTGGAAGAAAAACACCTGATGCGTCGTGCCTCAGAACTGTCCGGTGGTCAACAACAACGCGTGGCGATTGCGCGCGCTTTTATGGCTAGCCCTAAAGTGGTACTTGCCGACGAACCGGTGGCCAGTTTAGATCCGGCTATGAGTCGCAGCGTGCTTAACAGCCTAAAAACGGCGGCACAAACGCACGGTGCATCTGTACTGTGTACATTACATCAAATGGATTACGCGCTGGAATTTGCCGACCGCATTGTGGCCTTGCGCCAGGGCGAGGTGTTTTTTGATGGGGCGCCCAGTGAAATGACTGAAGAAGTGCAAACCAGCCTATATGAAATAGAGCGTCAAAATTTGAGCGAATCAGCTCAGCCATCACAAAAAACATGTGACAACCAAACAATGCCTAATTCATTTGGCTTAGGAGCCGTTGCATGAGCCGCTCCAACCCAAACACCCCGCAAAACAGAGCGGATTGGCGAGAATGGCAACTCTATCGTGCGATTACGCCCAAAACCTTGTTGTTTGCTTTTTTGGCATTTGTACTGCTCACTTGGTCAGCCAACAACACCGAAATGGATAAAGCCGCGCTTGAAACCGGCAAGGCCGTGTTGTCAATAGTCGGCATTGGCGAGTCTGATGTGCTGCAAGGCGTTAGCAAATTTGGCGCCCAAGCTTTTCCACTGCAAATAAGTACACGAACCGAATTATCACGTGTACAAGCACTTGATTTAGACAATTTGCCATGGCTGTCCTATATCGAAGAAGGTGTGCAGCGCAAATACAATGCCTTTAACGACACTTGGACTGAAGAGCCGGTGCAGTATTTGGTAGAGCCAATTGGTTACCTAAATAAAGTTCTGTGGATGATGTGGGAAACCATTGAAATGGGGTTTTGGGGCACGTTAATTTCGGTCATTATCTCGCTCCCACTAGGCATTTTAGCGGCAAAAAACTTCTCACCCCATCCGGTGGTGTACCAGATAGCGCGCAGTATTTTAAGTTTTCACCGTGCGATGCCCGAGCTAATTTTGGCACTTTTTTTAGTACTCATTTACGGCTTTGGACCGATTGCAGGGATACTCGCCCTGGCGATTCATACCTCCGGCGTGCTGGGTAAATTCTTTGCCGATGAAATCGAGAATGCGCCCAAAGGCCCACAAATGGCGTTGAAATCAGCGGGGGCTCATTCACTGAAAGTATTACGTTATGCCGTATTACCACACGTTTTGCCCGCTTGGATTGCCTATATTCAATATATCTTTGAGCGCAATATTCGTACCGCAACGGTGCTGGGTATTGTCGGTGCCGGCGGAATTGGTATGGAGCTCAAAGGCCGTTGGGACTTGTTTGATTACGGCCATGTTTCCACTATCTTGTTGATTATTTTTATCTCAGTGGTGTTGCTTGAGGCCTTCTCGCAACGATTACGCAGCAAAACACTCTAAAGGAATGGTGAATGAATATAAATAGTTGTTCTGTACCACGCAGTTTATGGATGCGTGCATTAAGCCAAGTCTCAGTTACTGAAATTAAAGCGGTGGTTGAATCGGTTATTAACGAATTTAGCGTGAGCTACAAATCGCTCCCGCAGTCGGGTTTGGGCGTATTACAAACCAAAGATACCGCGATGTACGAACCCTATTTTTTAGGCGAATTTCCGGTCGCTATCAGTTGGGTTGTATTAACGAACTCAAGCGGTCAAGCCTTTGAAGGCGCGGCGCAATTGATGGGCGATGACGAAAATGTAGCCTCATTATTTGCGGTGTGTGATGCGATTTTAGCCCATAACTTAATGGGCTGCGACAAGCTGGCTGATTTAGTTGAACTCGGTGAATTTAAATTTTCTCAAGAAATGTCAGCACGCAAAGCGATGTTAGGCTCAACTGCCGTTGATTTCTCGCTGCTGGGTATGACTGAAGAGGAAGAAAAAAGTGCTTAAACAAGACATACAACCAGGCCTGGATCAAGACATTTTAGGCGCACACATTAATGCCATTTGGCTTGCGGATACCCAGCAAACTTTGTTCAACAGTTTAATGCAAACCTTAGCGCGCCCAGGCAATTTAAGTAATTGGTCTGAATGGATTGAGTACAATCCCGTTTACCTTGCAGTGCTCGCCACCTTGTTAGACAGCGAAGTCTCGCTGGCGGATCCCGACCATTTATTAGCCCAAGCGGATTGGCCTTTGCTACAAGCGCAAAAGGCCGCCGCAGAACAGGCAAACTATATTTTGTGTGATGCCACAAAAGCGCCCAACTTTTATCCGTCGTTGGGCACCTTATCGTCCCCCGATTTTGCCGCAACTTTAATTCTACAGGTTACAAATTTAAGCGCTGAGCAAGGCAAAGTTTGCCTCAAGTTGACCGGACCTGGTGTTAATGGCACAACGCAGGTTTATGTTTCTGGCATTGACCAGGCCTGGTTAGAACAGCGCAATGAATGGTGTTCGGCGTTTCCACTAGGGATTGACTGTATTTTAGTAGACGACACTCACATCATGGGATTGCCCAGAACCACCAAGCTAGAGATTGAGCAAACCAAAATGGGAGTGCAAAACTAATGGGTTACGTTGCAATTAAAGGCGGCGGACAAGCGATTGCCGGTGCCGAAAAATTACTGGAATTTATTCGTACTCGCCAGGGTGAAGCGGGTGATCCATTGGATTTAGATACCATTGAAAATCAACTGTATTTTTTGCATAGTCGCATTGTTTCTGAAGGCGGTCTGTTCCATCCAAAACTAGCTTCTTTGGCCATTAAACAGAGTTTGGGCGACACCCTTGAAGCGGCTTTTACGTTACGCGCTTACCGTTCAACCAAACCGCGCTTGATTGAAACACCCATATTGAACACCAGCAATATGCGCGTAATACGCCGTATTTCGGCCTCATTTAAAGACATTCCTGGCGGGCAAATGCTGGGCGCAAGCACCGATTACGCGCTGCGTTTAATGCGCACGGAGCTGTTGGACGAATCGCCAGAAGCCTTTAAAGCCGTGACTGCTCAATGGTTAGATGAAAATCGCTACGATGAAATTCCAGACACCTTTCCAAAGGTACTGGACGCCATGCGAGACGAAGGCCTACTGCCACCGGTAGAAGAAGCGGCGGCTGAAAAAGTGCCGTTTGACATTACTCGTGAGCCGTTGATTTTTCCGGTGCCGCGTTCGGCCGCCTTATCGACCATGGCGCGGGCAGAAACCGGTTCTATCCTGGCCATCGCGTATTCAAACATGCGGGGTTATGGTGATATTCACCCCACCGTGGCCGAATTGCGTGTGGGCTATTTACCCGTCATGCTGCCGCATCCGATTACCGGTGAACTGATTGAAGCGGGCGAGGTGTTAATGACCGAATGTGAAGTGGTTGCCATGTATGAAGACGACGAAGAAGGCGGCAAACCCACCTTTAGTCTTGGCTACGGTGCCTGTTTTGGACACAATGAAGTCAAAGCGATTTCGATGTCTATTCTTGACCGCTCGTTACAGTCGGGCATGAAAAACGGCCCAACCAACCCGTCAGAAGACCCAGAATTTGTGTTGTTGCATATTGATGGCATTGACTCCATGGGCTTTTGTACCCACTACAAAATGCCGCACTATGTCACCTTCCAATCAGATATGGATCGCCTGCGAACCACGCAAGACAAGCATGATGCCAACACACAAAATGCGCAGCAAGGAGCTGAAAATGTCTAATACCAGCCAACATTCAAGTCAAACCACTGAGACAAAGTTTAGACAGGCCACTGCAGAATACAATTTTGGTTTTTTGGATGAATACGCCAAAAAAGAGGTGCGTCGTAGCGTCTTAAAAGCGATTGCCATACCGGGGTATCAAGTACCTTATTCCAGTCGTGAAATGCCCATGGGGCGTGGCTTTGGTACCGGTGGTTTGCAACTGACGTTGTCGCTTATTGGCAAACAAGACACCTTAAAAGTGATTGACCAGGGTTCGGATGACTCGGTCAATGCGGTCAACCTGCGCAGCTTTATTGAAATGACCTGCCCAGGCATTGACACCACCACCAAAGTGACTGAGGCCAACTTAATTCAATCGCGCCACCGTATTCCAGAACAGCCATTGCGTGAAGACCAAGTGATTGTTTTGCAGGTGCCTTATCCAGACGCCTTAGTGGTGGTTGAGCCGTCCGAAGATAAACGCAAAATCATGCACGGTGAAGCCGATTACTCGCGCCTGTTGGTGAAGCTGTACGAAGACATTGTGAAGTTTAATGAAATCACCATTGCGCATCGTTACCCCACTCGCATTAATGGACACTACGTATTGGATCCATCCCCCATTCCGCGCTGGGATGTGCCCAAAATGAATGATTCAAAGGCTTTGATTTTATTTGGTGCTGGGCGTGAGAAGAAAATCTATGCCGTGCCGCCCTACACCTTAGCCGAGCCGTTAGAGTTTGATGATGTGCCCTTCCGCGTGGAAAACTTTAACGATGAAAACGGCCAGCGCCGTGTCTGTCATCGTTGTGGTTGCAACCACAGTTTTTTAGATGAGTTTGTGGATGCGCGCAGTGGTCAAAAACTCTACCAATGCTCAGACTCGGATTATTGCGACGAGCAATTAAAACTCAAAAACGGCGGGGAGCGATAAGATGTCCAATGAAAAAGTATTAGAAGTCCGCAACCTCTCCAAAGTGTATGGCAAAGGTTGCCCAAAATGTTTTGAGTCCACCGGGCCTGAACACAACACCAATATCTGCCCGCATTGCGGCTCGGTGGTGGCCGCGCACAATATCAGTTTTGACCTTTATAAAGGCGAAATTTTAGGCATTATGGGCGAGTCGGGCTCGGGTAAGTCCACCTCGGTTAAAAACCTATTTTTTGATGAGAACCCCACTTCTGGTCAGGCTATTTTTTATGATGACGGCAAACAATATGACCTGTTTAACCTTAATGCCCAGCAAAAACGCCACTTGCGCAACCACCGCTTTGGCATGGTCTATCAAAATCCGGTATTGGGGTTAAACTTTAATGTCTCGGCCGGTGGCAACATTGCCGAACGTTTGTTGATGAGCAGCATCACCCATTACGGTGAAATTCGTGAACGCGCCATTGAGCTACTGCACCGCACCGAGGTGTTGACCGAACGCATGGACGAGATGCCCAAGAACTTCTCGGGCGGCATGCAGCAACGGGTGCAAATTGCCAAAGCCTTGGCCACCAACCCGCCGCTGCTGTTTTTAGATGAAGTGACCACCGGGCTAGATTTATCGGTACAAGCGGCCATTTTGGATTTGATTATGGAAATTCAACGCGAAAGCCATACCGCCATGATTGCTGTAACCCATGATTTAGGCGTAATCCGTTTGCTTGCTGGGCGCACCATTGTGATGAAGTACGGCCGCATTATCGAAACCGGCCTAACCGACCAAATTTTAGAAGATCCGCAAGATGCCTACACCCAGCGTCTGGTGGCATCGGCACTATAAGAGACTTTGACCCCCATGAGTATTCAACCTATTTTAGAAGTCGAAGACTTCTCAAAAACCTTTATGTTACACGAACAAGGCAAAGAGCTGCCTTCGTCACACAGCGTGTTTTTAAAGGCCTATCCAGGGCGCTTAACGGCGCTAATAGGCCCAACAGGGGCAGGTAAATCAACCGTTTTAAAAGGTATTTATCGTACCTATTTACCGTCTTCAGGTCGCATGATGTTTACCGGTTCCGAAGGGCAAAAAATCGATTTAGCCACCGCCGATGAGCACCAAATTCTGGAATTGCGCAAAGACGAAATTGGCTTTGTTACCCAGTTTTTACACACCTTGCCGCGTCAATCGACCGAAGACGTGGTGGCCATGCCGCTGATTAAAAAAGGCATTACGCGCAACATTGCGATAGAAAAAGCACGTGAAATTCTAGCGCAGTTAAACCTACCCGAACGCCTTTGGGCAGTGTCGCCTGCCACCTTTTCAGGCGGTGAAAAACAGCGTGTGAATTTAGCTCGAGGCCTATTGGCTCAGCCACGTTTGTTGTTGTTGGATGAACCCACCGCCAGTTTAGACCCAAAAACCACCGATCGCGTGGTGGAACTGATTCAAAATTTAAAAGCCACTGGCACAGCGATGATAGCCATTTTCCATGATATGGATTTGGTCGAACGTCTGGCCGATGAGGTGGTTGAACTTAAACCGCCTGTGGGAACCGAACACTTTTTTAACGCTGCAAACGAGGTAGCCTAAACATGAACTCTTACCCTTTATTGATTACCAATGCCACCCTCGTGTTAGAAAACTCACTCACTGAACAAGGCCGTTTATTGATTGAAAACGGCGTGATCAGTGCGATCAACCCTGAGCACACCCCCGAAAATGCACAAATCATCGACGCACATGGCAAAACCCTCATGCCTGGCATGATTGATTTGCACTGCGACTCTCTAGAAAAAGAAGTTGAACCCCGCCCAAATGTCCATTTTCCGCTGGACTTTGCCTGCGCTCAAGCCGATAAACGCAATGCGGCGGCAGGCATTACCACAGTGTTTCACGCGCTTTCTTTTGCTAACGAAGAACTAGGTGTGCGCAACAACCAGTTTGCCAAAGAGATTGCCGAGTCGGTGCATCAATTTCAACCCCACGCCTTAGTGGATAACCGTGTGCATTGTCGTTATGAAATCACCGACCCAACCGGCCTGCCGATTTTAATGGAATTGATGGAAAAAAAAGCCATACATCTGGTGTCCTTAATGGATCACACGCCAGGTCAAGGGCAGTTTAAAGATTTAGCGTCTTACAAAGCCTACTTTGGCAAAAGCTACCAAAAAACGGACGCTGAACTCGATGAGCTAATTGCGCAAAAACAACAGCAAGCGCAAGGCGCCATGGAACGTGTTGAATTATTGGTTAAAAAAGCCCATGAAAACGGCATTGCCGTGGCCTCTCACGATGACGACTGCAAAGAACGCGTTGATACCATGACCGCCTTAGGGGTGGATATTTCGGAATTTCCAATTAATCTGGAAACCGCAAAATACGCCCGTGAAAAAGGCATGAAAACCATTATGGGTGCCCCAAATATTTTACGTGGTAAAAGCCAATCGGGTTCTATGCGGGCGTTGGATGCGGTCAATGCCGGGGTGTGTGATTGCTTGTGCGCGGATTACGCACCTGCGGCTTTGATTGTGGCGGTGTTTAAATTGCCAACTATTTCAGAGTTGAGCCTGCCACAAGCGGTACAACTTGTAACCAAAAACCCAGCTGAAGCGGCTAAATTGCAAGATCGTGGTGTGATTGAAGTCGGCAAACGTGCCGATTTAATTAGTGTGGCGAACTTGGATGGATTGGTTCAAGTTTCTGAGGTGTTTGTGGGCGGCGTGTCCACTTATAAAGCCAGTTACGACCATGCCTAATATAACTCAGTCGTCGCATTCAAAAGGGTCGCTGTTTTATGTCATTGGCGCATCCGGAGTCGGTAAAGACTCTTTGTTGCACTACGCTCGGCAAAAACTCGCCAGTGATCCGGTGGTGTTTGCGCATCGCTATATTACTCGGCCGGTTGAGTTGAACGGTGAAAATCATGTTCAGCTCTCCAGCCAAGAGTTTGCCACCCGCTTAAAACATGGGTGTTTTAAGTTTCATTGGCATTCGCATGAACTGGATTATGGCATTGGCACCGAAGTCGATAGCTGGTTAAACCAAGGGCTTAATGTGGTGATGAACGGTTCGCGTGGTTATTTGAACCAAGCCGTTGCCAACCACCCAGGCCTGGTACCCGTATTGATTCAGGTGAATTTAAACCTATTACGTGAACGCCTGCTTAAGCGAGGTCGAGAAACACCTGCTCAAATTGAAAAACGCATTCAACGTGCTCAAGATTTTACAGGTTTACAAGCGCCAAATATGCAAGTCATTGAAAACAATACAGAACTGGCATTGGCCGGTGATGAATTAGTTAAACTATTAAAATCTCAAGGGTAGCCACTATGACCATGAAATTTACTTTTTTAGGTACGGGTTCAGTCAAAGCGGCGCCCGTGTACGGTTGTGATTGCCCGGTTTGCCAACGCGCATTGGCCAACACCGATTATCGCCGCCATCCAGCGTGCGGCGTGCTGGAGGTGAACGGTATGCGTTTATTGATTGATGCGGGCTATCTTAATCTTGAACAAAAATTCCCACCGGGTTCGCTCGATGCCGTGTTGCTGACCCACTTTCATATGGACCATGTGCAAGGTTTGTTTCCAATGCGCTGGGGCATGGGTAAAACGATTCCCGTGTTCTCACCCGACGACCCGGCTGGCTGTGATGATCTGTTTAAATACCCCGGCATTTTCGATTTCTCCCAAAAAACCCAGCCATTTGAAACCTTTGTATTTCAAGGGTTAAGCATCACCCCAGTGCCGCTGGTGCATTCAAAACTTACCATGGGCTATGTGTTTGAGCTGGATGGGAAGCGTTTGGCCTATTTGTGCGATTCGGGTACCTTGCGCCGCGATGTCGAAACCTATCTGCAAACCCATTCGATTGATTTAATGATTTTAGATTGCGATCAACCACCACTCGAAAACGCACCGCGCAATCACAACGACTTAACTCGGGCACTGCAAATCTTTGATCAGGTAAAGCCATCACAACTGGTCTTAACCCATATCAGCCACAATTTGGATGACTATTTTATGCGCCACCCTGACTGCTTACCTGAAAACCTGCATATTGGATACGACAACCAGACCTGGTCAATTTAATGCTGGGGTCTTTATCAGCATTTGAGCAGGCCTGGTTATTTATCCTGCTTTCGGTGGTGATGCATGTCAGCTGGAATTTAATGGCTCGTCAGGTGGACCCAAAAGCCGATTTCTTATGGTGGGGACTGCTGGGGCATATTGTTTTGCTAGGTGGGTACGGCTTGTATCATCTTGCCCAAGTGGATTGGAGCTGGGAGCTGGCCGGGCTCATCAGCGTTACCGCCATCGCCAATAGTTTGTACTTTTTATCATTACGCCAAGCCTATGCGCTCGCCCCTGTGGCGTTTGTGTACCCCATTGCCCGCAGTTCGCCAATATTGGTCGCTATTTGGGCCTGGTGGCTATTTGATGAATATTTATCGATGGTCGCCATAATCGGTATCTTAATCAGTGTGCTAGGGCTTTGGTTATTGGGTAATACCGCCAAACATAATCCAAATCCTAAGGTGTTACTGTGGACGCTTGCGGCGGCCTTTTTTACCAGTATTTATTCGTTATCTGATAAGGCGATTAGTCAGCAGATTACCAGCTTTTCGGCTTTAGTCGGTGTGGTCACCATCGGCTACTTTTCCGCCTGGGTTGGTTTAACCATTTACCGAAAAAGGCATTGCGAATCCATCATTCCGAAAACACGTCCAAATACTCTGGTTTGGCTTTTAGGAAGTTTGTTTATAGGAACAGCTTATGCGTTAATTATCTTAGCTATGCAAACACTGCCGACCGCTTATGTTGTTTCAATGAGTAACCTAGGAATTTTGTTGGCCGTGGTTATCTCAATTCTGTTCTTTAACGACAAAGCGCATTTAAAATTAAAAATCATTTCGACATTTTTGGTCATAACAGGGTTAGCTATTCTGGGTGCTTCTTAATCTCTTTTAAACGATTAAGCTCCACATTATTGCATTGAAAAAAGCCCACTTAAATTGAGCAAATATTCTAATTGGTCGGTCCTGAATAAATATTAAAGACAA
>JACUUF010000107.1 GCA_014859465.1 Methyloprofundus sp.
TTACGCGATTCATCCAAACGCCCGCGATACTGCAGCTTCAAATCGGCGTTATAAAGTGAGCAAAGTAAACAGACAACTGTATAGACAACACTTAAATGTATTGAAGAATATGACTCTGCATCACTTTGATGAATGTCTATGCTTTTTTCTATATCTAGGCCAAATTCATCCACAATTTTGTCTATGCCTTTTAACGAATTATTCTTTCCATTTAATCGAACAGCCCATTGATGGTATTTGCTCAAGTGGGCCTTTTCCTGTTTGAGCAACTTGTTTCATTGCCTCAAATAAATCTCTACGAGTACCTTCTGGTGCTGTCTCTTTTCTTGATTCATCAAAACGACCACGGTATTGCAAGGTCATGTCTTTTGATAGCCCGAAAAAGTCAGGAGTGCAGACGGCTCCGTATGCCTTAGCAACTTCCTGTGTCTCATCAATTAGATAAGGGAATGAAAAGTCCATCTCCTCTGAAATTCGAATCATGTTTTCAGTTGAATCTTCAGCATACAAAGACTGATCGTTAGACATAATGGCCACTGTGTTGATGCCATATTCATCTTTCAGTTTTCTAGTGTCTTCCACAAACCTTGGAAGAATCGCTTTGATATATGGACAGTGATTACAGATGAAGGCAATTAAAGTCCCATTTTGGCCTTTTGCCTTTTCAAGAGTCCAATATTCCCCATAAACGTATGGTAGTTCAAAGTCGATTGCAGGAGCATCAAAATCACATACTGGTGTTGTTAAGCTGACCATATTTATATCCTTTAAATTGTTTTTCGCTTGCAGTTAACTACTGACGTTTTATCCAAGTTCTTTAACTAGCTCTTGCTGCCAGTCGCTTTCAAGTAACATCCTAAAGCTGATGCCATCATCTGCTGTTTCAATGGTTAGCTCTCCTGCCTCGATAGCTGATTGAGCATGGGCAGTCAAAAGGTCGAACAAATCCCGTTTATAGTTCGTGTCGTCATTGCCTTTCAAATGCTCGCCTTTTGTTTCGAGCAATGAAAAACGATAGTTTCCAGAAGATGGTTCTTCAACACAAACTAGCAAGTCTGGATATACACGTTGTTTTTGCCAGCCTTGTAAACTGTATTCACGCTGATTAACAGCAATTCTATGCCACCAATACACTGCATTTGCCTTGTCCAAATACCAAGCAGAATCTTTTTCCAAAGTATTAATTCCGCTTTGATAGACTTTTTCAAAAAGGCTTTTTTCAAGTTCTGAACCATCTTTTCTGCGGAGAATCTGGTCATTCTCAGAAACATTCACTTCAACCGTTTGTGCTAACTCCCAGTTCAAATCTAGATTGCTTGATGCAACCAGTTTTAGTGAAATATCATGTGATGATAGCTTCTGTTTGAACAATGACTCCGACTGTGAAAGAACCTGTACCTTTAAGACTTTTTTCATCTCTTTTAAAAGCTCCAAACGATTGCTGTGAATTAGCTCTTGGCTAATATTCCTCGTTTTAAGTACCTCCAGAGACTCTTCTAGTACACGCATTGCTTGCCAAGGGTTTGGAATGATTTCAGTAAGTTGTCTAACTAAAAAAGATATGTCCAAATCACTTTGTTGATCAAAGACCAAATACTCTTTATCTGGATCGGATAAATCTAAAACACCTTGTTTACCCTTAGTTTGCTTATAGTCAATCTTTGTAACTGAGCGAGATATAAGTTCTTCATCAAAGGCAAACTCTTCTGCCTCTTCTTTAAATGAAATTAAATCCCAATCAATATCTCCCAGAATATCGCGCTCGTAATCCAGTTTTCGATAACCATCGTTAGCCGAAGCATCTTGATGCAAGACGCTAGGCAGGAAAATTCGTGGTAGGTTCTTGAATTTGTCTCGACGTTGAAGCGTTTCTTTGCTTACTTGTGGTGCTTCCTTTCCATTCCCAGTTTTCAACTGATTGGATATATCTCCAAGCCCTTCATCCTCAAGTCCTTGCTTAACCCCTTTTACGGCTTCAGAAACATCTTGGTCAAAAGTAAACACATAACATTCATTAAGTGCTTGCTTGTCGGTTAAAGTGACGTGAGGCTGTCTTAATACACGTCCAATCATTTGGGTAATTGCAGTGCTGGCTGTCATTTTAGAAAGTACCGTCAAAACGTATGCAAAAGGGCAATCCCAGCCTTCTTTTAAAGCGTCTTTAGTGATAATAAACCGAACAGGACAAGTCTCTTCGAGCAAATCATCATTCCCTAGTTCATCTTTTTCGGAAGTCTTTAAACGAATAGTATTTTCGGCTACACCAAGCTTGTCCATTAAATATTCTTTTGCATCTTCAGCATGAACATACTTAGAATCTCTTTGATCGCTTCCTGTTCTCTCCACACGAATCAGCATAATTGGTCGAATGTAACGGCCTGACTCATGTTGTAACTTAACTGCATAATGGTTTAACTCTTCAAGTTTTTCATGTGCAGCAGTTAGGGTTTGCTTCCAGTCCCCTTTGTCATCGTTAATAAGGTTAATTGGCAGTTTAATCATATGCTCGTCTTTCAGCGCATTACCAGATACATTCACCAAGATATTGGATTGATGTTTGCCATTCGTGTTAGGCGTGGCTGAGAGCTCTAAAATGAATTTTGGATTGAAGCCGCACAGAGTGTCTCTTGCTGAATCACTGTAAGCTTTATGGCCTTCATCAATGACAATCAATGGGCGGCAAATTCGCAACACATTTCCAAGACTGTGTTTAATAGAAATTGAATCAGGGCTCACACCTTCTGCCCAACCATAATCACTCAAATCATTGCAGTCGAGATTTCGTATTTCATCCAACAGGGCATTGTTAGCTGGTTGGTCATCCTCAATTGGGAAGAAGTTAGTGAAGCGACCGCTATCACGAAACATTTTTAAGGTTTCTTTAGTTTTACGATTACTCGACTGAAGCATCAACAGCATAACGCAGAGATTTTCATCTACATCTCGTTTGGTAAACGCATCATTTTTTTCGAGTAATTTAACTTGCCCACCTGATGCGCGTTCCAGCATTTGACGGTAAGGATGCTCACGATTCGCAAGCTGTTTCCATGTTTGTTTATAAATCGCATCGGATGGCACTATCCAAAGCACAATTCCCGTTTGTTGCTTGAATAAATCCGTTTGAATACGCTCAATGGATGCCGCACCTAATAAAGTCTTTCCACCGCCTGTGGGTACTTTGAAACAAATATTAGGAATCGTTCGATCCAGTCCGTCAAATCGAGATATGTATGGGGGAACGACCTCTTTGCCTTTTTTATCAAGCAGATAATCGACACGACGCTCATTCACCAATTCATCCCATGTAGTTTGGGCAAAGTTGGCTAGATTGGCTTTCTTGCCTTTAGTGGCTTGAAATGCAACAAAGTCCTCAGCTTCTTCTTTTTGCGTTGATAACTTGGTTAAGTAGTAATCGAGTTTGGCTAAAACCCCTTCTTGATATTCCTTAAACTCCATGACTAAGCCCCGATAATGCGGTGAATAGCATAAGGAAGCTGACAGAACTCGATACGTTTTGCAGTTAACTCTTTTTGGCTCATAAATTTAGCGACAGCAAAGACAATGGTACGTTTATTTGTCGGGTTGTTTTCAGTAATAACTTTTACTTTATCGAAATTCAGTGCTGCTTCATTTGAGCGTAGCCATTCTTTATTTGGTTGATAGAAAAGATGGATGCGGAACAAATCGGTTTCACCAACAAAACCATCGACAGACGGCTTACCCACAGTCTCTATTGATTGACCTGTTGCGGTGTAGAATACATAACGAGCCAAGGCTTCAAAAGATGGCATATCGTCACCTGTTAACAGGCTTTCAATTTGAATCGGTTCTCCCAGTGAACAGAAAGTAAAACTTCCTCCTAAGCCTGGCGCAAATTCTTCTATTTTTCGTTCGCCTGTAACCGTTAAAACACCATCTTTAATTTCTTTTTTAATTTTGTCGAATTGGTCTTTGTTTTTTTGTTCTATTTGATTAATTTGTTCAAGAATCTTTGGCTGTTTTTTATTGAAGACAGTCCATGTAATTTTTTCTGATAGTAACTCGTCTTTGTGAGTACCAGAGAATGAATAGCCTTTTATAACTCGACGCATTCTTTCGGCAGTTAGGGTATCAGCATAATCTTCACACTCAACAAGTATGAATTTTCTTTGCATTTTCTGGAGATGATTGAGTTTCAGGACGGCATGAGCAGTTGTTCCTGAACCTGCAAATGAATCTAATACAATTGCATCCTCAGCTACAGCATGATTAATTATATATTCAACAACGTCCAGAGGTTTTACTGTATCCATTCCATGCTGATTACCTAATATTTGATTTAAGGTAGTTTTTCCTGCCTCGGCAGTGCTTGATTCACTTCTTTCTATATATGTATAAAACGGTGAGTGCTGATCATCTTCTTCGTGTTCATAATATTTTCGAAAAGGTGTGCCATCTTTAAACTCTAAGCGATTTGATTTGAAAAGGTCATTTATGAAATCAAATGCACCTTGCCATCTTTGATCTTCAGGAGGAGTATATCCACCTATTTCAAAGCGCATAGTCTCTCTTTTGCTTTCACCACGATTGGATTTAAGAATTGTTTGCAAGCGATAAGACCCATCTTTGTCTGAATATGGATAGCGTCTAATTTCACCAGAAAAACATTTATTAAAAACAACTGCCTCTGGATTCTTTGAATATATATGAATATATTCAGCATCATTCTGAGGAGCTAGTTTTGCATCACCAACATTTACTGGTTTTGCTCTACTTCTCCAAGCAAGGGTTGTGATAAACGAATCTTCTCCAAAGATTTCATCAAGAATATTTCTTAAACTGTGCTGCTCATCATTCCCAATTGTAACTACAAAAATACCATCATCAGAAAGCAGTTCCTTAAGTAAATGTATACGAGGCCACATCATACACAGCCATTTATCATGTCTTTCAAGGTCTTCTTTATCGACAGGGTTGGCCGATTTTTTCAGCCACTCTTGCATAAGTGGAGAACGCACATTGTCGTTATAGCACCAGCCTTCATTACCTGTGTTATATGGAGGGTCGATAAAGATGCAATCGACTTTCCCTGCATGTGTTGGCAGCAAGGCTTTTAAGGCTTCAAGGTTATCGCCATGAATAATCAAGTTGTCATCCAAAGAAGGTTTTTGCCCTTCGGCCGGCAGAGATTTATCGGCTTCCACTCGCAACTCACGAAATGGCACATTCAAATGGTGCGAATAAACAAACTGCTTTCCTTTAAATTCCAGTGTTGGCATCAATATTTCCTTTATTTCACCCGACAATCGTCGATTAATTTTGTTCTTATCGCTTCTTCAATTTCCAGCCATGAATGGCTTCTATCAACTAACTCGATAAACCAGCTTTTTAGCTCAGAATTTGGATAGACTTTATTTTCATCATCTTCTTGTAACGCCTTGGCGTCTTCAATTAATACATTTAGCAAGTCTGCAATCTCTGCTGGAAGTCCATAGTTCTCCAGATGCTCAAGGTTTAATGTCTCGAACTCAAACGCCCATTCATGCAAATACCAAACTAAATTTTTAGATTGCTGCTGAAAGCTCATGCTTATGCTTATTCTCTACCCTGTATAGAGTTACTGAATCAAAATAGAATGCTATTTAATACTAATAGGCTTTGAAATACCATTTTCACAGTCACTTAATTGACCTCTTAGGTCGTCAATTAGTTGAGCCTGCGCTTCGCAAATTGAAGCGAGTTTATCTCGCTGGTTTTTGCAATCCGCTAAGCGCTCTTCGAGTGTTCGCTGTTTTCGCAGTTGTTTTTTTTTGTTGATGATGTCGCTATCAATTTCTTGTTGCTTTAAGTAATCTTGTATCTCTAGCACTAGCAATGGAAATCGGTCTTTTTTAAGGGCTGTAGGGTGCTTTCCAGCCTCTTTAGCAACATTGTTTTGGCTAACCTTTGTCCCTTTTGGCAGATTGATAGGCGTGTTTGTTTTAAGGCGTTCAAAAGCTTCTCTGAATAAGGTTTCTGCTTTGCTCATTTTGTGACTCGCTTCTTTTCAATCAATTCTAATACTCGCTCGTAGCCTTTCACCTCTGCTTTCAGTGCTCCGTACAGAGGTGAATCTTCAGGAGTGTCATCCATTCGTTCTTGATAAAAATCGCGGTCATCTTTAAACTTTTGCTCCTTGGTGCCATCTATTATGAGATCAGCGCAGAACTTGCCATTCGAGCCACCTGAACAGTGAATAATGGAATCAAAACCACCATATTCACAAGAACCTTCTTTCATGCACCCACCTAACAAATTCCTTCTAAAACCTACTAATCCATTCTTTTGAGCCTTTTTTAGCTGCTCCTTTTCACCCTGTGTGATAAATCGAACAACATCTTCTTTTACAGGTGATTTTGAATGAGGAAGAATCGAATTGGCTTCCTGGTTTACAACGTCAGTGATATTTCGACCCATTGCAGCATAAAACTCATTCACCACTTCCTGCTCAGCTATGTTATTTAACCTTAATCGGCCATGATTGTTCATATAGTGGAACTGCTGTTCTCTCGTGCCGTGTTTCATCTGAAACTGCCCAGTCGCTGGAGAGACTTGATTTACGGCGAAGTGAACCGCTAGGGTTCTTCTAAACTGGTGAAAACTAAACTTCCAAACCCCACCTACCTGAAACCAATCTTGACGCTTTAGAGAAGGTGTTAAAGCCAAAGCTTCAGAATAATCATCTGGTGATATAGTGTAACTATCAACATTAAAAAACTGTCTGGAGAAGTGTGCCAGCCTGTCAAAATGCACAATAGGTCTAGGTCCAACATTTTGATTCCTTACATCCCAAACAGCCAGATTCTGAAATAAGTGCGGCGTATCTTTAACTGGTGTACTTAGGTGTTGAAGTTTCCAATTAACTAGTGTTCTAGCGATTGACACAGCTTTTGCTACATTTTTATTGACAACCCATCTTGCATCACTGTCAGGGTCGGTTTTCGTGGTTTCACCTACCAGTAGATAAAACTCTCCCATGCGTTCATCTATTTCTTTGACCAAACAATCAATTCTTAAAGACAGGGCTTCATCCCTTCGCATAATTGAATAAAACAGCACCACAATATAACAGGCAAATGAAAGGTTGTTAAAATACGCTGAAAATTGTTGTATTCCATATTCCCCTTTATACTTTTTATAGGGCTCTTGATAGGTTTTAAGCAATTCAAAGAGTCTATGCTCATGCAAAAAATCATCAAAACTACCGTTATACCTGACCATAAAAGCTGATTTCTCTGTTAAAAACGGAGATGCTTTTTTTGGCGAATGTGCCTTTTTTTTGTTTGAAATATAGTTTTCAGCAACCCAATTATAAGCAGACTCAAGGTTTTCCTTATTATTAATAAAGTCATCCATAATTTGATTGAGGTAACTAATAAGCTTTGACCAAATTGCTGCGGGAATGTAAGCACTTTGGCCTCCCTCATAATTACTATCATATTTTTTTAGGTTTGTAATCGCCTTTTCATCGAGTAATGTAAACCCTAATTCCCCTTTATTTTTGAGAAGTTTATTAAAATGAGAAATTGATTTTTCAAATGTTGAAGGTGCGATACTATCTGCAAGTTTCTGAATAAGTTTAGGATAATGACTAAAATTTTTGGCAGAAATTTTATTATCTTCACAGACTCTAAATACTGCTTGTAGTGATTCATACCACATTCTCAAAGAGTAGTAACTACTTCCACGAGATAAGTGACTGTAGATAATATAAAATATTGTTTGTTTAAATAACGATTTGTTATCGTCGTCATAGTCGCTAAAGTACATAAAGCTTTTAGCACCAAACGCTTTAAAGTCCCAAGTATCATCGCCGTATCGGGTCGTTACAATGCCTGACTCATCGATACACATGGCAAAGTCATCTGGAGGTGGGAAGCTCGGTGGATTAAAACAAGCTGAGTTGTTGTCAATATGAGGAATATTAAATTTGAATTGTAGATTTTCAACTTTATTTAACTGCATCAATTAAACCTCATAATTCGCTATTCTTCGTGACCAATTAGGGTGGTAATCGCCTTCCTCTATTCTCATTTCTGACTCTTCTACCCAGTCGTTATACCTTGACACTTTAGAATTTTTAAACCATTTGACTTTGAGGTTGGCCCAATCAATAGCAATGTTTGAAGGCTTTTCTCTTTTATCCAGATATGAGTTTGATTCGATGATTTTCAAATAACGAAAGCTACAAAGATTCCAGACATAATCCAATGATTCTTCATCCCGATAGTGTTTACAGTTAATACATCCAGTGGGTGTTTGACAGTCTGGTTTTACAAGCTCACCTGCTACATCAGAAAATGGTTCGGGATTACCTGAGCAAGGTGTCCCAAATAATGAAACTTTAGGTTTACCATGAGCTAGTGGATCTGACTCATCCCAGAATCGTGCAATTTCAACCATTGCTCTTTGTTGCGAGGGGAATTCATAACTCTCCCGAAAAGTTTTCACCGCATGGCTTCCGTGGTCAGCTGCGGCATCTTCAGAGGCACTAAGTCTTAACAATAAATTTAAACCAGTCTTTCTAAAGATACTGGGAGCCACCCAAGGAATATTATGTTTTTTACATAATTGCTGAAACCGTGTAAAGGAATTATCAATCCTTTTGTTAAATTCACCTTGAAAGTTTAGATATGGGAATACCCACTCCGAATTCTGAGCATGATCATCTAAAAAAGCTAAATAACTTTCAAATGAACTGCGATAAGACTTAGGTATTCTGATTAAAACTTCGCCACCTTTTCTGTGCTTAAACTCACGTAATTCGTATTTATCTCCCGTACGGTTCAACTTATAATCAAATCTACATCGTTTGAGATTATGAGCAATGGAAATATTTGCAGTAGTCATCGCTAGAAATACCATAATCTCTGCTGATACACGATGATTAAAGGCTGAGTTAGAAGAATTTGGTCGCCCTTTTCCTATTCTAGGGGTCAGATTGACCGGCTCTTCTAGAATACTGTCTCTTACTTTTACAAAGACAGACGATTCTAGGTTGTGTAAATCATCAGGATTAAAGTTTTGAGTAATGTCATAAGCAAATTTAGCAAGTTTAGCGGCTTGCTCAAGATTCATTTTATCAGCCTCCCGGGGAACAGCTCTTCTGGCCTTTACTTTTTTTGTTAAACGACTATTTCTTACATCAAGGGCAATTTCTAGAGCATCATTAAGGGGTTTGGTAATTATAATGAAATGTGAATAGCCTAGACCGGAAGCTATTTCCTTTCGACATTCCCTTTGGTATAGATACTCAGCATAGTCATATATATTCTTTTCAAGTTCATTTACATCTGAAATAGTTCTTTTATTTTTATCTATAAACGATATGAACGCCGCAAACACTCTTATAGTGTGAACAATTGTATTTACTGAGCTACCAGTATCTAGCAACCCCCTAAAATATTCTTTTAATCCGTTAATTAACCAAATTCGATCAGTGGCTACAGGAAGACAGTCAACCTCATCGCGCCAGTTTTTTTTATTCCTATAAACTTCCGTGCCTTCAATGTGAATTAAATTATTTAAGTCCCAGGCTGGCGTTTTTTTTATAATACGACTATGTTCGATAATGAAATCTTCAGCCTTTATCATGAACTACCCCATAATCTAAATAGGCCTGGATGCCTTCTGATGATTGGGCTTCATTACCTGTAAAAATATCCCATAGCGTTTGAGTAAAAGTCTCTTCCAATGGCTCTCGCTCAATAAACTTAATATACTTCCATGTCGTAGAATCATCTTTATGAAGTAGCGCATCACGAACAATAACGATCGCATTAGAGGCTTTTATCCCCGAGTCTAAGACCGCTGTCATCAACATCGTTCCAAAAGTAGCCCTTAGTTGGTGAAAATGAAAATTTGCCAATTCGGCATGACCTTTCTTCACCAAACCCTCTCTTAATCTATGCATGATCGTACCAAAAGAGTTCACCGTATATTGGTTTCCTCTATTGGTTAAGAATACGTTTTTTTGAAGACCGGTAGAAGCTTTTGAGCGTCTCAATATAGCTTGTGTAGATTCAAAATAGGCAACGAGCTCATCAATAAGTTTTATGGGGAATAGGATACTGCCAGATACATTAAATTTTGTTTTTATAGATGTTCCTGGGCCAACCCTTACACGCATTACAGATGGAAATTGAGGGTCTGGTGTAGCCAAACTTAATGAATCAATAGTTAATGTCGTAACCGTTTCAAATCGACCACCTGTGAGCAGTGAAACTTTATGAATCAGATATAGTTCATAACTGTTCTGAGAAGCCAAGTAAGACATTAAAATCTTATTTTGTACCTTCGACAAAGGTAATAAGCCATCCTCTAGCGTTGCACCACTTCTTGCTCTGTTTGGTATGGATAAATCTGTTGAAGTAACATTGAATGTTCTTGAAAAACCAACCTTATCAAAAAACTGAATTGTTTTTACTTTTTCATCAAAAAGTTTATTTCGTGCTTCTGCTAACCCCTCGGTAGAGGCCCATCTATAGAACGCTATAACTGCATTCATTTTCAAGCTTGCCGTTGAAGGAGCAATTAACTGTTCATCACGAAGCTGTATTAAGTAACCTCTGTATTTATAAATGCAACGCTCTCGCTTAACCTTTGGGAAATGCAACCAATGAAGTTTCTGATCTTCAAGCCAATCAGCATAACCTTGAAGCATCGACATTTCGTTAGATACTGTTTTAAGGTCTTTAGATAAATCAAAGTATCGATAAAAAGCATATTGATTAACTTCTCGCCATGGTTCACCGTTTGAGAAGAATAATTGAGGAAATGCTTTGAGAGGTTTTCTTAAAGCATCGGGAATGAACCCGAAGTCTGCTTTTTCATTACTTTGATCAAAAATCATTGGTGTGTAATGAATATTTTCAACAATAGACATTTTTGTAACCAAACTGTTATTAGGTGATCACACTGTACCAAAGTTCAAACCCAAGTGTCTACACTTTAACTGTTATTAATTAATGTGTATACTTTATATGTTTACCCTAGCAAATAAACATAACCAACAAGCCCTTTGGCCCTTTGGCTTTATCCAAAGTCCA
>JACUUF010000108.1 GCA_014859465.1 Methyloprofundus sp.
GGCGCCAGTAGTCACGCCTGAGATTCACCAGCGTATTATGAATGAAGTAATTTACCCGACCATCAAAGGTATGGCGGCGGATGGCTTACCTTACACCGGCTTTCTATATGCCGGCGTCATGATTTCACCCGATGGCACGCCGAAGGTGTTAGAGTTTAATTGCCGTTTTGGTGATCCTGAAACGCAACCGATTATGATGCGCCTAAAATCGGATCTTGCGGACTTATGCCTAGCGGCGTTAGATAAAAAGCTGGATCAGATTCATGCTGAATGGGATACCCGTGCGGCGTTAGGCGTGGTGCTAGCCGCTGGTGGCTATCCTGAAGATTACGCCAAGGGCGATGTCATTTCCGGCTTAGATCAAGTTAATGCCAAAGACCTTAAAGTATTTCATGCAGGCACGGCGTTAAATGATAACAACCAAGTTGTAACCAATGGTGGTCGTGTGCTTTGTGTTACGGCACTGGGTGAAAATGTGACTGCGGCCCAAAAACGCGCTTATGAAGGCGTTAAACAAGTGCAGTGGAATGGCTGTTTTTCACGCTCTGACATTGGCTATCGCGCTGTAAAACGCGAACAATAAGAATAAAAAGTACGCAAGGGATTTTATCAATAATCCTTGCGTACTTTTACTTTATATTTATTCAATAAAGGCCAGCATTTTGCCAACGAATCGGTAAAATAATATCCCAACAACAAAGGGAAACCTCATGGCTTTCGATGCAGTTCACAATTATTACGAAAAACTGGTATTTGAAGAAATCGCGCAATTTTATGATGATGGTCATCTAGAAGAAGATGAAATCGAAGATATCGCCTGTATCGCACTGAATAAAATCCCTCCTCGCTATATTCGCCACCATGTTGATATGTGTTTTTTTATGATCGAACAAGACCGACGTGAAATGTTGGATCAAGTCAAAGACGCCGTAGCGTTTGCCTACGAAAAAGTACAATCTTAACCCCCCTTTCCCTTGAGTTTGGATTACACTAATTGAATAACCAAATCAATTAGGAGCTTAATATGGAACTCGAATTCGACAGTATTCACAACTATTACGAACGTCTAGTTTTTAATGAAATCCAAGACCAGTACCTCAGCAGCGAACTGGACGAAGACCAACTTGTTGATATGGCCTGTCTTGCCCTTAATGAAATTAAGCCGCGCTATATTCGTCATGATGTTGATATGAGCTTCTTTATGAGCGCCGAGGAACACCAGCAAGTGCGCCAACAAGTCATCCAAGCCGTACGCCGCGCCTATGCCAAAATGCAACTACAGGAAACCAACCGCGATTGAACGAATGTCACTGTCCGCTTTGCGGCGGCAAAGAACATTCTCTAATCCATTGCCGAAACCAAGAGTATCAGCGCTGCCAGGCCTGCCAAATGGTATGGTTAGAGAAACGCTACCACCTTCAAGAACAAGATGAAAAAGCGATTTATGACCTGCATCAAAACCAAACGGATGATCTGAGTTATAGACGTTTTTTACAGCGCAGTCTTGAACAGGTTCAATACCATTTAGCGCCTCCCGCCGCTGGCTTAGACTTTGGTTGTGGCCCAGGACCGGCGCTGATCAAGATGGCGGAAGAACTCGGCTACCCTATGCAGGCTTACGATAAATACTACGCCCCAAACTTAAACGCATTGCAACAAGACTATGACTTCGTTACCTGCACTGAAGTGATTGAACACCTATCCGCCCCTCTACCAATTCTTGACCAGCTTTGGCAAATCACCAGGCCTGGTGGTTTAATCGTTATTCAAACCAAACACGTATTAGATGACCAACGCTTCTGCCAATGGCATTATCGCAACGACCCTACCCATATTACATTTTTCAGTGAAACCAGTTTTCACTGGCTGGCCAATCGCTGGCAATGCGCTATCTCCCTACCACATAATGATGTCGTCGTTTTTTACAAACCATAAAAACAGATAAAAATCATTAACCTATATTTACAACCTGACATTTTGCACCAATTAGTTACATTTTGTTCGTAAATGGCGCTTTTTGTCATATTACAGTGAATTATTAAAGGACAAAAATCACTTACTCGATTGATATATAATAAACTTTTATATGAATGGCACAATATACGCTAACCCTAAGCAAAGATAAATAGTTTCTGACAAAGGGCGGCATAATGAAAACCAGTTCATCAAAAGTTTGGATAGCTGAACTATCCCATACCTTTAAAAAACAAACCAAACCGACACTTAAAAATATCAACCTTGATATTGCCAAAGGTGAAAAAATCGCGCTCATTGGTCGCAGCGGTTGCGGCAAATCCACATTATTACAAATGATCGCTGGATTACTTATCCCCTCAGATGGCGCAGTGCGTATCGGTGCGCATACCGTGACCAAACCCAGTGCCAAATGGAACATGATGTTTCAAAAGCCGTCACTTTATCCTTGGATGTCGGTGCGCGAAAATGCGGCACTGGGCTTGGTCTTTGCCGGCAGTTACAAAAACAAGTATGACCATGTGGAACAACTGCTTGAAATGGTGGGCTTAACCGAACACAAAGACAAAAACGTACAACAACTCTCCGGCGGACAACAACAACGTGTCGCCTTAGCGCGTTCCCTCGCCACCGAGCCAGAAATCATTCTGTTGGACGAACCTTTTTCTGCACTGGATGCCTTTACGCGCACCAGTCTGCAAAATGAAGTATCCCTCATTTGTCAGCAACAAGAGATCACGATGATCATGGTGACACATGATATTGAAGAAGCGATCGCAATGGCGGATCGCGTCATTATTATGAGCCACAACCCGGGAGAAATTGTGGGCGAACTCCATGTACCGCTCAGCTTTCCGCGCGATCGAAATTGTGCCGAATATAACGAATTAAAAGAAACCCTTTTTAACGAGTTTGAAAAACTCGACCAAGCTAAGCAAGCTGAAATGCTCGCTGAACAAACCCAAGCTACCGCCTAAAACCGCCGCCAAAAGGAGATCTACCATGTGTCATTTATGTGAAAGCACGCATTCCAGCGACTACATTTACAACCCCAAAAAAGGACGCCGCGAATTTATTTTAGATTCGATGGCGACTGCAGGCGGATTAGCCGCCGCCATGAGCTTACCCGGTGCCGCACTGGCGAATAACATGCCTGCTGATGAAGTGGTGCGCATCGGTTATATTCCGATTACCGACGCCAGCTCGTTATTGGTCGCTCACGGCATGGGCTTTTTTGAAGAAGAAGGTTTAAAAGTCGAACAACCGACGCTCATCCGTGGCTGGTCGCCACTCATCGAAGGCTTTGCCGCAAAACGCTTCAATTTGGTGCACTTTCTTAAGCCGATTCCGGTATGGATGCGCTACAACAACCAGTACCCTGTCAAAATCACCAGCTGGGCGCATACTAACGGTTCCGGTTTAGTCGTCGGCAGACACACTGACATCAATACCTTTGAGCAGCTTGGTGGTAAACAAGTAGCGGTGCCTTATTGGTATTCCATGCACAATGTGGTGCTACAAATCGCGCTACGAAATGCCGGACTTGAGCCGGTCATTCAAAACCAGAGCGCGGCCTTAAAACCAAATCAGGTGAACTTACAGATTATGCCACCACCGGATATGCCGCCCGCATTAGCCGCGCGTAAAATTGATGCCTTTATTGTTGCCGAGCCGTTTAATGCGGCGGGTGAAATGCTGGCTGGCGGCAGAATGCTTCGCTTTACCGGCGACATTTGGAAGCACCACCCTTGCTGCGTAGTTTGTATGCACGAAGAAGATACTGAACAACGCCAGGCCTGGTCACAAAAAGTGATGAATGCCGTTGTCAAAGGTGCGCTCTATGCGCAAGAGAATAAAGAAGAAGTTGCCAAAATGCTGTCGCGCGACGGTAAAAACAAATATCTACCTATGCGCGAAGATGTCATCTTACAAGCCATGACATTGTACGATGAGGCGACTTATGGCAGTGACCCGCAAGCCATTAAACACGCGGATTGGGATGTTGGTCGCATTGACTTTAACCCTTGGCCTTATCCATCGGCTACCGAGTTTATTGTCGATAAACTTAAAGAAACCTTAGTCGGCGGCGATAAAACCTTCCTTGAAGGGCTTGATAGTAAGTTTGTGGCCGATGATCTCGTCAATTACGATTTTGTAAAAAATGCAATGGATAAACACAATGCGTGGTCAAGAGTTAAAGGGGTCAACCCGGATGATCCAATGCGACGTGAGGAGGTGTTTGTCCTGTGAGCCAGCCAACCACCCCAGCCGTAAACCGCTCTTTTAGCGCGGTGTCGGCTAAAACCTTTAGGAGCCTACCCAACTGGGTGCAAAGCAGTGTCTTTGCAACCAGTGGCATGTTGATATTGTTGGCATTTTGGTGGCTGGGTGGCTGGTTAATAGCCAGCAACCCCGACACCGCCGCCTTTGCTGGTTTTGCACCTGCACCGGCTTTAGCCGCGTTTTATGACTTGATTGCTTCAGGAAGTGTTTGGCAAACCATCTGGTCAAGCCTCTACCGCATTCTCGTCGGCCTGTTTTGGGCAATTGTGATTGGGGTTCCGGTGGGCGTCATGATCGGCTATTACACCATGGCACGCCAAATCGCAAATATGCCTTTCCAGTTCTTGCGGATGATTAGCCCCTTAGCTTGGATGCCGGTAGCGGTTCTTGTCTTTGCAACTTGGGATAACGCAATTATTTTCTTGATCACGATTGCTGCCGTTTGGCCGATTATTTTCGGCACCGCCCACGGGGTACAACGCATTGATCCACTTTGGTTTAAAGTCGCCACCAATTTAGGGGCCGACGGTTACCAGATGTTGAGCAAAGTGATTATGCCTGCGATTGCGCAAGACGTCTTTGCGGGGATTCGTTTGGCGGTCGGCGTAGCTTGGGTCGTATTGGTTCCGGCAGAATATTTAGGCGTAACCAGCGGTTTAGGCTATGCGATTAACGATGCACGCGATACCTTAGACTACGACAAACTCGCCGCGATTGTGATTGTAATCGGCATTATTGGCTATCTACTCGATAGTATTGGCGCGCGATTAATCAAAATGTACAGTTGGAAAATGGAGTAATCAGTTTCTCAACAAGTCAAAAATTTAAACCTAAACAAATCGGTCTTTATTAGGCCGATTTTTGCGTTTTTAAGCGATTCACCTCTTTGCCATAAGGCCGCCTAAAATGACAAAAAAAATAAATAAACAAGATGAAAATTTAGACATTGCCAATAGCTCGGAATTCGTCGTCATTCAAGAAGCCGCCTTGCAAATTGAACATGCGCACGACCCCTCGTTTGCGATTTATAACATCCTCAGCATCTGCTCACGTTTAATGGGGTTAAACCGTGGTCGCGTGTTATTAAAAGAAGACGACTCCGACTATCTATACACCGCCTACGGCTACGGCTTAATGCCGGAGGAGGTTCAACGCAGTCGGTTCGCGCCGCGCGAAGGCATTACCGGCAAAGTCATGCACAGCGGCCAACCCGCCGTCATTCCCGATATCGATATAGAAAACGACTATTTATTCCGCACCGTAGACCGCCAAACGCTGCCGCAAGAACCGGTCTCCTTTTTAGCGATTCCGATACTGCGCAAAAATAAACGTATTGGCGTGCTCACCTTTAACCGCTTAAAAAACCGCCAGCGCTCGTTTGATCGCGACCTCAAGTTTTTAAAACTCATCGCCACCTTTATCAGCGAAATTCTGGCGGTGCATCAACTGATCGAAAACCAAACACGTAACCTAAAACAAGAAAACGAACAACTTCGCCATGTCGCCCTCGGTCAAGGCAGTCAATATGGCATTATTGGTGAAAGCGGCAGTCTAATTCAAGCGCTCGATAAAGCCGCACGCGCCGCCGCCACACCGGTCACGGTGATGCTCAAAGGCGAATCCGGCACAGGTAAAGAAAAATTTTCGCGCATGGTGCATCGCGCCAGCAATCGTAAAGACGGGCCATTTATCGCCATCAACTGCGCCGCGATTCCAAAAGACCTGCTGGAAGCCGAATTATTTGGTTATGAAAAAGGCAGCTTTACCGGCGCGAACCAACAAAAGAAAGGTAAATTTGAATTGGCGCACAAAGGCACCTTATTTCTCGATGAAATTGCCGATCTTGACCTCGCGCTACAATCCAAACTCTTGCGCATACTCGAAGAAAATGCGGTCACCCGCATAGGTGGTGTGCAAGACATTAAACTGGATGTGCGCATTATCGTCGCGTCGCACAAAGACCTTCACCTTGCGGTGAACGAAGGCCTGTTTCGCCTCGACTTGTTCTATCGACTCAATGTATTCCCAATAGAACTCCCGCCGTTGCGCGAACGTTATGGCGATATCCGCATTTTAGCGCGCCACTTCCTTGACCAAGCAAATCAGTCATACCACACCAATGCCACCCTAGCCCGCGACGCGCTCGACTTTTTTGAACACTACGATTGGCCGGGCAATATTCGCCAACTGGAAAACGTGATAAAACGCTGCGTATTAATGGCCGACGAAGATCGCACCATTAGCACCCACACCGTTAAACAAATTCTCGAAGACGAAAGTGCAATAACGCATAATGCACCGCCAACAATGCAAACCACACACGCACTGCCAGCTAGCGAACCAGCAATGTTTAACAGGGTTTCAGCAGAACCCGTACCTGAAATAGAAGATAAACGTAACTACTGGAAAGTCAGCGCGGATGAAAAAGAAAATATCCGCGCCGCACTCAAATACTGCCGAGGCAATAAAACCCGCGCCGCCAAAATGCTCAATATGACACCCCGCCAACTCAATTATCGCATTGAAAAGCTGGGGTTATGATCTACTTGAAAAAAACAGATGTTTAGCGCGAATTGAATTTACAAAGAAAAACGTAACAAGCAGGCCTGCTTGTTACGATAGAGGATCGGTTTACCCCGCCAAGCCTTGATATTTGTGTGCCGCTTGGGTGACGAGTTCGCCGGATAAGACAAAGCCTTTGAGTTCGTTGTTTACCAGATAACTCACTTCTAGCCCTTGGCCTTGGTGGGCTTCAATTTTTGTCCAGCCGCCTTGTTGCGCGTCTTTTTTCAGCGGTGGGCAGCTGATAATTGCCAGCGATGGGGTTTTGGTTTTGATTAATGCGGGTTTGAGTTCAAACGCCGCATATTTACCGCATAAGTGATCGGCGATCACGGCGGCTTGGCGGCGAATCGGTTCTAAATACGCCTGCACTTCGCCTTCAAACTCGACGCAATCGCCCAGCGCGTAAATATCCGCATCCGAAGTTTGCATTTGTGCATTCACCATAATGCCCTGTTTGACTTGCAGGCCTGCTTTTTTGGCGAGTCCGATATTGGGTTTTAAGCCAATAGCGGCAATAACCAAATCCGTTTGCATGGTTTCACCATCGTCAAACTTCAGCTCGACACCTTGCGCAGCATGATTGATTTGCTCTACATCCACATCATATTGGACGTTGATTTTATTTTTTGCCAAGAGGTTGCTTAATCTATCCGCTACCAGGCCTGGTAGGATGTTGCGCATTAAGTGCCCGCCGCGCACCAACAAGGTCACTTCGTAATTTTTGCTGGCGAGATCTTCCGCTAATTCGACGGCAATCAAGCCGCCGCCGATTAAGGTAATATGGCGTTTGCCTTCGAGCGTGGCACGGAATTTTTTATAGGCCGACAAGTCATTAATCGTCATCACGTCGCTGGCGGCATCGCCAACTAATTGCGGCTTGATCGGACTTGCGCCCATGGCTAACACCAGCTTGTCGTACTCGATTGTGCCGGTGGTCGTCATTAGGCGTTTACGCGCTGGATTAATGCTCATGACTTTGGTGCGGGTTTTAACGCCCATATCCAACGCTTTCGCCTTTTCCGCCGCGCTATATTCTACTAAGTCTTCCGCCGCACGGTTTTGCGACAAGGCCATGGATAACGCCGGTTTGGGATACACCGCGCCATCACAGGCGGTAATTAAACTGATCTTTGCATCTGGATTTTGTAAGCGAATTTTTTCGGCTAATGTCCAACCCGCATAACCTGAACCCACTATGACAATAGCGTCTTTTCCGCCTACCTTGGATTTAGGTACCGGTGCATCTGACGCGGCTTGTGCATCTCTTGGCTTTTCTTCGTACAGAATAAAGTCAGACTTAGAGACTAAACATAGCGGACAATACCAATCGTCCGGGATGTCTTCAAACCGTGTGCCGGGGGCAAGTCCGCTATCGGGATCGCCTTCGGCTTCGTCATAAATCAAGCCGCAGGTTTTGCACAGGTATTTACGATAAGGTTGTGACATAAGACCTCCTAAGCCGCTTCTAATCGAGCAATTTCTTTACGTAAATGCTTAATCGAAGGCGTCACGATAATAACAAAATAGGCTTCGCGCTGTTTGCGTTGCGCCGGGGCGTCTAAAATGTAGCCTTTCGCGCCGCAGTGTTGCATTACCGCATCCGCGCTGCGTTTGCAGAATTCCGCCCCTAATAATCGGGCTTCTAAAACTTGGATAAGATAATCTGTGCCTGCTTCAAACGGCGTTTCCGCGAGCGATTGGATTAAGGCAATTGCCTCGTTTAACTCGTCTTCTAGTTCATCGGGACGATCATCTAAAAATGCATTAATCTCAGCGAGGGTTAAATCTGATTTTCGCATTTCATCAATCGAGCCTTGAATCACGCCAACCGCCATACCGGTTTGCAATAAGATAAATCCGGCTTTGATTTTGGCTAAATAAGGGCCAATCGGATCGGCTAACAGGTATTTTTTCGGCAAAAAAGCATTGTCGAATAACAAGGAATATGTACCCGACCCTTCCATGCCCGCAAACGCCACCATTTGTTTCATGGTTAAACCTTCTAAATCACACGGAATCAGCGCCATGACATCTTTATTGCCCGCTTCGCTATGCACCGTAAAGATAGAACCAAAAAAGTGATTACTGCTCTTTTCAGCTAAGTTCGAAACCCAAGGCAAGGTGCCGTTAATAATGTAGCCGTCCTCGGTTTCTTCTGCTGATAACTTTAGCTCTTCAATACCGGAAAAATACTTCATCGGGTTCGATAAAGCCGTCGCGCCAAAAACCTCACCATCGACCATTTTGGGCAGAATATCCTGCTTTAACCAGTCGTTATCCGAGTTTTCGATATACCAAGCACACACATCATGCGCCCACATCATAAAGCCCGTGGTCATGCATTCGCGCGACACGGCGGCCATGTCTTGAATCGCGCCAAATAAATCAATACTGCCGTTATTTTGCGAGGCAATATGATGGCGAAATGCGCCCGCTTTGCCCAGTTTTTCAAGCACTTCGGTGGTGTACATACCATGGTCGATTTCTACCACTTTTGGCTTGAGATCATTTTTTACAATTTGTGCAATCATCTTAATCACCTCGTTGCCATCTGCAAAAATCGCTTTTTACAGATGGGTTACATATCAAATAAATTGAATATTCGGTCTTACACCAGCTTCGATGTCACAGGAACCTTGTTAATGTAGGTGTTGGCGACCGGCGACCATTTGGTAGCATGCTGCACCAAACCTTCCAGCTCTTCTTTTGAGCAATCCGCCTCAATATCAAAAAAGGCACGTACTTCACGCACACCCAGCAATTTATTCGGGTCAACATCCCCGGTTCCCCAAACGGCGGTGATATTAATATCCCCTTCAAGTGAAATTTCTAGCTTATTTAAGGTAATGCCACGCGCGGTTGCATTGGCCTGAATCCCGACGGATAAGCAAGAACCTAAGGACAATAACGCCATTTCAGATGGATTAGGCGCGGTATCTTCACCTAGCAGGCCTGGTGGTTCATCGACAATGATTGGGTCTAGTCCGCGCACATAGTTAAGATTCTTAAATTGACCCTCTAACACCGTTTTCGATTTCAAAGTTTTAATCGTGTCCGGATTGGCTTTTCCTTGTTCAGACAGGCTTTTTAAGCCTTCATTGTCAATCGGTCTTAAACAAGATGGAATATACACTTCAGTCATTTTGAATCTCCTAAGATTGTTTTTGGTTAATCGCTTACTAACCATTCGACCTAGCTATAACCAGCTTTATGCCAACAATTTTATTAACACTTACTATTCAATAACTTAAACTAAAAAACATGACAATTTTTATTCAAAATATTTACATTTATTTACAATTTGATTCACTTTGTTAAAAAATGTAATTTATTGTTAAATTTTTAAATAAAAATGGGAATATAAATTAAATTTAATACTTTAAAAACAGTGAGTTATAAAATAAATAGCGAGTTGGTCTAACCGTTGCTAAATGTCTATGCCACTTTAATTTTTAATAAAAAAAGGAATAGCCATGAGCACATTAATGACTAAATTAGAAATGACCGAAGTGATTATGGTCGCAAAATCACAACGCGGATTAAGCTGGAGCCAAATTGCCGAATCAATTGGGTTAAGTGAAGTATTTACTACCTCAGCCTGTTTAGGAATGAACAGTTTAAAACCGGAATATGCAGAGAAACTGTGCGAGGCGTTAGATTTACCGCCAGAAGTCAAAAAGGCACTAGAAGAATGTCCGCACAAAACCTGGGAAAAATCCGTGCCGACCGACCCGTTGATTTATCGTTTATATGAAATCGTTGGCGTCTACGGCCCAACAATGAAGACAATTATTCATGAAAAGTTTGGCGATGGCATTATGAGCGCGATTGACTTCAGCATGCATATCGACAAAGAACCCAACCCGATGGGTGATCGCGTGGTTATCACGATGAACGGCAAATTCCTACCTTATAAATCATGGTAAACATCACTCCCTGCTGACAACCAGGCCTGGTTGTCAGGCCCACTAACCCACAATCTATAACAAACTATTCACTTGTTAACAGATTTTGTTAACAAGTGAATAGTTATGTATAAACCCAGGGCGTTCACAACCCAAATCGCAATCAACAGCATTAGATTCTGTTTAATTTATTACGGATATGTAAACCATTGGTTTACAAAAAAATAAAACCCTAAACGAACTAAAGCCGAAATTAACCTCGCTCACGCTTAGTAGTCGGTCCTGAATAACTCACTCAAGCCACTTTTATTTCGTAGTTTTGAGTGAG
>JACUUF010000400.1 GCA_014859465.1 Methyloprofundus sp.
GGAATGTCACCATACTTGGCTTCCATCTGCTTCATTTTGGCTAAGGTCTTTTCAACCTTGTTGGCATACCAAACATCATCTTGGTCGCAAAACATAAAATAGTCTGCATCACTATTTTTCACGGCGTAGTTCAATAGCGCAACAAAGCTATCTTTAGAGCCTAAATTTAAGGTCGAAGGCAATAACTTTACATCATAGCCCTGCAAAATCTCCAAAGTAGCATCTTGACTACCATCATCACGAACAAAAACCTCAAATGAAGCATGGCTTTGCGTAAACAACGAGTCTAATTGCTGCGTTAAAAACTGAGCACCATTGTAGGTAGAAAGTAAAATCGCGATACTCAAGTTTAAGCCTGTCTAAGTATATTAATGTTCATAAAGACAATGCCAAAGCAATAGAGTGGTTCTGCTTTATAAGCCTTTCAAGCTCCTGCGTCTTCTCTTTAAACTCTTGGCTTAACTGCTCAAATTCAGCCTTAGTCACTTCTGCTTCTGCAATACTCGCTTTGAGTTTGGCCGCCAAGCCTGGTAGTTTAAAAGACTCAAACTTCTCTAAGTTTATAAACACCGCTAAAACCAATGTTAGCAAAGTAAATGCATAGAACATCTGAAATTGAGATTGGACTATACACAAGACTGAAATCACGGCATAGCTTGATAAAACAAAATTTGTCCAATAATTCATCATCGTAACTTGCCCATTTACCAACCCAATCTTATATTTTAATGTCTCATTGCTCAAAAAGTAGAAACTAGACGAAAGACAGCGAATACCAACACTAAGCCGAAAAAACCTATTACAGCCCATTTTGACCAATAAAACCAAGGCTCGCCATTTTTCACTCTTTCCCATTCTGTTTTAAAAACTCTATGACCGGCGTCACTGAGATTTGAAGCAATATCCTCAAGCTGATCACCTGACTTTAATTTACTTGGCGATGTTATAGTCGCAGTCAACTCATCCAATAACTCTATCAGCCCTTCATCATCATTCGGGTTTAGCCTAAACTTAATTCGTTCAGCCAACATTAAAAGCGTATGCGCGTCCTCAGAGTGAGTTGTTATAAATTCCGCATACAAATCTGCTTGTAACTTCCCTCTGCAAAAGCTCGCAAAATTCAATTGAAAAGCAATACCCCTCGATAACAGATCTGCCAAATCATTCCTGACCTCATCAATCCACTTTTGCCGGAACTCAGAAACCTTCTGTTCCTTGGTGAGCACCAAACCAAGGTAAGCCAAAATGGCCGCAATAAATGCAACGACTATCTCAGTCATTATTAAACACCTTGTTAAAGACAAGCTCGCCAATCTTAGTATCTGATATCTGTTGAATATGAGAAAAATGATAGCCAAGGCTAACACCTATACCAGCGCCAAAAACAAAAATAATCAACCCCCAGATACACAACACTCTGCAACGATTAACTTCAAACTTCATCTGCTCCACCTTCAAACGCTCTTGGGCTTTAAGATAATCATAATAAAGCTTTAAGACTGTTTCAGCGTCAGCATTCTTGAGCGAACCTAACTCACGGTCTTCGAGTTCTGCTAGAATCGTTAAAACATGATTATTGTTAAAATCATGCAAATTATTCTTATCTGAAACCTTATCTTTCATTACTCTAACCATCCCAAATTCCGCACTAGCGTTCCGAAAAAGCAAAACACTCATAGGCTGAAACGATCCGTTCATCCGTCACCGGCTTGCGCGTAACATGAAACCTTTTTTGTAAATTGTATTGCGCATCCGTCATAAAACCATTTGCGGCGAGTTTTTGCTTCAATTCCTCAAACACCAGGCCTGGTTGTTCGCAAAAATCTTCATAATTCAC
>JACUUF010000109.1 GCA_014859465.1 Methyloprofundus sp.
AAAAGTAGAAGCTTGTTTAGCTTCAGACTTTAACCAAGGCAAAACCGAGTAACAAGGCTTAATAACTTATAAGATTTTTGGGGCTGAGAATTGCAGGTCGTTATTGTTACAGGTAGGTTAGGGTAAGGTATTGCAGACGATATACCTGAAACCAAAGCCCATGCTTGAGCCTGAATAATCGCTTAAAGATAGACCACTGTACACGTGCTCAAGTCGGAGACTATTTAGAGCTAAGCTAGTGTCAGTCGAGCAGTAAAACAAATAAAAAAGGCGGGTGAAAATGCCAAGTGTAAGGTCTGACCCCGATGATTTTCGCTTCAGTAATGAAAAGCTATTTACCCAATAAAGAAATTTAAAAGCCCAAGTGATGACAAAAATAATTTTACATATTGGACTGGCTACAATCCTCCGTGCACAAAGATTGTGAATACAAACTTATGAGTAAAAAACAAGCCATAAAGGCAATTTCACTATTATGGCTTGGCTCATTAATTGGTGCTGGCTGTGCTTTTTTAACTCAAGTTATTCTTGCGCGCAGTTTAGGGCCACAAGAATTTGGTTTATTTGCATCGGTTTTTGCCATGATAGGGCTGTTGTTGCCACTGGCAGGATTTGGTGTGGCGCAATATTGGCTTAAAGAATTTGGCAAAGATGGATTTGATGCCATACGTTTTGTTAAACCCTCATTCAAGTTTATTTTAGTTAATCTATTTTTTGTATTCATTTTGCTCTTGCTGTGGATAGCGTTAGGTCCGCACGATAAAACGGTGCAAATGGTGCTATTAATTATGTCGGTCTATATTTTAGGGCAGGTTTCAGTAGAACTAGTGTCTAGTAAATTACAATTAGAAGAACGCTATAATGCGCTGGCTGTATGGCAATTTATGCCACACTTGATGCGGCTATTATTGATTTTTGCTATGAGTTTATGGCTTGAAAACCTGTTTAATATCGAGGTTGTTGCGTATTTATTTGCATTGGTTGCGCTGCTTTTTGTAATGTTGAGCATTAAGCCATTGCTAAAAATGGCACATGGAGAATTTCATTTAAAGGGACATAATCAATCTACAGTCATAAATACCCAAGTTGCAAAGCCGCTCGTAAAAGATATTTTAAAAAATGCATGGCCATTTGGTTTGGCGGGCGTCTTTCACTTAATTTATTTTCAAAGCGATATTATTCTAGTGAAATACATCACCGGTGATGAAGCGGCTGGTTATTACAATGTCGCTTTTACCATTATGGTCGCGGTGTTGATGTTTCCTGGGATTGTGTACCAAAAGTTTCTATTACCCAAAATGCATCGCTGGGCACACCATGATAGAGCACTTTTTTATAAAGTTTATCGTCAAGGTAATGTCGCTATGTTAATGCTAGGGTTGCTAGCCATGGCATTAATATGGCTACTTTCATCTATTGCTATCCCGTTTTTATTTGGCGATGAATACAAAGACGCTGTGGGGCTTTTAATTATTTTGGCACTGTCCTCCCCTATTTTATTTGTGGCCAGCAGTGTAGGTGCCACGCTAGTAACGCAAGAACATATGAAGACAAAAGTTAAATTGATGGGGCTGGTTGCCATTGTAAATATTCTGTTAAATTTAGCATTCATTCCAATTTATGGTGCGGAAGGTGCTGCTGTTGCGACGGTTATAAGTAATTTGGTTTTGCTGATTATTTATTATTTAAGCGTAAAAGCTTATGTTTTTAGCAGTTCTCTAAGCAATTAAAGAGAGTCAGAAGGGTATGTGGAAAAAACTTCGAAAGTATGGAAGAGTAGTTAATGCCTTGATCGGTTTTCTATATGACTTTAAACGGTTTTATTTATATTCCGCATGGAAAGCCGATATGCAGAATAAAGAGATAAGAAACTATCATATGGTTAAAGTCTACCATTCGTTGGAAAAAAGCTTGAGCTTTAAACGGCGCAATAAAGAATCGGGTTGGTCTACTGCAAAAATGGTTTTGGAGTTAATTAAGATTGCTGACAGTACGAACGATTATGGCTTTCACGACAAGGCTGGTTTATCTGTATTAAAAAAATTTATAAACCACCCGGACAATACAGGTCATGAGCATGCTCAAAAGATAAAGCAAGAGATTAAAAATCTTCACTGGTCTTCTGATGACGCTCATGGCACAAAACATTATAAAGACAATGATCTTCTCAGAGGAAAATTAATCAACCCAGAAGCATTCTTTCTATCAAGGTACTCATTACGAGAATTCAAGCAAGAGAAAGTTGAAGCTTTACAGATTGAGCGTGCAATATCGTTAGCAATGAAAACACCATCAGTGTGTAATAGGCAAGCATGGCATGTTTATCATTCAGATAATCAGGAGTCTATTAGAAAAGCATTATCTTATCAGCAAGGTAATCGTGGTTTTGGCGATGAGGTACCTAACCTTATGATAATAACATCAGACCTAAAAGCCTTTATGCCAGGACAGGAGCACTATCAGCACTGGATTGATGGTGGGCTTTTTTCAATGTCTTTGATTTACGCTTTCCACTCTCTCGGTATCGTGTCTTGTTGTTTGAACTGGAGTCAATCCCCTAGTAATGACTTAAAGCTTCGATCCACCTTTAATATCAGGCCTAATGATACCGTGATAATGATGTTGGCTTTTGGTTATCCTGATAAAGACAATAATGTCTGTGTTTCAGCGAGGCGACCATTAGAAGAAATATACACTAAACTGGAAATGAAAGATAAGGCTTATTCATGAAAATAGCTCTTATAACCATACAGAATGCAAATAATTATGGCGCTGTATTACAAACATTTGCCATGCAAGAGATTTTAAAAAAGTATGGAGAAGTTGATGTTTTAAATTATGAAAATCGTCACATTTCTAGAAGTTTTGATTTAATACGTTTGAAGCCAAATTTTCATGGATTGCTCGGTGCGGGTAAGGATTTATGTCGTTTATTTCCCCGTTACAGGGCGATTAATAAATTTAAAAAATTCATTAGCCAAAAAATTAATCTAACGGAAAACTTAAATTATGGTGACCTAGTAGCAGGAAAGGCGAATGGTTATGATATTTATGTTGCTGGTAGTGACCAAATATGGAACCCTGTTTGTGTGAGTGACAAAGGTCAGATTGATTTAGGGTATTTCTTGAATTTTGTACCGAAAGAAGCAAAAAAAATATCTTATGCGTCAAGTATGGGTGGGCATTTATATACGGCTGAAGAATCACAAATAGTTAAAAGATTATTAGCAGATTTCGATCATTTGGCTGTTCGTGAGAAAAATACGCAAACTAACTTAATGAAATTACTAGGTAGACCAGTTGAACATGTTTTAGATCCCACTTTATTATTGAATAAACAGGCCTGGTTAAAATCTCTTGATATAGAAGAAAAAAAAGACAAACAAGAAAAATATATTTTGCTGTACACCGTACCAAAGATGCCTTTAATAAAGCAAGCTGTTGATTTTTATTCCAAAAAACTGGGAATAAAAGTTATATCCCTTGAGCAAGGTTTGTCAGCAGGTGCAAAAGTTAATCGTCAGGTTAGAGACGCTGGTCCAAAAGAATTTATAGAGTTGTTTGCAAGCGCTGAATTTATTATTACTGACTCATTTCATGGTACATGTTTTGCCCTGAATTTAGAAAAGCCCTTTGTTGCTGTTTCACCGGACAAGCATGCCAACCGCATTGAAAGTTTGCTGGGTTTAGTCGGTTTAGAACAAAGAATAGTAAGGTTTGAAAGTGACCTTAATCATTTAGAAACAAATGTAAATTTATCAGATGCTATTCATCGATTGGAGTCTATAAGAGCTAATTCTATTGCTTACATAAACACATCTTTCGCAAGTTTAAATATAGTTTAGCGGCCAAAAGTAAATGAAGCATTATGAATTGATTGATAAAAAAATTGTATTGTCTTTTGCTTTTTTATCTTTATTACTTATGCCTTCTTTTTTTTATGTTGTATTTGCTTTTCCATCTATGTCTTTTGGTTTGTTTGTAGCTTGTATTGCAGTAATTCTTGTTTCATTAAAGTTAGATATTTCTTTTAGTACTAAAAAAATAGTAAGTTTTTTGTTTTTATTAATTTTTATTGTTATTTATCAATTTTTTACTTTTTATGTTGAAAACTTTCCTTTTGATCATAGAACAATTGCTTCGATGGTTTTTTTACTAATTTTGATTTTTTCGGCTTTAATTTTTGGCGGATATTTATTTCAATATCAATCAAAAACATTTTTTAACGTATTACCATTTTTAGTTTTTTTTTCAATCCTAATTGGTTTTTTTGCAATTTTTTTTGAGCAAAGTTTTTTAGGTTATGAATTATATGCTAAGTCAGTTTTTCCTTTTGCTGAGCCTAGTCACTATGCAATAACTTTAGGACCTATTTTGTTTGCATCTGGCTTACTATTGTCTTTAAAGTATCGAGTATTGATTTTGGTATCGTTTATTTGCTTAGGCGTTTTATTACCAAGTTTAGTAATGATGTTATTTAGTTTCTTAATGATGTTTTTCTTTTTTAAATGTTCTATTTTTAAAAAGGCTGTTTTTATTTTTATTGGGCTATTTTTCTTTTATTTTCTATTTTTTATTGAGGAAGGCGCTTATTTTCTTGAAAGAATTACATTCTCATCAGAATCAAAGAACTTAACTGCTCTAGTCTATATGCAAGGTTGGAGTGACATGTTCGAATCACTAGAAGCCTCAAGTTTTTTAGGTGTGGGTTTTCAGAACATGGGTATTTTGCCACCGGGATATTATGGTGATTTAATTTATTCTTTAGCCGGCGAGTTTAAAAATAGAAACGATGGCGGCTTTTTGGCCGCAAAATTAATTTCTGAGTTTGGGGTTTTAGGCATGCTGTTCATAATTTTTTATATAAGGTTATTCTTGTCTTCAATAAAGCTTTTAATAAGATGGATTAACACAGCGAGCATAGACCAGAATGCTCAATTATCTAAGTTAAGTATTTTTGCAAGCGGAATAATAGTTGGATTTTTTGTTGAGCTTTTTGCGCGGGGTTCAGGATATTTTACATCTGGTGTATTCATGCTATTAATGTCTTCTTTTATTCTGTATAAATTTTATAAAAATACTAAGGTTGCAGTTATTTGAGTCATTTATCAAAAAAAGTTTTGTGTTTTGTTGGTTATTATCTTCCCGGTTATAAAGCCGGTGGCCCACTAAAAACAATAAAAAATATGGTAGATCATTTTGAAGGTGATTTTGAGTTTTCTATTGTTACGCAGGATCGTGACCTAGGTGACACAAATACCTACTCTTCAATAAAACCGAATGAATGGATAAAGCTAGATTCTTCTAAAGTTTTGTATTTGTCGCCTGACCACCTTAATGTTAAATCTTTTGCAAAAGTTATTAACGATGCCAATTTTGATGTTTTGTACTTGAATAGTTTTTTTGATGTCAATTTTTCCATCAAACCTTTAATAGCAAGGCGGCTAGGTTTAATTAAGCCTTGTCCGGTAGTCTTAGCTCCACGCGGTGAGTTTTCTAAGGGCGCTTTGGCATTAAAGCCGTTCAAGAAAAAACTGTATATGAAATTGGCCAATTGGTTTGGGCTTTATACAAATATAACGTGGCAAGCGTCTAGTGAACTTGAAAAGATAGATATCTTGAATGCTTTGAATGTTGATCCAGCTTCAATTTTTATAGCCAAGGATTTGCCTGAAAAAAAATCGAGGTTAGCAAACGTTCAAAATAACCAAGTGTTTTCTGAAGTTAGGCTGGTTTTTTTATCACGTATTTCACCAAAGAAGAATTTAGATTTTGCATTGCGGGTATTATCGAATGTTAAAAATAGCTTAATTTTTGACATATATGGTCCTATTGAAGATGAAGCCTATTGGCAGGCCTGTTTAAAGTTGATTAATGCTCTTCCTGAGCATATTAAAGTTAACTATTGTGATGCGGTTAATCCAGAACAAGTCAGTGACATTTTTTCGCAATACGATTTATTCTTTTTTCCTACTCGGGGTGAAAATTACGGTCATGTAATTGCCGAGTCTTTATCCGTAGGTACACCGGTTTTATTGAGTGACCAAACACCTTGGTTAAATTTGTCTAATCATGACCTAGGTTGGGATCTGGCTTTAGATTCGGAAAAATTGTTTGTGGATAAAATAGAGCAAGTCCTCGATATGAATGTCGCTGAGCGCGTTCATTGGCGAACGAATGTTATGAAAAATGCAGTTTTAAGAATTAATTGCGATGCTGATGTCGCTGACAATAAGGCATTATTTGAATTTGCACTAAATCGTTTTGAAAAACGATAAAAATAGGTCAAATACATGGTTATTGGTATAAGCGTTTATTAAGGTTTGAAGGGAATAATATGTTTAACGATAAGACTCTCCTTATTACAGGTGGTACGGGTTCTTTTGGTAATGCGGTGTTAAGACGTTTTTTAAATACGGATATTAAAGAGATTCGTATTTTTTCGCGCGACGAAAAAAAACAAGATGATATGCGCAAGCAGTATAACAACCCTAAATTAAAATTTTATTTGGGTGATGTAAGAGATGAAAATTCTATTATTGACGCTATGCGTGGCGTTGATTATGTTTTTCATGCGGCCGCCTTAAAGCAAGTACCATCGTGCGAGTTTTACCCTATGCAAGCGGTAAAAACCAACGTAATTGGAACGGAGAATGTACTTAACTGTGCGATTAACCTTAATATTAAAAAAGTCATTGTTCTAAGCACCGATAAAGCCGTTTACCCCATTAATGCCATGGGCATTTCTAAAGCTATGATGGAGCGTGTAGCGGTTGCAAAGTCTCGCAATTTGTTAGATAAGCAAACAATGATTGCCTGTACTCGTTATGGCAATGTTATGGCATCACGCGGTTCGGTTATACCGCTATTTATCGATCAAGTTCGATCTGGTAAAGAAATCACGATAACCGACCCCAGCATGACGCGGTTTATGATGAGCCTAGATCAAGCCGTAGAGTTGGTGTTATTTGCATTTGAAAATGGTCATAATGGCGATATTTTTGTGCAAAAAGCACCCGCTGCCACCATTGAATTACTGGCAAAAACGCTTACTTCTCTTTTAGGGCAAGCACAACATCCTATACAAGTGATCGGTACCAGGCATGGTGAAAAGCTTTATGAAACATTGCTAACCAAAGAAGAAATGGTGCACGCCATGGATATGGGCGATTATTACCGGATACCTGCTGATACGCGAGACTTAAATTACTCAAAATATTTTGAAGAGGGTGAGGCCGTTGTGACTCAAGCGCATGAATACCATTCTCATAATACGCATCGTCTAAATGAAACTGAACTTAAAGAGATGTTACTTGGTTTGCTTGAAATACAAGACGATTTAAAAGAGTTTGGGGTTTTGTAGCATGAAAAAAGTGATGACTATTGTTGGCACACGCCCTGAAATAATTAAACTTAGTCGTGTGATTGCAGAGCTAGAAAAATACACAGATCACATTCTTGTTCATACGGGTCAAAATTACGACTATGAGCTCAATGAGGTTTTTTTTAATGAGATGAAGATTAAAAAACCAGATTTTTTTCTAAATGCCGCAGGCAATAGTCCAGCGATTACTATTGGCAATGTGATTGCTAAATCAGATGAATTATTTGAAAAAATTAAGCCAGATGCTGTTTTATTGTATGGTGACACTAACAGTTGTCTTTCGGTTATTTCGGCTAAGCGAAGAAAAATTCCTGTATTTCACATGGAGGCGGGTAATCGCTGTTTTGATCAACGTGTACCAGAAGAGATTAACCGAAAAATTGTTGATAGTTTAAGCGACATTAATATGACGCTGACAGAGCACGCTAGGCGCTACCTTATTGCTGAGGGTGTTCGCCCCGAAACGGTGATAAAAACAGGTTCTTCTATGAAAGAGGTTTTGAACTACTATCAAGAAGACATTAATAATTCAAATGTATTAGCACGTTTAAATTTAAATAGTAAAGACTTTTTTATTGTCAGTATTCATAGAGAAGAAAATGTGGATTCTGAACGCAATTTTAGTGATTTGCTGGATTCTCTTAATGCGATTGCAGATAAATATGGCAAACGCGTAATTGTGTCTACTCATCCAAGAACACGTAAAAAGTTAGAAACGTTAGATAACACCAGTTTTGATCCCCTAATTGAGTTTATGAAGCCACTTGGTTTTTTTGATTATATTGCACTGCAAAAAGAAGCTTTTTGCGCAATTTCCGACAGTGGAACTATTACCGAAGAATCTTCAATTCTTGGCTTTCCGGCTATTACGATTCGACAAGCACATGAACGTCCTGAGGGAATGGATGAGGGCACGTTAATTATGTCTGGTTTAAAGCGTGAAGACGTCATGAATGCGATAGATATTGTCACAGGCCAATGGGCTGAGAATAATGCAGTGGTTAAGTTGGTTGAAGATTATGACGTTGATAATGTTTCGCAAAAAGTGGTAAGAATAATTGTGAGTTATATTGACTACACACGCCGTTCTGTATGGAAAAAATATTAAATTTAAGAGTGTTATATGTCTAAAAAAAGAGTGTTGATTTTTGGTGTGACAGGAATGTTGGGTCATACATTGTTTAAAGAAATTTCTAAAAATAATGATTTTGAGATATTTGGCACAACTCGAAGCAAATCTGGGTTAAAAGCATTTTTTTCAGAGGCGGAGTTTAATAATATTCGTGACAATGTGGATGCGGATAATTTTGATACGATTATTAGAACAGTTGCGGCGATTCAACCAGATATAATTATTAATTGTATTGGTATTATTAAGCAGTTACCTATTTCTAAAGATCCATTAACAGCAATAACCATTAATGCACAATTTCCGCATCGTTTATCAATGGTTGCTCGTGCTGCTAACGCACGTATGATTCACATTAGTACAGATTGTGTCTTTAAGGGTGATAAAGCAGATTATACAGAAGAAGACCCTTCAGATGCGACTGATTTATATGGACGAACTAAGCTTTTGGGTGAGGTGGATTACCCTAATTGTGTGACGTTAAGAACTTCGATTATTGGTCATGAATTAAAAACTGAATTTAGTCTGGTTGATTGGTTTTTAAGTCAAGAAAACAGCACTAAAGGCTTTACCAAAGCCATTTATTCAGGATTTCCGACGATTGAAATTGTAAAAATCATTACCAACTTTGTTATTCCAAATGAAGAGCTAAAGGGGTTGTATCATGTTTCGAGCGATGCCATTTCGAAATATGAATTATTACAAATAATTAGTGATGTTTATAAAAAACAAATTGAGATTGAGCCTTTTGATGATTTTAAAGTCAATCGTTCTTTAAATTCTGATAGATTTAAAAGCTTAACGGGTTATCAGCCACCAGCATGGCCAATATTGATTGAAGAAATGTATCAGAATTTTATGGCTGGTGATTGTTATACTAATAAGTCTTTTCGTAAAGCAAGCAATTAGTTTTTAATGCGTATATTAGTCGTAACTCAATATTTTTGGCCTGAGAACTTCCGTATTAATGATTTGTGCCAAGAATTAGTTCGTCGTGGTCATGAAGTTACTGTTTTAACAGGAAAACCAAACTATCCATCAGGAACTTTGTTTCCTGAGTTTAAAGGTTCACCAGAAAAGTTTAGCGAGTATAAGGGGAGTGATGTTATTCGTGTTCCCACAACTATGCGTGGACAAGGAAGTGGTCGGAAATTGGTTGTTAATTATATTAGTTATGTTCTGTCTGCTTCAATTATTGGCTTTTTTAAACTGCGTAAAAAAAAGTTTGATGTCACATTTGTTTATGAACCTTCCCCTGTGACTGTTTGTCTTCCTGCTATTTTTTATAAAAAACTAAAAGGTACACCTGTTGTTTTTTGGGTGCAAGATTTGTGGCCAGAAACGCTAGAAGCGGTCGGAGTTGTTAAGTCGCCAAAATTGTTAAAATTAGTTGGTCACATGGTTAAATTTATTTATAACCGTTGTGATTTAGTGCTTGGCCAATCCAAGGCTTTTTATGATGGGATTGCACGTTATTGCAATGATAAAAAAAAGATAGGTTATTTACCTAATTGGTCTGAAGAATTTGTTTTAAGTCATGCCAAGATTGATGCTGTTGAGTTAATTAAAAACGATCATTCAAAATTCAAGATTTTATTTGCTGGCAATATTGGTGAAGCTCAAGATTTTCCTTCGATTATAAAAGCGATGAAAATATTAAAGGAAAGGGGGCTTGATGCAAAATTATTTGTTGTGGGTGATGGGCGTGCATTTTCTCAGATTAAACAAGAAATCTCTGAATTAGGCTTAGAGTATTCAATCGTATTGTTTGGTCGGTATCCATTGGAGAGTATGCCTAACTTTTTTGAAGCAGTTGATGCTTTGCTAGTTTCTTTGAAAGATAGTCCAGTATTTTCTATGACTATTCCCAGTAAAATTCAATCTTACATGAAGGCTGGTAAGCCTATTTTAACTATGCTATCTGGCGAAGGCTCGCGGGTTGTTGATGAGGCTCATTGTGGGTTGATAGCGGATTCTGGTGATTATAGTCAGTTGGCTAATAACATGTTTACTATGGCAACTTTTTCGCATGAGAAATTAGAAACCTTAGGTAAAAACGCCAAAGCGTATGCTGGCAAAGAGTTTGATCGAGATACATTGATTTCACAGCTGGAGTCATGGTTTGAAGAAGTTGCAGAGCTGTCTAAGGAAAAGCAACAATAGTAAAGGGGGCAAAGCCTTTTATTGTGAATAACTTGATTTAACTAAAGTCTGACCTACGGTGATGGTGATGTAGGTTCGGTTTCAACCGAACGCTTGGATTGTCGAGTTGAACTCGACCTACGATGGTGGAAATGTCAAATGTAAGGCCTGATCCTTTTGTTCTT
>JACUUF010000401.1 GCA_014859465.1 Methyloprofundus sp.
CTGTAAACTCCGTGTCAAAAATAAACAACGAGCAAGATATTGCAGACAATGTCGCTCTGTTTCAATTTGCGGTGGAAAGTTATAAACAAAAGAATAAGGTATCTAAATGAAGGTTTTGGTTTTAGGCGTAACAGGGATGTTGGGTAGTGCGGTTTTTAAAACCCTTTCTAAGTATCATGATGTATACGGTATGGCTCGAAGTAATGCCGCAAAATTAAATTCCTCTGACGCACTTCAGCAAAAAATGATTTTGGGTGTTGATGTCCTTGATCATGATGCGTTGGTTGACTTGTTAGCCAAGGTTCGCCCCGATGTGGTTGTTAACTGCGTGGGTTTAATAAAACAACTGCCGAATGCGAAAGATCCTTTGGTTGCTTTGCCGCTAAATGCCATGTTCCCGCATCGTTTAGCTAGGTTGTGCGGTTTACAAGGTTTACGGTTGGTTCACATTAGTACAGATTGCGTGTTTTCTGGCGAAAAAGGCATGTATAAAGAATCGGATGAATCTGATGCCAAAGATTTATATGGCAAGTCGAAGTATATTGGTGAGCTTCATGATTATTCGCATTGTGTGACGCTGAGAACTTCAATTATTGGACATGAGTTAAACTCTAATGCTTCTTTAGTTGATTGGTTCTTATCACAAGAAGGGCAAGTTAAAGGATTCACTAAAGCGGTATTTTCCGGTTTGCCAACGGTTGAGTTAGCGCGGGTAATTAATGAGTTTGTTTTGCCTAATCCTGGTCTGTCCGGTCTTTATCATGTATCAGCTGAGCCAATTGATAAGTGTACGCTGTTGAATTTGGTTAAAGATGTCTATGCCAAAGACATTAAAATTGTTGCTGATGATGGGGTGGTTATTGATCGTTCATTGGATTCTGCACGATTCAGAGTGGCAACGGGGTATTTGCCTAAAAGCTGGCCGGATTTAATTCAATTTATGTATGACAAGCGATAGAGAGTGTTAGATATGTTTAAAGATAAGGTGCTGTTAATTACCGGTGGGACTGGGTCGTTTGGCAACGCAGTTTTGAAACGATTTTTGGAGTCGGATATTAGAGAGATTCGCATTTTTTCTCGCGATGAGAAGAAGCAAGATGATATGCGCAAAAAGTACTCACATCCTAAATTGAAGTTTTATATTGGCGATGTACGCGATTACCGTTCGGTTTTGAACGCTACTCGTGGTGTGGATTTTATTTTTCATGCAGCGGCATTGAAGCAAGTGCCTTCTTGTGAGTTTCACCCTATGCAGGCGGTGAACACGAATATTTTAGGTACGGAAAATGTACTTGAGGCGGCCATACAGAATGAAGTTAAACGTGTAGTTTGTCTAAGCACGGATAAAGCCGTGTATCCCATCAATGCAATGGGTATATCCAAGGCGATGATGGAAAAGGTGATGGTCGCTAAGTCACGCAATCTGGATGAAACCAAAACGGTGATTTGTGGGACACGTTATGGCAATGTGATGGCCTCTCGTGGTTCGGTTATTCCTTTATTTGTTGATCAGATTCGAGCCGAGCAGGCTTTGACTATTACCGACCCAAATATGACGCGTTTTATGATGACATTGGCGGATGCGGTCGATTTGGTGTTGTATGCGTTTGAACACGGTAATAATGGCGATATTTTTGTGCAAAAAGCGCCAGCCGCGACGGTGGAAACTTTGGTAAAGGCTTTGGTTGGTTTAATGGATAAGCCGGAGCATCCTATCAATATTATTGGTACACGTCATGGCGAGAAATTGTTTGAGGCTTTGTTAAGCCGTGAGGAAATGGCGTGTGCAGAAGATCTGGGGGGCTATTTTAGAATCCCTCCA
>JACUUF010000110.1 GCA_014859465.1 Methyloprofundus sp.
TAGCTTGAAATAACGCAACGCTCTAAAATAAAGTTATCTTAGCTTTTAGGTAGGTTATTTAAGAAGTGTGCCGCATCTTGATAGCCAATAATGCGCAAGTCCTTTTGTTCTTGATGGTCTAAACCAAAAAATAATATAGCAGGAGGCCCAACTAAGTTAAAGGCTTTTAATAAGGCTTTATCTGCATCGGTATTTTTAGTGACATCGGCTTGTAATAAAACAAAGCTAGCTAGTGCTTGTTTAACGTCTGGATCACTTAAGGTATAGGCTTCCATTTCTTTACAGCTAATGCACCAGTCCGCATAAAAATCTAACATCACCCATTGCCCCTTAGCATTAGCCCGCTGAATTTCTTGTTTTAATTCAGCGAGTGAGGCAATTTTTTTAAAGGTAAGGGATGTTTTCGCGCGCGCTTCTGCTACGCTGGTCGATAATCCTTGTAACGGCTGCAAAGGATTATTATTGCCCGCGCTTAGGCCAACTAAGATAAGTACGCCATAAGCGAGCAAAATAACGCCAAAGCCTTTCCATAACTTATGCCAGCCACTATCAACAGCTGGCAAGGGATCTAAGGCGCGTAGATAAATAGCAGGGATAATGCACAAGATTGCCCAGAACAACATAATGATTTCAGCGGCCAGTACTCGTTCTAGCATCCAAACGGCAACGGCTAGCATAATCACGCCAAATACCGATTTACTGACATTTAGCCAGTGTCCTGCCTTAGGTAATAAGCTTCCCGCAGAAGTACCAATAATTAATAAAGGTACACCCATACCAAAGCCCATGACAAATAGCGCTGAGCCGCCTAAAAGTACATCGCCAGTTTGACCTATATACATAAGTGCCGCGGCTAATGGCGCGGCGACACAAGGACCCACGATCAGCGAGGAAAAGACGCCCATTAATCCAGCTCCCAAATAAGAGCCATCACGATGTTTATCGCTAGCATTATGTAAATGGGATTGCAAAGACTTTGGCAGTTCTAAATGATAAAAACCAAACATTGATAATGATAATAAGATAAAAATGCCACTAAACAGATAAATAATCCAAGGCGCTTGAAAAGTCGCCTGAAGGTTACTGCCGAAGAGTGCCGCCAGAATGCCAAAAATAGTATAAGTAATGGCTGAAGCCAGAACAAAACTGAGCGAAAGCATAAAGGCTTTGCGACTGCTGATATCTTTACCTTGACCGACAATAATGCCGGATAAGATTGGGATCATCGGAAAGACACAAGGCGTAAAGGCGAGTAATAAACCGAAACCAAAAAAACTGAGTAAAGTAAGCAAAAATGAATCTTGCTGTAAAGATTGGCTAATCAAGTCTTGTTCTGAGTTGTTGTTCCTGGTTTGAGCGATTGGAGCGATTGGAGTGAGGGAGCTATTGGCGGTTATTTCGGGCAACCATAGCGTCACTGTCTTGTCCATCGGCGGATAGCAAACGCCGCGTTCAGCACAGCCCTGGAATTTAGCACGCAGAGTAATACTATGTTGAGCCGTATTCAAACGCTCAAGAGGAACCGTAAAAGTCAAGTTATTATGCAGCGTTTCGACATCACCAAAAGCCTCATCAAATTTTGCTATCCCGTGGGGAATCTCATAACTAAGCAACTTGCTATTATCAGAGTCGAGTAAGTGCAGCTCTATTTTTTCTCTGTAAAGATAATAACCCTCCGCTATTTGCCAATTTACGCTTAGATTTTGTCCGTCTTTGACCGTGGCCAAAAACTGAAACGCCTCATCAGCCGGTAATAATTCATCTTTAAATAAATTCAACCCTAAACCAAAGCTTTTGCCTAATTGTTGTAGAGGATTTGAATGACTCTCTGTGACTTGCTTTGTGCTTATTGCTGGTAGTTGAACGGTAAGTAATGTCTGCTGCGGCGGGTAACAAACGCCCAGATCGGCACAACCTTGATGTTTTACTAGCAACGAAAAAGAGCTAGCAGCTTGAGGACGTTGTAGTGTTAACTTACTCTCGAGTTGATTACGGTAGATAACAACATCGCCAAAGTACTTATCGGCCTTAACTTCGCCGGTCGGTAAATCAGCGTGCGCAACTGTTATTGCCTCAGTTTTTGAAGTAAATAACAATTTATTGCGATATAAATAATAACCTTCAGCAATATCCCATGAGATAACTAGATTACCATCCGCAGTGGCTTGTGCGGAAACCTTAAAGGCCTGTTCCGGGGTTAATAAGTCCTCAGGATCGATTGCGAAAGTGAGCTGACTAAAAACAATAAAAAAGCAGGAAAGAAGTATTTTAACGTAATGCATGAAGTGATCCATTGTAAATAATCAGGTAATCCATTGGCGATGTAGAAAGCAAGGATTTCGGGTAAATTATAAAGGTACTGTTCGCGTATAAAAAATTTACTATTGGTGATTCGTTTTGTTTATTATAAAGATGCTCTTGCTCTGTTTTTTACCAGAGACAAACAAAGCTCTGATTAAATACCATTGCACAGGGCGCTAGCGCATTTTAAATGTTTGCTTAGCTAATTGCTCTGGGCTAATGAAAATCACACAGAGTAAAAGCGAAATTATTCAGCTTGTAGTATGCTATAAAATATAAACAATACTATTTTTTTCAAAAAAAAATCCTCATGATAGAGCAATGCAACAAAAATTTAACGCTTGATTAAATCGACGGGAAATTTTAATCCACAGATAGAGAGTCACCCTATGCACCCTATACAATTCGTTTTTTTAGCTTTTTTAATCATTCCTTTTGTAGAAATATATTTATTACTACAAATTGGCGGTATCGTTGGTGTTTTGCCAACCATTGCCTTAGTGGTGCTGACCGCCATTGTTGGCGCAGGTCTATTAAGACAGCAAGGCTTAGTCACCTGGCAGCGATTTCAAGATAGCTTAGCCAAAGGCATATTGCCTGCGTATGAAATGATTGAAGGCCCGATATTATTAGTCGGTGGAGCCTTATTATTAACGCCTGGTTTTTTCACCGACATTATCGGATTTGCCTGTTTAATTCCGACCCTACGCAAGAAAATTGCCCAATATATTATCGAAAAACGCCTCGTACAGGCCGGTGTTTCGCCGCAGCAACAAGCCAAAGCGCAGCCGGACGTTATTGAAGGTGAGTATAGCAAAGAGGATTGAAAATAACCCTAGGGCAGTGTTTTAGCTCGCCTTTAGCTTACAATCGCGGAGCTAAAGCACCGCCCTACAAACCATTAAGTCTTACGCTATTCAGCACAGGAACAAGCAATGCAAAAAACACTCACCCTTTGCGCCTTACTCACAAGCACCTTAATAAATAACGCATCAGCCGAAGATCTCGACTGCATCACCACCTCATGGAAATTAATCGGCGCCAACCATGAAATTTGTGTACAAGCCTTCGATGATCCAAAAGTCAGTGGTATCAGTTGCCATATTAGCCAGGCTAAAAAAGGCGGATTGAAAGGCACCTTTGGTTTAGCAGAAGACCCTTCCTTATTCTCTTTAGCCTGTCGGCAGGTAGGTCCCATTACTTTTAAAGAAAAACTAGCCAAACAAGAAGAAGCCTTTAGTGCCGATACCTCGTTATTCTTCAAAGAAACGCGCGTCGTCCGACTTTTTGATGAAAAGCGCAATACCCTTGTTTATGTCGCCATCAGCCGAAAACTCATCGACGGCGCGCCGGCCAATAGCCTATCGACCGTCCCTATTATGCCGTGGCGCGAGTAATATTAGCCGTCCAAAAAAGAATTGTCCTCGTAAATATTCAGAGCCCCTTTCCTTATCATCTTCTCCCTGAGGGCATAGGTATCTACCCAACTTTTATACTTTTCAATACCATGCATTACAAAGTGGAGTATTGCTTTTTCCTAATGGAGAGGCTTAACATCCTTGCGTAGGAGCGGCTTCTAGCCGCGAAAAACAAGGCCAGATGATTTGTCGCGGCTAGAAGCCGCTCCTCAGGCGATTATTTCCTACCCATTCCTAAGACAAAAAACATGATCACTTCCCCAGAAAATAAGCCCATAGCGTTAAATAATGGACTGACCATCAAAACTACAAGGAAAATATTTTATGGAGCAACTCACCGACTTAAAAGCCATACTGCATTCCAAACGCGCTAATATTTATTACCTAGAGAAATGCCGCGTCATGCAAAAAGATGGCCGCGTCCTTTATTTAACCGAAGCGGATATCGAAAAACAATATTGGAATATTCCTATCGCCAATACCAACTGCATACTCTTAGGAACTGGCACCTCAATTACCCAAGCAGCGGTCAGAATGCTCGCCTCAGCGGGGGTATTAATCGGTTTTAGTGGCGGCGGCGGCACGCCACTCATTGCTGCCAATGAAATAGAATGGCTCTCACCGCAAAGCGAATACCGACCCACAGAGTATGTACAAGGCTGGATGGCATTCTGGTTTGAGCCAGAAAAACGCCTAAAAGTCGCCAAACAATTTCAACAACAACGTATCCGTTTCATGCAAAAAGTTTGGGCTAATGATCGAGAATTAAACAATGAAGGTTTTAGCCTGGATAACCCTGATATAAACCAAGCATTGAGCCATTTCTCAGCCAAAATAGAACACTGTCAAGATGTCAGCAATTTATTATTAATTGAAGCGCAACTGACCAAATCGCTCTACAAAATAGCCGCAAACCAGACCAAACAAAAAGACTTTGTTAGACAACATGACAGCATCGACGACGCCAATGCCTTCTTAAATCACGGTAATTATCTAGCTTACGGACTTGCTGCCACCACGCTATGGGTGCTGGGCATTCCTCACGGTTTTGCCGTGATGCACGGCAAAACCAGACGCGGCGCATTAGTATTTGATGTCGCCGATTTAATCAAAGACACCTTAATACTCCCTTGGGCCTTTATCTGCGCCAAAGAACAAGCCAGCGAACAAGAATTTCGCCAGCAATGCCTGCAAAACTTCACCCAACATAAAGCCCTGGATTTTATGTTTGAAGCGGTCAAACAAGCCAGTGCCGAGGGTAAAGATTTATGATGGTCACTTTCATATCCCAATGCGAACACAAAGCCCTCAACCGAACCCGCCGCGTACTCGACGCCTTTGCCAACCGTATTGGCACCAACACATGGCAAACCGTCATTACTGAAGAGGGATTACAGGCGGTTAAAAAACTACTGCGGCACAGCGCAACTAAAAATACCGCCGTTTCCTGTCATTGGATTAGAAGCCGTAGTCGGAGTGAGTTTTTGTGGGTGGTGGGGAGTAAAAGTGAATTTAATGAACAGGGTATTGTGCCTGTGAATTACACCAATCAAATAAATGCACTAAAAATGGATAAAATAGACGTGAAAATTGAAAATTACTATGCAAACACCAAAAAACAGCCTTTAGATCAACATTTGTTTGCAGTAGGTTATGTGGCTTATCAATTAATTAAGCGCTTAGTTGATGACGAAAAATTAGCCATTGCTGTTTTTAATGCCGGTTGCTTACATGATGTCGGCAAAATAGATCCGTTGTTTCAAAATTGGATTCTGGAAAAAACCAAGAAAAAACTGATTGATGAATTGCCCGAGGAAGGACAGCATATCGATAAAACATCTGGCAAAGGCTGGTTTGAAAAGCATCCAAGGCATAACGAAATCTCTTTATTGCTGTATCAATTGGTCAATGATAAAGGCGATATCAACCCGGAAAATGTTGATCGTATTCTACATGCTATTTACTGGCATCATGCCAAGCCGATACGCAAAAAAGACTTGAATAATCTTTATAACATCCATGACAAATTAGAAGCAAACCTGACCGAAGAGCAATTAAGAAATTTAATACAGACTTTTAATCCCTTAATTGCTGCAATCAACGCCTTGTCTAACCAATTCTCTGCTGAAGAATTACCCACAATCAAAGCCTCTGCTCATACCATGACTGATGAGCAAGCCTACAGCTTTAAAAAAACAGAACTACCTAAATACAAAGATTATTTTGAATCAGATAACTTAAAGAATTATCAAAACAGTATCTTATGTAATGCCAAAAATAACCTAGCCAGAACCGCGCTTGTTACAGCCGACAGGCTTATTTCAGCCTTAAGCAGTGAAGCGCTAAATGCCTATATTGAAGAAGAAACGCTGAGTACGATATTAGAGGATAAATTGCTACAAGAACGGGGGCTAAGCCGACTTATTCAAGATTGCCTTGAGGGGTTTAAACAAAATCCTGCCAATAGTGAGCGCAATCAACGTCAAACTGATGCGGCGACAGAATTAGCCGACGAAGAGATTTCAGTGGGCGTACTCAGCGGGCCCGCCGGTTGTGGTAAAACTAAAATTGCCTTGGAATGGGCAGTAAAAACCAACGTTAAAAAAATTATTTGGATTTGCCCGCGCGTACAAGTCTGCCAAGGTTTATTTAATGACTTATCCGCGCCCGATTATTTACCTAATGCCAAAATAGAAATTAATACGGGTGAATTCAAACAACTGCGCCAATTTGGTAATGACCCAGAAGAAACTCCGGAAGCAGAGAGTTTTTCAGGTGATATAGTCATCACCACCATAGATCAAATCAGCAATGCAATCATCACCCATCGCCAGGTAGATAGTTTGGTGGCTTATATGAATGCCCATGTGGTGTTTGATGAATATCACGAATACATCAATATGCCCGCGTTTAATTTATTGTTCGCCGAATTAGTGGAATGCAAAAAATTACAAGGTAATAATGCTAAAGCCTTATTAGTCTCCGCGACACCAAACTACTATTTTATTGAGCATTTATTAGGTTTAAGGCGTGATGATGTTATTGGCATCGAAAGCTTTAATCAAAGCCAATACTTATTATCATTTCCCACCTTTGAAGAAAAAAATAAAGACGAAAGCAATCCACTTTACCAAAGCCAAACGACAAATACCTTTGTTATCAGCAACACGGCGACTACCGCACAACTCAGTTTTATTAAAAACCAAAGCACTGAAAATGCGCTGTTATTTCATGGAAAATATAAAAAATCAGACAAACAAAAGCAATTTGATGCCGTCGTTGACAGCTTTAAAAAGGACGGCACGCAGCAATATGATATTTTGCGTAGCGGCCCGATTGTGCAAGCCTCGCTTAATATCACTTGCGACAAAATGATCACAGAATTTACCCATGCAGAAAACTGGCTGCAACGACTGGGGCGATTAGATCGGTTTGGCACAAGTACAACAGTTAATGAATACATTACCGCTATTCCTGAGTCATTAGCCGTTGGCGGCAAACAAATCAGTACCTGTGCGAAGTTTTTAGATAGCCTGCATAGCTTACAAAGCGCCAAAGCATGGCATGAATTTTTAAGGGCAGAATTGCCAGAAGATCAGCCGGTAACACTGGCGCAAATATATAAACTTTATGAACAGTTTTACGCGAACGCCACGCATCAACAAGCGATAGAACAAGACTTGAAAAAAGCCTTAAATCAAAGTGTGCAAGTGATCAATTACCGACTGCTTGACCCCGTTTCCTTGCCGCTTAAAAAACTACCTAAAGATGGCAAGGTGAAAATTAAAAAACAATCCTTACGCGGAGATACCCGCTTTGTGCAAATGGCGATGTGCACTATTCGTAGTTTTGATGAGGTGAAATTTGAAAATGACTATATTTGCGACACAACAGAGCCACAAGATGCTTTAACCTTACCCCTCAGAGATATTGAGGGTAGCTTTGGCGAGCATAAAAAAAGTGACCGTGACTTACTGGCCTTTATGTATCAAAAAGACCATAAAATACAGAGCATTAAAAGCGGTGAGACAATTAAACAAAAACATTCAACCAATATCATTAGAAATGAAGCGCGTGACTCCGAAACACCTATTTATGTCAGTTACACTGATGAAGATTTAGCATTATGTAATGATTCGGCAAATGAATACGCCATTTACTATGCCCAAGGGATTAATGGCCAAGCCATTGGCGCTATTGCACTGAATCGACTAAAAAATAAAAGCGATTAGTTTGAGTCAATCACGGCTTTAGAATTATGATGAAATAAAAAGTAAAGGAGCAAAAAATGAAACAACTGATATTAGAAATAAACGAAGCGACTGAAGCAAGAATTAAAGCGGCAGCCAGTCATGCAGGACTTTCTTCTCAGCAATGGCTAAAGCGCATTATTGATGAAAAAACGATCAATTCATGGCCTGATTCAGTCAAAGCATTAGCAGGTGCCTGGCAGGATGCACCGTTAGCAGAAGAGTTACGTGCAGGTGAAGGACAAAATATTCAACGGGAACCCTTTTGATGTATGCATTAGACACCAATACCGTTATCTATTTTTTTAAAGGCATGGGGCATGTTGCTCAGCATTTGTTTAACCTGCCACCTCAGGAAATTGTGCTACCTGCTATTGTTTTATATGAACTTGAAGTCGGCATCGCTAAATCAACATTACCTGAAAAGCGTAGGGCTCAGTTAAATGAATTACTCACTGTTGTACAGATACTGCCTTTTTCTGAAAATGAAGCGGAAATAACAGCTCATATTAGAGCCAGACTAGAAAAGGCAGGTACACCGATCGGTCCTTTAGATGTACTGATCGCAGGTACAGCCTTAGCCAATCAAGCAACTTTAGTCACACATAACACCAAAGAATTTTCGCGTATTGAAAATTTAAGTTTAGAAGACTGGTTTTAGTATATTTATTCTTGTTTTTATGCTTTAGCGTAGGAATTAGATTTTTTAGTAGTAATAACTTAATCAACGGAAAAAGAGCAATGGAAAAAGTAACAGGCATTAAAAGCGTAGACTTCAAAATTACAGCATTAGGACATGGCGTTGTAAATTGGAATGGGCCGACTACCTTAACAGGTGATGGTGGCAAAACAGTTGATAACCATACTTTGCCAAAATTGCGTGGCTATACCAACCTAACAGGTAAAGAAAAAGAAGGCACAGGCTATAAATATAAAAAAGAAGCGACCGATATTGATTTCAAAAAAACGCCACTCTATATAAGCCAAAATTGTATTCGCCACCATTTATTTAGAGATCAAGCCTTTGATTTACACTATGCAGGTGATAAAAACCTACAACAAGTGCTAGCATCAATCACGGGATTAATACGTGGTTATGTTGTGCCCTCTAGTCAATGCAAACGCACCAGCCCCTTATTAATGGAAGATTTCGTTGACCAATTGGGTAATGGTAATTTTGAACAATTTGGTCAAGCAGGGGAACGCGATAGCTCCTCATTCTTTTCAAAAACCACCTTTGGCGATACGGAATATCTTTCTTACGGCTCAATCAGCATTGAACAATTACAATTTATTTCCCTAGATAAAAAGTTTGATCGTGCAGCGATGGTCATTAAAGAAGGTCAAGGCGAAGCAATAGCGACAGCCGTTCAAGACTTTATCCAGTCACTCAACACGGACTTAAAACCTATCGCCACATTCCATGCAAACTATATACGCCTAGGTACTATTTTTGAAGAAGGCGAAGCTGGCATTTTATTAAACAATGATGCCATTAAAGCGATAGTCGAATACACACTAGGAATGATTAGCGAACTATCCATACGCCAAGCCAAATCCTATATGTATGTGGATGAAATAACGGTTGATTATAATGATAGTTCAAAAATGATGCGCATTAAACACAGTCCCGGATCTATTGCCGTGCGACCTGAAGCCGATTATGCGACCTATTTTTATGCAAAATAGAGGTTGCTATGAAAATCACTATTGAATACGAATCCAGTTGGCGTAATTCATTTCTTGATGGTAGTAATAATGAACCGTTGCCAAAAGGAGGCCGTAAGTTTATAGGCTCAATGACGAACCTAAAAAAACCTGAAAATTTTATCAAACGAGACGTCACGCTCGATACGGTTATGGGCATTTTAAATCGTTTAATTGGCGATCAAAAAAAGCTTTATCAATCAAGGTTGGCAGAGAATTATTACTTTAAAGAAATTGAATCATTAACAAGCTTTACCGATAATCCTACGCGAATAAATGATAATGAAATGACCTATATCAGAAATATGACCGGTAGCACTGATCAAAATTCGTTTACGGGCATTATCAAAGTGAAAGATCCAGTGTTTTTATCTGATTATTCACCTGAATTTTGGGGGGTTCTCGCCTTGGATTTGAATGAGCTTTGTCAGTTTATTCTTGAAAAAAACAAAGTTGATAAAACCATTTCTCTTGATCCGATTAGTATTATTTCAAGACTAGAAATTTTAGATAAAGAGAAACCTGTCATTAATGACGGTGAAGCGAATCAAGCATTACAGGTCTTAAATCAGCACTTTCCTGATGCCAATTATCTTAGCAACAAAGGTGAAATTTTTCCTATCATGTTTTATTGCTCGGCGCTGTACCTACAATTAGAGCGCCTTAAAGATAGGTTTGATGATATAGATACAGCTAAAACCAAAAGCGGCACAATCAGCGGTATTTCAAAGCGTGGCTTTACCAAAAAAGATTTTATGAATCGCTTTACCACAGGTGATAAAAAGAAAATCTGGGGCAATCCCTACATTCGTAAAGAACGAGTAAAAGGTGTAGGTGAAGTGGCGCATTTTATGACCAAAGCCAGCGGTCAATTAGAAATCGAAATTGATGTAGACCGGGATAAAGCCAAAGAAATTCAGGCTATGATTGAAAATGCCGGGGTATCTAGCTTTTATCTAGGGAAAAAAGGCTTAGCTTATGTATGTGATATTGATCCTCGACCAAGGAAGCATTGATGAACTATTTTATTGATATAAAAATAAAACCCGATGCAGAAATGCGTGAAAATGTATTACTTAACAAAGTTTACAGCA
>JACUUF010000402.1 GCA_014859465.1 Methyloprofundus sp.
ACCTTTCTGGAAGGCACTACGAGAACATGATAGTAGTGAGTCCTGGAAAACTAGGTTCGAGGCGAGCAAAAAAGCGGCGATGGCCAAGTTACTTGAGCACGATACTGTGGCGGTGTTGTCGATTATATTTGACCGCCTTTACATCCTGCGCAACCAATTGATTCATGGTGGAGCGACTTGGAACTCAAGTGTGAATCGCAACCAGGTGAGTGATGGTACAAAAATCATGGCCAAGCTAGTTCCGTTGATGATCGACATTATGATCGATTCACCAGATCAGGATTTTGGGGCGTTGATTTATCCGGTGATTCCAAGCCAATAAATTATGTTCTGGATAACTTCCTCGATACTTAATTTATTTAATTAATGAACACAACCTGACCTGTATGATCGAAAATAATAAAACCTGTGCGTCATTTAATGACGCACAGAAAGTGTAGACTAATCATGAAACATCTAACAACCTCAAAAGGAGATAATCATGAGTGAATTTACAGCTAGTGGTGCCGAAGTCAAAACCGCCCTCAAAGACTTAGTGTGCGAGCTAAAACAAATCGGTGAAGACTTTATTAATGAATTAAATGAAATTGAACCTGAACTCAAACAAGCACTAAATGATATTGAAGCCGAATACCCAGATTTAACGCTGGAGGCGGCCGTTCTAAAACATCTAGCTGACGAATACGACTTACACTGTTAGCGCCAAGGTAAAAAAGAGCAAGGCTGCACTTGCTCTTTCTTTTATACATAATCTCTATGACCACTAAACCAAGATATTCAAAAACTAGCCTATCGAAATAAAGAAAAAGCCAGCCCCCTTCTCAACATCGTGATGAGCGGTGAGAGAAACAAAATCCCAATCACCGCACCTATAGCAATAGCGATTTGCGTTTCAAATAAATAATGGCCGAGCCAGCCACCGATAAAACCAGAAACACCCCAGCTCAACAAAATCATTACCGTTCTTAAAATCACATCCAATCTCCTTGCTTCAATGATTTAAAAAATCATAACAAAGAACTGCGACATACTATGACGCTTTGCGATATTAAGGATTACAAGGAGTGGCTAAACTCATTTGAATAATGGCGACTTAGGGTCAAATCCATCGCATCCGATAGTTGATTTTCAGTTCCCCACGCCTTACGAATTCCACTCGGATTTAAAATACGCACCTGCCCGAACACACGATTTTTTTGAAGCACCCACCCATTCACTTCTGCAAGGTTTTCCCAAAACATTTTTCCCTTCATAGTTGCAATTTCAGCGTTGATATTTGGGCAATGTTTAAATAACAGGTCTAAGTGTTGCAACTGGTATAACTTGATAAACTTATCGGCTAAAGACATGAGATTCATCCTAAATAGTTCAGCTGGAAAACGTTTTGATTCAAAAAAACTTAATATAGCTGCAGCCGCAACCTCAGATTGGATTAAGCCAAAATGATCCAGTGGTAAAGCAATCAAGTCCGTCATCTGGGGTAGAAAAACGGACGAAAAGGCTACGACACCATCGTTTGGCCCACGAAAAAATGGGGCGGTAATGGCCAAGCCTTCAATGCCGGCAATGCCACCCAACGCTACTGTTTTAGGAACAGGCAGCGCCTCTAGCTGCGAATGGTATTTGCGTGTTAGCTGCTTAATCGGTTTATGAAGGCCTGCAACCAGGCCTGGTAACACACTTTGATGCACATCCGCCAAAGGTGTTCCCTTGTTTGGCACACCAATGAGCACAGCGGCTTGAATTTTCGTTGCAAGCTCAGGGTGATGATGCAATAACAAGCGAATCAACAAGCCACCGGTACTATGACC
>JACUUF010000017.1 GCA_014859465.1 Methyloprofundus sp.
GCCAAGCGCAAACTTTACAAGAAACGGTACAATACACCTTAAATAATAACCCCCATATTCAAGCTACAAAATCAGAAAGAAATGCAGTCGCGGAACAAATAGGCCAAGCACGCGCCGGTTATTTACCTAGCGTAGATTTAAGTTTCGGTTATGGCTATGAAAATAGCACTAATCCGACGCTAACAGCTCGAAATCAAAGCCATGTGGAATTAGACCGCAGAGAAGCAAGCATTCAAATCAGACAAATGTTATTTGATGGATTTGCCACGCAAAGCGAAGTAGAAAGGCATACAGCTCGTGCTGACTCTCGCTCTTATACTGTTTTTGGTCAATCAGAAATCATCGCCCTTGAAGCAACAGAGGCCTATTTGAATGTCTTACGGCGCAACGAGCTAGTAAAATTAGCAGAGGATAACCTTCACTATCACCAATCGACGCATGACCAGATTATCCTACGCGCTAATAGAGGCGTTGGTAAACAAGTGGATGCCGAGCAATCTTCTGGACGACTTAGCTTAGCAGAAGCTAATTATATTTCAGAATCAGGAAATCAGCAGGATGCACAAACAAAATTTTTACGTACCGTTGGTATATTACCTACAGCACTAGCCACTCCATCAGCACCCGAGAAGTTAATACCAAAATCGCTGGATGATGCAATTGAACAAGCGATTAATAATCACCCGGTCTTAAAGTCAGCGAATGCTGAGATCAACTCCGCTTTTGCCCAATACGAAACCGCCCATTCGCCTTTTTATCCTCGTGTAGATGTGGAGCTCAGTTCAACCTTCAATAACAACATGGATGGCATTAAAGGCGAAAATAATGATTTATCCGCAATGATTAGAGTTCGCTATAACCTATTTAACGGTGGAAAAGATCTATATAGGCAGCGTGAAACAAGCTACCTCATCAACCAATCAAAAGATATTCGAGACAACGCCTACCGACAAGTAGTTGAAAGTATGCGCTTATCTTGGACTGCCTATAAGATCATTTCTAGTCAACTTGGCTATTTAAAAGGCCATATGGACTCAAGCATAAAAGCTAATATTGCCTATAAAAAACAGTTCAATATTGGCCAGAGAAGCTTACTTGATTTGCTCGACTCAGCAAATGAATTGTTTACTGCTAGCGTAGCTTATACCAATGCAAAATACGATATGCACTTTGCACAATATCGACTCCTAGCCAGCATGGGACAATTAAACGCTTATTTAGGCACTCAATTAGCAAAAGAAACTGAAATTTTATCGGAACCAAGATCAGATGAAATGCCTTGGTATGAAGAAATGACAAACAATGAAACGGCACGTTTGAATCTCTTCTAATTATTCATCATTCTAATCAACCGATAACAAGGAATTTTTCATGCTAAATAAAATACTATCTCAGGACAAAGCTCTTTTAGTTGCATGTTCACTGGTCATTCTTTCTGGCTGCATGCCCAAGCCAACCATATTTCAGCCTTTTTCAGCGCGAGATATTAACAACAAATTTTCGTCTGGTCTTTTCACGCCGAAAACTGAAAATCTCTACATCATTATTGATAGCTCGGCATCAATGAACAAGCCTTATTTAAGTGGTGGCTACCAAGGTGAACCAACGCCTTTAGAGCACCCTTCTCGCTTTGACGTTAGCAAAGAAATTTTGCAGCGTTTAGCGCTTACTATTCCTACCTTTGAATTAAATACTGCCATTAGAACCTTTGGCTATGGCAGCTGCAATAATTGGTATTCAACAGTGCAACACAGAAGCCTACAAGCTTTTGACCATGAGCAATTCATCAAAGCGGTAGATACCCTTCCTTGCGCCTCTGGGGGATCGCCTTTTACTGCGGCCATAGAACAGACCAAAAAAGATTTACAAACAATTCCTGAGAGCGAACAAATAAGCGTGCTAATTTTAAGTGATGGCGAGCACCTGAGCTTTAATACTGAGGACTTAATTAAACAGCTAAAGACAACGAGAGGCAATAAACTCTGTGTAGATACCATCTGGCTAGGCAAGGAAGGCTCTAGCAGTCAGGCTGAATTAGCTTCTTTGGCACAATATTCTGGTTGCGGACAGGCATTCACAGCCAAAAAAGTTGCCTCACCAAAAAATATGGCTATCTTTGTCAGAAAAACTTTAATGAATACCGTTGAAGCAAACGACATCTCCGACTCATTAAAGAACTGCATCAAAACTAATCAAGATGAATATATAGATTTAGCTTTATGCTCCGACGCGGTGCAATAATAAATCTTTGTAAATCAGCAAAACGTCTATACTTTTAGTTCGCCGCCGCCTTAACTAGAAAGTCATTCAAAAAAATCAAGTGTATTGCCAACAACACTTGATTTGTACACCTCAAAACTATTCAACCGTCACTGATTTTGCAAGGTTACGAGGTTGATCCACATCCGTACCTTTCAATATCGCTACATGGTAGGCAAGCAATTGCAACGGAATGATATAAACAATCGGCGCTATCAAGTTATTCACTTTAGGTATGCGAACAATCTGTACATTCTCATCTTCTTCAGTCACGATTGATTCATCAAGAAAAACAATCAATTGACCACCGCGAGCACTGACCTCTTGAATATTGGATTTTAATTTTTCCAACAAACCATTGTTAGGCGCTACTGTAACTACCGGCATTTCTGCATCAATTAATGCCAAAGGGCCATGCTTTAATTCGCCTGCAGGATAGGCCTCGGCATGAATATAAGAAATTTCTTTCAACTTTAATGCACCTTCCATTGCTATCGGATAATGCGTACCCCGACCCAAAAATAAAGCATGATGCTTTTCGGCAAATTGCTCCGATAATACTTTTACTTCGGCATCAATTTGCAATACATCTTCAATAATTCGTGGCAACTTAAATAATTCAGCGGTTATCTCCGCCTCAGTTTCGGCGCTTAATGAAAAACGTCTGCCCACAGCAACAACCAATAGCATTAAAGCCACTAATTGCGTGGTAAATGCTTTAGTCGATGCCACTCCAATTTCAGCACCTGCACGCGTCATTAAAATAAGATCAGACTCTCTCACTAAAGAACTTTCTGGGACATTACAAATCGCTAGTGAATATCTAGCTCCCAAGCGTTTTGCCTCCAATAAAGCGGCCAAGGTATCCGCTGTTTCACCTGATTGTGAAATAGTGACAATTAAGGTATCTTCCGATAAAACCGGTTCACGATAACGAAACTCGCTAGCCACTTCTATATTACAAGGTACTCGTGCTAATTTTTCAAACCAATATTTGGCCACTAAACCCGAGTGATAACTAGTGCCGCAAGCTAAAATTTGCACCGATTTAATTTTATCAAACACGTCTGCCGCATTATGTCCAAACGCACTATCTTGCAATTTATTACTTATAAATCGCCCTTCAAGCGTTTCTGCAATGGCATTAGGTTGTTCGTAAATTTCTTTAAGCATGTAGTGGCGATATTCACCTTTATCAACCGCATCTGCTTTTAAACTACTTTCTTTAATCGGGCGCTCGACAATGTGGTTATCTTTATCATAAATAACTAAACTATCAATTTTCAGCTCGGCAATATCACCTTCCTCTAAAAAGATAAAACGCTGCGTTACAGGCAAAAGCGCGGCAACATCTGAAGCAATAAAATACTCCCCAAAACCAACACCGATAACTAAAGGACTACCTTTCCGGCAAGTAATTAAAGTATTTTCATCGTCTTTACTGATAACCCCTAAAGCATAAGCGCCTTCTAAATGCTTAATGGTATTTTTTACTGCTTGCAATAAACTACCTGCATTCTCAAGCTCATGATAAATCTGGTGCGCAATTACTTCAGTATCTGTTTCAGAAGTAAAAGTGTACCCTTGTGTTTTTTGTGCTTCGCGCAAAGCCTGATGATTTTCAATAATACCATTATGTACGATAGCCACTTTATTATTACAAATATGCGGATGCGCATTTTGTCGGCTCGGCTTTCCGTGTGTCGCCCAACGCGTATGCGCTATACCTATATTACCTGAAAAAGGCTCGGCATTAATTAACTCTTCAAGGCCTTTGACTTTGCCTATTTCTCTTTGTCGATAAATTTCACCATTAGTGACCACGGCTAATCCCGCAGAGTCATAACCGCGATATTCCAGCCGCTTTAGTCCTTCTATTAAAATGGGGACAACATTTCTTTGCGCAATTCCACCGACGATACCACACATATTATTGCTCCTTTTTTACTGGGCGTTGCCAGCCTTGTATACTAATTTGTTTTGCTCTAGATAAACTTAATTGTTCATCAGGCGTATCTTTGGTGATGGTAGACCCGGCACCAATAGTGGCATTTTTACCCACCGTTACCGGTGCAATTAGCTGAGTATCTGAACCGATAAAAGCACCGTCCTTTATAATAGTGCGAAATTTATTTACGCCGTCATAATTACAGGTAATGGTGCCGGCACCAATATTTACACCGCTGCCGATGGTAGCATCACCAATATAACTTAAATGATTAATTTTACTTCCTTTAGCAACAGTCGATTTTTTTATTTCAACAAAATTACCAATATGTACGTGCTCAGCTAAATCCGCTTGTGGGCGTAATCTGGCAAAAGGACCTACTTTACTTCCCGCACCGACCACTGCATTGTCAATAATACAATTGGCAAGGATCTGCACATTATCAGCAATAACAGAATTATTAATGATGGTATTAGCACCAATGGTGACATTATTACCTATCCTATTACTCCCTTCAAAAATAACATTAATATCAACTGAAATATCTTGGCCTAAAGATATAAAGGTTCCTCGACAATCAATTCTTGCGGGGTCAGCCAAAGTTACACCCACTTCCATCAATTTATCTGCTTGAGCTAATTGATACACTCTTTCTAGGTGACTTAACTGCTTACGATTATTAACCCCAAGCACTTCATCTGGATGTTCAGCCTGACTTGTTTTAATAGTTATACCTTCATTAACCGCCATTTCAATAACATCAGTCAGGTAGAACTCTTGTTGAGCGTTACTGTTATCTAAGCGTGCAATCCAGTTTTTTAACTTGTTACCTTTTACCGCAAGAATTCCGGTATTAACTTCTTTAATCAGTTGCTCTTGCTCCGTTGCATCTTTATGCTCCGTAATTTTTGCAACATAACCTTGTGAATTTCTAACAATGCGCCCATAACCTGTAGGGTCATTTAAGTTAACAGTTAATAATGCCAATGATTGCTCGCTAACATTGGCCAATAAGCGATCAATCGACTGTTTAGTTAATAAAGGCACATCACCATACAAAATCAGCACTATGTCGTCATTATTAATCAAGCCATCTGCCTGTAAGACCGCATGCCCAGTACCTAATTGCTCTTTTTGCTCTATCCATTGTACGTCAAGGCCAGATAAGGTCTGCTTAACTAACTCGCCACCATGACCGTAAATAACGATAATTTCATTACCAATGATCAATTGACTTGTATCATAAACATGCTGCAATAAACTACGCTTTGCAATTTCATGTAAAACTTTTGGACGAGCCGAACGCATGCGTGTGCCTTGTCCAGCCGCTAAGATAAGCGTTTTCAAAGTCATGTAAATAATTCCTTAAGTTATCGGAGGGGGATTCTTTTCAAATTATAGCAAGCATTGTTTAGTAATAAAGCAATAGCAAAAAATCTTCAATAAAGAACATTTTTCACTAAAATAATTGCGTTAATTATTTTTAATCTTTTAAACAAAAAAAGCCCGATAACGAAATGGCTATCGGGCTTTTTTATTCAACGACTATAAACCTAGTGGCCTCGTTTTTTGAGTCTATCTAAGGTTCTTAATTGCATCATAGCTTGAGCTAACTGAGATTGAGCTGTTGCATAATCAATCTTACCAGACTTATCATTTAACGCTTCTTCTGCGGCTGCTTTCGCTTGTAAAGCGGCTGCTTCATCAATATCTTTTGCTCTAATGGCTGTATCAGCGAGCACCGTCACTAAATGTGGTTGCACCTCTAATAACCCACCGGAAACATAAAACGCCTGAGATTGTTTTTCGCTTATTTTTACGCGAACTTCACCCGGGTTTAGCTTTGATATTAATGGCGCATGACGCGGTGTAATACCTACTTCGCCAAGTTCAGCAGGAGCAAAAATCATTTCAGCCATTCCTGAAAAAATCTCCTGTTCTGCACTTACGATATCTACATGTACTGTCATAGTCATAATATTACCTATAAGTTAACAACTTACATTTTTTTCGCTTTTTCAACCGCTTCATCTATGGAACCAACCATATAGAACGCTTGCTCTGGTAAGTCGTCGTATTCACCGTCAATAATACCTTGGAAACCAGCGATAGTATCTTTAAGTGAAACATATTTTCCTGGAGAACCAGTAAATACTTCCGCAACAAAGAAAGGCTGCGATAAGAAACGTTGGATCTTACGTGCTCTTGTTACAGTTAACTTATCTTCTTCAGATAACTCATCCATACCCAGAATCGCAATAATATCGCGTAACTCTTTATAGCGCTGCAAAATACCTTGTACGCCACGAGCCACATCATAATGCGCTTGACCAATCACTAAAGGATCTAACTGACGACTACTTGAATCCAATGGATCAATAGCAGGATAAATACCTAATTCAGCAATTTGACGAGACAATACAACAGTTGCATCTAAATGCGCGAAAGTTGTTGCCGGTGATGGATCGGTTAAATCATCCGCAGGTACGTATACCGCTTGAATTGAAGTAATTGAACCTTTTTTAGTTGAAGTAATACGCTCTTGCAATACCCCCATCTCTTCAGCTAGCGTAGGCTGATAACCTACCGCTGATGGCATACGACCCAATAGCGCAGATACTTCAGTACCCGCTAAGGTATAACGATAAATATTATCTACGAAGAATAAAACATCACGCCCTTCTTCACGAAAATATTCCGCCATGGTCAAACCCGTTAATGCAACGCGTAATCTGTTGCCTGGAGGCTCATTCATTTGCCCATAAACCAACGATACCTTATCAATAACGTTAGAATCTGTCATTTCGTGGTAGAAATCATTACCCTCACGAGTACGCTCACCTACCCCAGCAAATACTGAGAAGCCGCTATGCTCAATAGCGATGTTACGAATAAGTTCCATCATATTGACAGTTTTACCTACACCAGCACCACCGAATAGTCCAACTTTACCACCTTTAGCAAACGGACATACTAAGTCAATAACCTTAATACCTGTTTCTAAAAGCTCACTCGCCGGAGCCTGGTCTGCATAAGAAGGTGCGTCACGATGAATAACCCATTTCTCTTCTTCACCAATTGGACCTTTCTCATCAATTGGATTACCTAAGACGTCCATAATACGTCCTAAGGTTTTTTGGCCAACAGGTACTTTAATCGCATCACCGCTGTTGCTTACTGCTAAGCCACGACGAACACCATCAGTTGTTCCCATTGCAATTGCGCGAACTATGCCATCACCTAATTGTTGCTGAACTTCTAAAGTTAGCCCAACGCCTTCTACATTAAGCGCATCATATACTTTTGGTAGTGCTTCACGTGGAAATTCCACATCCACAACCGCACCAATAATCTGAACGATTTTACCCGAACTCATTGTGTCGTCCTCTTAATTACTTAAATTGTTCTACAAGACCTAAACAGCTGCGGCACCGGCAACAATTTCTGAAATTTCCTGCGTAATAGCGGCTTGTCTTGCTTTGTTATAAACAAGCTGCAACTCACCAATAAGGTTGCCAGCATTATCTGAAGCACTTTTCATCGCAACCATTCTAGCTGATTGCTCGCAGGCATTATTTTCTACTAAACCTTGATAAACAATTGATTCTATATAGCGGGTTAGTAAATTATCTAAAACTTCTTTAGCATCAGGCTCATATAAATAATCCCAATGCTTTTTCAGTCCATCATTTTCAAGTTCACTCGCTACAACAGGAATTAACTGCTCTATAGTAGGCGCTTGAGTCATAGTGTTTACAAATTGATTATACATAACATGTAGCTCATCAATCGTACCCGCATAATATGCATCTAGCATGATTTTAATAATACCCACGACATCATTAAGATGCGGCGTATCGCCTAGCTTAGAAATCTGTCCAACTTTGTTTATCTTTAAACTACCAAAAAAGCTCGCGCCTTTGCCTCCGATAGTACAAACATCAACATCAATATTATTGTTGTCCCACTGAGTGAGTTGCTTAAGCGTTTTTCTGAATAAATTTGAATTCAGACCTCCACATAAACCTCTATCAGAACTAACCACAATAATACCCACTCGCTTCACTTCACGCTGAACAAGAAAAGGATGTTTGTACTCAGGATTAGCATGAGCTAGATGCTTAATGATCTGGCTAATCTTTTTTGAGTAGGGACGCGTAGCATTCATTCTGTCTTTTGTTTTACGCATTTTACTCGCAGCAACCATTTCCATGGCCCGAGTGATTTTTTGAGTGTTTTTAATACTCGCAATCTGGGTGCGTATTTCTTTACCAACAGCCATTAGAAGCCCCTTTTACCAGCTACTTGTTTTAATGAAAGTCTCTATTGCAGACTGAATACCCTGCTTAATTTCATTACTATAATCGCCTGTATCGTTGATTTGTTTCATCAAATCAGCATGCTCAGACTTCATATATGATTGTAAAGCAGCTTCAAAATCAAGTACTTTATTAACTTCTAAATCATCCAGAAAACCTTCGTTCGCTGCATGCAATGAAACACTCATTTCAGCTACTGACATAGGCGAATATTGATCCTGTTTCATCAGCTCAGTAACGCGTTGTCCACGTTCAATTTGCTTACGTGTGCTTTCATCCAAATCAGAAGCAAATTGAGCAAAGGCTGCCAATTCACGGTACTGAGCTAAATCAAGACGTGTACCACCACCTAATTTCTTAATGATTTTAGTTTGTGCTGCACCACCGACTCGCGATACTGACAAACCCGCATTTACCGCCGGACGAATACCTGAATTAAATAAATCCGATTCAAGGAAAATCTGTCCATCAGTAATTGAAATAACGTTAGTTGGTACGAAGGCTGATACATCACCACCTTGCGTTTCAATAATTGGCAATGCAGTTAAAGAACCTGTTTTACCTTTTACTTTACCGCCCGTTAATTTTTCTACTTCATCGACATTAATTCTAGAAGCTCTTTCTAGTAAACGCGAGTGAATATAGAAAACATCCCCAGGATATGCTTCGCGACCTGGTGGACGACGTAATAGCAATGACATTTGACGATAAGCCCACGCCTGCTTGGTTAAATCATCATAGATAATCAGAGCATCTTCGCCCTTATCTCTAAAATACTCACCCATTGAACACCCTGTATAAGGAGCAATGAATTGCAGTGCAGCAGATTCAGAAGCAGAAGCAACAACAATAATGGTGTGAGCCATTGCGCCGTGCTCTTCTAATTTGCGTACTACATTCGCAATAGATGAGCGTTTTTGACCGATTGCTACATAAATACATTTAACGCCAGTACCTTTTTGGTTAATAATCGCATCAATCGCAATCGCTGTTTTACCTGTTTGGCGGTCACCAATAATCAACTCACGCTGACCACGACCCACTGGAATCATGGCATCAATTGATTTCAAACCTAATTGTATAGGCTGATCAACTGACTGTCTTGAAATTACACCGGGTGCAATTTTTTCAACAGGAGACATTTCTGTGGTATTGATTTCACCTTTAGCATCGATTGGATTACCTAGCGCGTCTACAACACGACCTAGTAATGCTTCACCAACCGGTACTTCTAGAATTTTACCTGTACATTTTACGGTATCGCCTTCTGTAATATGTTTGTATGCACCTAGCATAACAACACCCACAGAATCTCTCTCTAAGTTTAGAGCCATACCAAAAGAGTTACCAGGGAATTCAAGCATTTCCCCTTGCATAGCTTGTGACAAACCATGAACTTTTACAATACCGTCAGTTACACTAACAACGGTACCTTCGGTATGCGCTTCGACATTAACGTCAAAATTTTCGATCCGTTTCTTAATCAGATCACTTATTTCAGATGGTTTTAATTGCATATTTTTTCTCAGTCTAAGCTGTTAGATCCTTTTAGCTAGTTGTTGAAGTTGGCCACTAATAGATCCGTCAATTACGCTGTCACCAGCTCTCACTAAAAAGCCACCGATTAAAGAGCTATCGACGCTGGCGTGGATATTAACTTCTTTATTTAGTTTCACTTTTAGTGATGATGCAAAACTTTGCTCTTCCGCTTTGGTTAAGGCATAAGCTGTTATAACATCAACATCGACATAACCTTCATCTTCAGCCTTATAGCTTTCAAATAATTCCGCAATTTGTGGAGCCAAATATAGCCTGCTATTTTCGATCAGTAACTTTAGAAAGTTAAAACTCTCATTTTTTACTTTATCTTGACAAATATCCTGCATTAGCTGAACCAATCTATCTTGGCTAACTTTAGGATTATTGATAATGGCAGATAAATCTGTATCTTGGATTGCGACCGAAAGAAAAGCTAAAGCATCAGACCATTCTTGGGAATTGCCTGTTTCTTTTGCCCTTTTAAATGCCGCTTCTGCGTATGGCCTTGCCAAAGTTGCTAATTCACTCATTATGCTTGACCTAATTGCTCAGATACTTTGCTGATAAGATCTTTGTGCTTAGCTTTATCAATTTCTTGTTTTAAAATCTGTCCAGCTGCTTTTAGCGCTAATGTAGACACTTCTTTGCGCATAGCTTCTTGCGCTTGCAGCATCTCTTGTTCAATTTGCGCTTTAGCCGCATCAATCATACGTACGCCTTCTTCTTTAGCAGTACCTTTTGATTCTTCAACGATTTCATTCGCTCTTTTTTGAGCAAGATTAATAATATCAGCTGATTGTTGTTTCGCTTCTCTAAGAACAGTTGCAGCTTTTTTTGCTGCCAACTCCATATCATGTTGGCCTTTTTCAGCCGCTGCCAATCCTTCAGCAATTTTTGCTTTACGTTCTTCGATAGCGCCAATTAGTGGTGGCCAAATATACTTCATGGTAAACCATACCAGAAGTGTAAACGTTATCATTTGACCGATTAGCGTAGCATTAATACTCACTAGCCTTCCTCATGTTGCTGTTGTTAAAATAACTGACGAGCGTCTTATCCTGCAACCGCTTGAACAGCAGATAGGAATGGGTTAGCGAATGTAAAGAATAACGCCATACCAACACCAATCATTGTTACCGCATCAAGTAGACCAGCAACAACGAACATTTTAACTTGTAGCATAGGAACCATTTCTGGTTGACGTGCTGCACCTTCAAGGAATTTACCACCCAATAAACCGAAGCCTATTGCTGTTCCTAATGCACCCATACCTAAAACCAGACCTACTGCAATAGCAGTCATACCTTGTACATCTGCAATCAACGCTGCAAGTTCCATAATACCTCCAAAAGTATTGTTATTTAAAGTTTAAAGAAAATCTTAATGATCTTCATGCGCCATGCTTAGGTAGACAACTGTCAATACCATAAAGATGAAAGCTTGAAGAGTAATAATCAAAATATGAAACACCGCCCATGGGAAACCCAATAAAGGCTGAATATACCAAGGTAGTAGTGCAATCAATATAAAGATTAGTTCGCCCGCATATAAGTTACCAAATAAACGTAAAGCAAGTGAAATTGGCTTTGCAATTTCTTCAACTAGCTTTAATAGCAAGTTAAAAGGCATCATCCAAGGACCAAAGGGGGTGCAAGTTAGCTCTTTAGCAAAGCCGACAACCCCTTTAATTTTGATACTATAAAAGATAATTAAACAAAACACGCTGATTGATAATGCAAAGGTTGCGTTTAAATCGGTACTAGGCACGACACGCATATATTCCATGCCCATCATACCTGCCACAGCGGGCAATATATCAACTGGAAATAAATCCATGAAGTTCCACAAGAATACCCAGATAAAAATAGTCAACGCTAACGGCGAGATTAATTCACTTCTACCATGAAAAGAGTCTTTAACTTGCTGGTCAACAAACTCAATAATCATTTCTACAAAAGCTTGGCTTGTGCCGGGAACACCAATGGTTGCTTTTTCTGCGGCAACTTTAAAAAACCAAACAAATAAAGCACCTAAGACTGCTGAGAAAAACAAGGTATCTAAATGTAAAGTCCAGAACCCTTCACCCACAGAGAGAGGCGTTAAATGGTGAACAATATATCCTGTTGCGCCTTCCGCCGCATGTGCCTCAGTAGCCATCTTTCCTCGCTTTAATCTAATTAATATTTGCGTATCAATAACGCAAACCAAAAAACCGTTAATGCCGACATATAAACTGTCAACACCGCAATAATATCTAGTTTTGGGTCTTGAAAAATAGCAGCAAATAGCATTGCTGTCATAATTAATTTTCCAGACTCGCCCGCATAAAACGACTGAACGACTTTCTTTGCCTCTTGTTTTTTATGCCGGCTTACTTTTTGAGCAAAATATAAATTTGGAATCAAGGCTGCAATCCCACCATAAAAGGCGGATTTAGCGCTTAATTCATTACCCAGAAAATAAAAAGCCATAACTGCAAACAATATTATGCATATTTGCCCGACAATAACCTTACTAAAAACCGAGAATTTAATTTTTCTTCCAAAAAAGCGAACCAAACAGTGGCAGAATTATATCTTTCAGCACATATTTAAGCAAGAATGATTTTATTTTCCTTGCTCTCGCCTCGTGACCCAAGCGACTTCCTATTAGATTTAAAAATCGTGCTTTAAATTAAATCGACTCACAATGCCATCTAATTCATCCAGATTACTATAATCAATAACCACAGACCCTTGCCCATTTTTTTTATGCTTAATAGTGGTCTTAGCTCCTAAAAATTCGCTAATAGCCTCTTGCAAGCGCAATGCATCTCGATCAAATATCTTTTCCTTTACTTGCTCTGTAACAGCCTCAGCCTCTTCTGCTTTTTGTGCTTTTCTTACTAATACCTCAGTAACTCGCACTGACAAGCCTTCTTCAGCCACCTTAGTGGCGAGTAATATTTGTTTTTCTGCCGATAAGCTTAATAGGGCTCGCGCATGACCCATACCCAACTGACGCTTAATTACAAATACTTTTACCGCATTTTCCAACTCATTCAAGCGCAATAAATTAGTCACCGTTGCCCTTGAGCGGCCAACAGCCTCGGCTATTTGTTGATGGGTTAATTCAAATTCAGCCACCAACCTTAGCAAAGCTTCAGCCTCTTCGAGCGGATTGAGATCTTCACGCTGAATATTCTCAATCAAAGCAATCGCCATCGCAGCACGATCTTCAATATCCTTAATAACGACAGGAACTTCGGCTAGGCCTGCTAACTGACCAGCTCGCCAACGACGCTCACCCGCAATAATCTCATAGCGATTATAGCCAACCTCGCGTACGATAATTGGCTGAATTATGCCTTGCGCACGTATTGAATCAGCCAACTCCTGCAATCGCTCAGGATCCATATCTTTTCTAGGCTGATACTTGCCGCGCTGCAAATACTCAACAGGCAGGTTTTGCACGCTATCTTTTGCATGCTCTTTAACGGCCATATCGCCCATCAATGCGCCTAAGCCTTTGCCTAATCCCCGTTTTTTTACTGACATATACCTAATTCTTTTCTTTTCTAATTAATTCGCCCGCCAAAGCAATATAAGCCAGCGCGCCACGGGAACTCTTATCATATTGCAAGATGGGCATACCATGGCTTGGCGCTTCCGCTAACCGGATATTACGCGGCACACAAGTCCGAAATACTTTATCTGCAAAATACTCGACTAATTGCTCCGAGACATCTTTTGTCAATCGACTACGATTATCAAACATGGTGCGCAGAATACCTTCTAAATATAAGCCTGGATTTGCGGTTTCACGAATGTTGCGCAATGTCTCCATTAGGGCTGATAAGCCCTCCAGCGCATAATACTCACACTGCATAGGCACTAGTACGCTAGTCGCAGCAACCATAGCGTTCAAAGTCAGCATATTTAGCGAAGGCGGACAATCAATTAAGATATAATCATAATTATCTTGCACTTGCTTCAGAGCATTAGCTAATCGACGCTCACGCTGGGTCATCTTCATTAACTGCACTTCCGCCACAGTTAAATCTGAATTACCGGCAATCACAGAAAAACCAATATCAGCAACCTCCACGATCATTTCTGCAACGGGTATATCCTCCAATAACAAATCACAACTGGAATATTGCACGGTCGCCTTATTAACACCACAACCCATCGCCGCATTACCCTGCGGATCTAAATCGATAAGCAATACTTTACGTTTTGCTGCCGCCAAACAAGCAGCCAAATTAACACTGGTCGTGGTTTTACCTACGCCACCCTTTTGATTGGTTACTGCAATTATTTTCGTCATGATTTATTTATCCGCACCACACAGCGCTCTGCATCAATACCAGGCACTACAATCGATTCTACTGAATAAACGCGCTCTAACCGCTCAAGCTCTGCCACAGGCTTCTGTCCTTTCATGGCGATCAATACCCCTTCTGCTTGCAATAAATAGTCCGTCCATTGCATTATGTCATGCAAACTAGCAAATGCACGACAGAGAACCGCATCAAATTCACCCGCCCTTTTGAGTTGCTCAACTCGGCTATGGACAACTTCGACATTTTTTAATTTTAACTCCAAAATGGCCTGCTGAACAAAGCGAGTTTTCTTGGCATTACTATCTAGCAACGTAAATCGCACTTCAGGCATAAAAATTGCCAAAGGAATTCCGGGCAATCCTGCTCCAGTACCGACATCAATAATATTTTTACCCGAGACAAAAGGTAAAACCGCCAAGCTATCCAAGATATGCAAATGCAGCATTTCTTCGCGATTGCGTATCGCTGTTAGATTATAAGTTTTATTCCACTTCTCTATTAAACGTACAAAAGCCAACAATAAATCAATTTGCTGCTCTGTGGCGTTAATAGCTAAATCTGCCAACCCAGTCACTAGCACGTCTCGACTATTATCCATGTTGCTTTTTCATATAAATAAGTAAAAGTGAAACCGCTGCCGGCGTTATTCCAGGGATTCTTGAAGCCAAACCCAAGGTTTCCGGACGCTGCTTAGTTAGCTTTTCTCGAACTTCATTTGACAATCCAGGCACCAAGCTATAATCAAAATCCACCCCCATCTCCAAATGGTTGTAACGCTTTGCTTTATCAATATCTTGTTGCTGTCGATCAATATAACCTGCGTACTTTGCCTGCACTTCCACCTGCTGTAAAATCGAACCATCAAGCCCTTGGGTCTGGGCAAATTCCATTAACTGCACAATATCAACTTCAGGGCGACGCAATAACTCCATTAAGCTAGCCTCTTTAATTAGTGGCTTACCCCAAACTTCAGCAACACGCACAGCCTCCGGACTATCTCTTCTGATCCACTTAGCACTTAATTCCGTTTGCAATTTTGCTATCGACTCACGCTTATCAACAAAATGCTGCCAGCGTTCATCGCTAACAAGATTTAACTCACGACCCTTCTCAGTTAAGCGCAGATCTGCGTTATCCTCGCGCAATAACAATCTATATTCAGCACGACTAGTAAACATTCGATAAGGCTCTTTCGTTCCTAACGAAATCAAGTCATCAATCATCACACCGATATAGGCCTCATCCCTTGCTGGACACCAACTATCCTTACCTTGCGCCTTACGTGCCGCATTCAATCCAGCGATCAATCCTTGCGCTGCTGCCTCTTCGTAACCTGTTGTACCATTAATTTGCCCAGCAAAAAATAAGCCCTGCATATGCTTAGTTTCTAATGAAGTCTTTAAATCTCTAGGGTCAAAAAAATCATACTCAATTGCATAGCCCGGGCGAACAATTTCAGCTTGCTCAAAACCCAACATAGAACGCACAAATGCATACTGCACATCAAATGGCAGGCTAGTGGAAATCCCGTTAGGATAATATTCATTGGTATTCAAGCCTTCTGGCTCAATAAAAATCTGATGTGATGTACGCTCGGCAAAACGCACAACCTTATCTTCTATTGAAGGACAATAGCGCGGCCCGATACCTTCAATTTCACCAGCATATAAAGGCGAGCGATCAAGCCCACCACGAATGATGTCATGCGTGCGCTCATTAGTACGCGTTATATAACAAGGTACTTGCTGGGGATGCTGGCTCGCTAATCCCATAAAGGAAAATACAGGCACTGGCGTATCGCCATGCTGCTGCTCTAAGCGTGAAAAATCAATTGTTCGGCCATCGATGCGTGGCGGCGTGCCGGTTTTTAATCTATCTATATTAAAAGGTAACTCACGCAGCCTATCTGCTAAAGCAAGGGATGCCGCATCACCAGCGCGACCACCTGCATAATTTTCCAAGCCTATATGAATTTTACCGCCTAAAAAGGTACCTGTCGTTAAGACGACAGATTTCGCTTTAAACTGTAAGCCCATTTGAGTTTTAACCCCAACAACTGCCTCACCCTCAACAATTAGATCAGACACCATTTGCTGAAATAGCTGTAAATTCTGCTGATTCTCTAAAGCATTTCTAATAAACTTCTTATACAGCTCTCTATCTGCCTGGCCTCGCGTTGCACGCACCGCCGGCCCTTTACTTGCATTTAAAATTCGAAAATGAATCCCTGCATGATCAATAGCTCGCGCCATTACCCCGCCCAGCGCGTCTACTTCTTTAACCAAATGACCTTTACCAATACCACCAACCGCAGGGTTACAGCTCATTTGCCCCAAAGTATCAACACTTTGAGTTAACAACAGGGTTTGCGCACCTGTACGCGCTGCGGCTAAAGCGGCTTCAGTACCTGAATGGCCACCACCGATCACAATAACATCAAATTCTTTTGGAAATTTCACGGGCATATCTTAAAATGAAACAAAGAACCATTTTAGTTTGTTCACAAAAATTTTGCACAAAAGAAATACTTATCCGCTATGCTCTCAAGGAGTAACTACTATGAAGAAAAACAAAAAACGTGATAAAAACAAGGCAATAGAGACAAAAAACCTTGTTGCCAAACACGCACATTATTTTAACAAAGCACTTATTTTTCAAGATAAAAGCAAATACCAGCGCAAAGCTAAACACAAAAACCTCGATTCATTTTTTATGCAATGCATGCATTACATAAAAAATGAATCGAGCTTTTCCACAGCACAACTGATATACCGATTCGACTCCTCAAGCATTTAACCCTTAGCGACTAAAAACAAAGGGTAACGAATTCATTCCTAAAAAATTAAGCTTAACCACCTCTCCCTGCAAAAAAGCCCAGTCATTTCATATAACTGATGTTACGCACGCATCAGATAGAATGCTAGCTGTAGCAACTCGAAAAGATTTTAAGTTATTGATTCATAATAATCGGTGCGTAACATCAGTCATATAAGCAAAAAACAGCACAGCAGTATTATTTTAGGCAAAAAAAAGCCTAGGTTTTCCTAGGCTTTTTTCTAAAGACTTAGTTCTAAACTATTAGAGAGAAATAGAGCTAGAAACTTTTTGTTTAGTACCATCGGGATCATCAATACAACCTGTCACACCGATTAACATTAAAGAGATAGCTAATAAAGATAATACTTTTTTCATGTCATCCTCCTCAGGATTGGAATTATTATTTTTGTTATGCACTAATCAAAAGCACGGAGCAATTTATATCATGGCGATAGTTTTGACGCAACACCATTTTATATTTAAGCGATTTTTTTTACCCAACTTAACCTAATCGCTCACTACTTTTAAGCTCGGTAAGTTAATATCAACTCTCTTGTCTCGCCACATAGCAACTCCAATATTATCCCATTCACCCGATAAGTTATCTGCGCGCAAGTCGGACCGCCATTGCGTTGGGGAAGCTACTTTCTTATGCTTAATGACAAATTTAGCATGATTCAAATCCAATCCAACTTTAGCCCCCCAAAATGCCGTCACCTTCATAATAAATTTACTCAGTCTAGCTGAGTTTATATTCGGTGTTACAGCAATATTGGCCCACATGGAATGTACGCGCCCCCAATTAGGTGCAAGCATACGCCCTTTATCATTGACAAAAGGCAACCACTGCTCTTTACCCTGAGCATCAATATAAGTAATTGCAATCAAATCTTCATAACCCGCGAAATGATCATGCAAATATAACGCATGCGGCGTAATCCCTAAAAATGTCGTAGACAGCATTAAAACAGCATTGCTTAGCGCGCGAACTTGATTCGTCAAAGGACTTTCCACCTGCGATAGATCATAAAAACGATACAAGAAGCCATAATGAACACTACTATTCAACTGTAGCACCACCAATACTACAAAAATCTTTGCCATGCGCAACCTAAATTGCTTAGGCTGTTGCTCTGCATATCGCTCAAAAACCCGCGTATATAAATCCACTGGATAGGCTTTTTTCTTTACAGGCGGCAAACAAGAAGCATCACACTGGATGCGCTCACGATTATCTGCAATGCGTCGATAACTCGCTTTAGCCATTTGATACACACCAGGTAAACGCAAACACCAGGCAAGTACAGCCAAATAACGCATTTTTGCAAATATCTGAATATAAGTATCAACACCCGCATAAACATTACCCGCCAAATCGACGGCATACAGGTCAGCCAACAATACCTGCTCATCATAAACTTGTAATTCGCAAGCAGAATCTGCTTGCGTTTGTAAATCCTTAAATACTACGCCCTGAAAAATATCAAAATGATTAATAATCACTGCCGTACGATTACATAAAGGACAATCGCCATCATAAAAAACTGCCAGCTGCGGTACTTTATGCACCACTTTATTTGCAATATTTTGCCACCAGGAAAAGGGCACCATCAAAATATAAACAGCAAGCATCCCCAAGCCAAAGGGATAAATATTAAAACTAAGGGTGATACCGATATGCAGCCCAGCACCTACCAACAAAAAAAACGGTCGAAAATTACGCCGATAAAACAAAAAGATAAAGGTGAATTGAAACACCAAAATCAAATAGCCAATAGTTTTTTGTATCAGCTCATTATTCAGCAGCCAAGACAAATCCAGAGCCGACATATAATAAGGCATTGAAGACGGCAACCACGCACCCAAGCCATTACGCCAATGTTCAGCAAACATTTTATGTATTGCTGAATCAAAATAGAGAAAACCAAGACAAACCAGCACAGGAAACAAGAGACTTAAAACACTGGCCATTTTTGGCAAACTAGGCTTATCTGCATATTTAAACTGCAACTTATACAGCAAGTTATCTACCGATACGGCACGCCCAATCGGCATAAAAATAAGAAAAAAACCGACACCGATCATAAATAGATCAAAGCCCCCATCAAAATCTCGCTGCATAGGCGTGAAATTAACAAAAACAATCCAAAAAAGGTAATTAGCAATAATTGAAAATTGGCTGCGATAGCCAACAATAAGCCAGCTTGCTACCACTGCCCACAAACATAAAAACAACGGAATCATTGGAAATTCCACGTCTATATAAGGCACAGGATCAAAAATCAAGTGATTAAAATAAAGCAAGAATACAATTTCTTGAAAGGCAACTATTCCGTACAGAACGCGAAAGATACCAATAATAAAGGCGGGAGCTTGGCGCTGATGATAGCGCGCAAAAGCGTGAGACAGAATACTTAGCATTAGGAGACTCAATCTATATTACAAAAATACTACAAATTATAATGTAATATCACAAAACAGACTAAATTCAGTGGATGCCAGGCATAAAAAAACCCGCGAGTTAAAAACTGACGGGTTTTTGATCAAACGGAGTAAATGTATTACTTACTCTTCGTCAGCAGGCTCAGCGAAAACCCATTTTACAAAGAAATAACCTACAGCAATAACAATTGCTGCAACGGCCATGCCCGCAGGCTCTTTTAACATTTCAGTAACATCTAAGATTGCACCCATGAGTGTCCTACCTTCTTGTGATTTATTATAATTATTACTGTCAAAAATATGCCAGTAAATGAACGTATTATGATACTTGATGATTTATTGAAGTCAAGATTTTATTAGCTACCCCCTCCCTCATTTAGCGACTAATTCACGCTAAAGCATCAAATTTACTTAAATATTTCTGCCATTTAGTTTCAATGTAGATTTCCATAATAAAGATTAGCTGTTTATAATGTTTATTCCTTGATCATTGTGCACCTTAGTTTATTAAGTGCCGCACAAAGTAAAAACAACAAAAATAAGGGGTCAATAATGTTTGGTGGTTTATTATCTATTCTGATTGCAATTTGGATCTATAGAACAGCAGTACAAGCGAAAACAGGCAAAATTTTATTTTGGACAGCAGGCGCGGCCATTATGTTCTTTGTCGTGCAAATAGTCTTTTATAACTTTAATATTCTTATTCTCGACACTTTCGACGGCAGCGATATCGGTGGCGATTATGATCGTGACCTAACGAGCATCGGTGATAGAAAAGATGGTGGTGGAATTCAAAAGGGTTTTTTCGGTACCATACTAGGCATTTTATTTGAAATCTTACCGCTGGTTATGGCTTGGCTTAGCGTTGCTCTAGTAAGAACAAAATTTATGCTAAAAGAAAGCATTAACTACGCAAACCTAGTGAGTGGCATTAGGGAGATGTTTATTGCCATCAAAAACAGCTTCAAAACAACTGACTAATCCAATACAAAACTGATATCCCTCAAAAGCCTAGGCTCTTGCCTAGGCTTTTTTGCTTTAAGGCTAAACAATAAACGATATAATAGTGACCAGTGTGGCAATGAATAGTACAGTTGCAATAGCTCCGACAACTAGATAACTAGACAAAGAGCCACCCTCAAAGTCCCTTTCCCTGTTTGCCTTGCTTTGTACACCAATGGCAGCAGCAAAAACACTTTGAATGACCTTTTTAAATGACGGCTTAGACATACTTAACTCCTCAGAAACATTAGAAAATCATTATATACATTGCAAGCAAGTAAAACATCTTTTGCTATGTTTAGCAATCCCGATAGAAACGATCTTAAGTGCCCCCTATGAATAAAAAAGAATTTTTAATCCAGCAACTTTCGCAACGCATTCTGTTTTTAGACGGCGCTATGGGTACGATGATCCAAGGCTACCATTTAGAAGAAAAGGATTATCGAGGCGAACGCTTTAATAACTGGGATTCTGATTTAAAAGGCAATAATGACTTATTATCACTCACACAGCCAGACATTATTAAAGCTATTCATAAAGCCTATTTAGATGCCGGTGCCGATATTATCGAAACCAACACCTTCAATGCCACCACGATAGCTATGGCCGATTACAACATGGAATCGTTGGCCTATGAAATTAATTTTGAAGCAGCAAAACTAGCTAAACAAGCTGCCGAGGAAGCAACTTTACAAACACCAGACAAACCAAGATTTGTCGCCGGAACTTTAGGCCCCACCAATAGAACAGCGTCTATGTCTCCCGATGTTAACGCACCCGCATTTCGTAATATCAGCTTTGATGATTTAGTCGAAGCTTATAGCGAGGCGGTTCGCGGCTTAGTGGATGGTGGTAGCGACATCTTATTGATTGAAACGGTGTTTGATACGCTCAACGCTAAAGCAGCTATTTTTGCTATCTCACACTATTTTGAACAATATAACGTTGAATTGCCGGTGATGATTTCAGGCACCATTACAGATGCTTCTGGCCGCACTTTATCAGGACAAACAGCACTCGCCTTCTGGAATTCACTGAGTCACATTAAGCCCATTTCTATTGGCTTTAACTGCGCCTTAGGTGCCAAAGAAATGCGCCAATATGTAGAAGAATTATCAACCAACGTTAATACCTATATTTCTGCTCACCCGAATGCGGGACTGCCTAATGAGTTTGGTGAATATGATGAATCGCCCGAAGAAATGGCCGCAGAAATTGCCGACTGGGCAAAAAGTGGTTATCTGAATATTATTGGTGGTTGCTGTGGCACCTCACCTGAATACATCAAAGCGATTGTTGATGCGGTCAGCCCTTACTCACCAAGAAAAATCCCTGAAATAGAAGTCCGCTGCCAATTAGCGGGGCTAGAACCTTTTTCTATCGGCGCAGATTCTTTATTTGTGAATGTTGGTGAACGCACTAACGTAACAGGCTCCGCACGCTTTAAAAAACTGATTGTCGAAGAAGAATACGACACTGCTTTAGACGTTGCGCGCGAGCAAGTGATCAACGGCGCACAGATTATCGACATCAACATGGATGAAGGCATGCTAGAGTCGAAAGAAGCGATGGTGCATTTCCTTAATTTAATCGCCTCTGAACCCGATATTTCCAAAGTTCCCATTATGATCGACTCATCGAAATGGGATATTATCGAAGCGGGCTTAAAATGCATACAAGGCAAAGGTATCGTTAACTCCATTTCCATGAAAGAAGGCGAAGAGGCATTTATTAAACACGCCCGCTTGGTGCGCCGTTACGGTGCCGCCGTGATTGTTATGGCTTTTGATGAAGACGGTCAGGCGGATACTTTTGCGCGTAAAGTGGACATTTGCCAATGCGCTTATAAAATTCTCGTCGAACAAGTAGGCTTCCCGCCGCAAGATATTATTTTTGACCCGAATATTTTTGCGATTGCTACCGGTATCGACGAACACAATAATTACGCCGTCGATTTCATCGAAGCGACTCGAGAAATAAAACGCACTTGTCCGCATGCCATGATTTCCGGCGGCGTATCGAATGTTTCTTTCTCGTTTAGAGGCAACAACCTAGTGCGTGAAGCGATTCATGCCGTATTTCTTTACCATGCCGTACAAGCCGGCATGGATATGGGTATTGTTAATGCCGGTCAATTAGCGATTTACGCCGACATCCCTGAAGAGTTACGCAATGCCGTAGAAGATGTGGTTTTAAATCGTATTAATGATGGCACTGATAAATTATTAGAAATCGCCGAAAAATATCGCGGCGATGCGGTCGTCAATTCCAAGACCGACTTAGAGTGGCGTAACTTACCGGTAAACAAGCGGCTAGAGCATGCTTTAGTTAAAGGTATTACCGACTTTATCGACCAAGATACCGAAGAAGCACGCCAGCAAGCAGAAAAAACCCTGCATGTGATTGAAGGGCCATTAATGGATGGCATGAATGTAGTCGGCGATTTATTCGGTGCAGGGCAAATGTTTTTACCGCAAGTGGTCAAATCCGCGCGGGTAATGAAAAAATCTGTCGCCTATTTAATGCCGTTTATGGAAGCTGAAAAATCAGGCGAAGCACAAACGAATGGTACGATTTTAATGGCCACCGTAAAAGGTGACGTGCATGATATTGGTAAAAATATCGTCGGCGTGGTTTTGCAATGTAATAACTACAAAATCATTGACTTAGGCGTGATGGTGCCAACCGCACAAATCTTACAAGTCGCCAAAGAGAAACAAGTCGATATTATCGGTCTCAGCGGATTAATCACGCCGTCTTTAGAAGAAATGGTGCATGTCGCTAAAGAAATGCAGCGCCAAAACTTCACTATCCCCTTAATGATTGGTGGCGCAACTACTTCACGCGCGCATACAGCGGTTAAAATTGAAGAGCATTATGCAGGCACAACGGTTTATGTGCCTGATGCATCTCGTGCCGTAGGCGTTGCTGGAAACTTACTCAGCCCAGAATATAAAGACCAGTATGGTGCAGAATTACGCGCAGAATATGCCGAAGTACGCGAACGCCACAAAGGCCGTAAAGCAAAAACCAAACAGCACAGCTTAGCATCGGCGCGCGCCAATAAATTTGCCTGGAAAAATCATAACCCTTTAGCACCTAAAAAATTAGGTATAGAAGTCATTGATCGCTTTCCGCTGGAAACCCTCGTTTGGTATATTGATTGGACGCCCTTCTTTCAAACCTGGGAATTAGCCGGCAAATATCCAGCCATTCTTGATGATGAGTTGGTCGGTAAACATGCGCGTGACTTATTTGAAGATGCGCAAGTCATGCTGAAAAAAATCATTTCTGAACAATGGCTAGAAGCAAAAGCTGTCATTGGTTTTTTCCCCGCGAATAGTGACGGCGATGATATTATTTTATATACCGATGAATCACGCACAGAACAGCTTGATGTATTGCATCATTTGCGCCAACAAAACGTCAAAGCACCAGGGCGACCTAATTATTGCTTGTCGGACTTTATCGCGCCCACAGACAGTGGTCAAAAAGATTATATCGGCGGTTTTGCAGTCACCTCGGGAATTGGTATCGAAAAGAAATTAGCCGAATTTGAAAAAGACCATGATGACTACAATAGCATCATGCTCAAAGCCTTAGCTGATCGTTTGGCTGAAGCCTTTGCTGAATATATGCACCGTGATGTACGTCAAAATCACTGGGGCTATATTAGTGATGAAGAGCTAAGCAACGAAGAGCTGATTAAAGAAAATTATCAAGGCATTCGTCCAGCACCGGGTTACCCTGCCTGTCCTGATCACACGGAAAAAGCGAAACTATTCAAATTACTAGATGTCCAAGCGAATACCTCCATCGAATTAACTGATAGCTTTGCCATGTACCCAACCGCAGCCGTCAGCGGCTGGTATTTTGCTCACCCTGAAGCACAGTATTTTAATGTTGGCAAAATCACCAACGAACAGCTGGAAGATTATGCACAACGTAAAGGCCTGTCTGTAGAAGAGGCAGAGCGTTGGTTAGTGGGCCATTTACAATAAGTATTTACGCGATACACCTGCCCAAGCACATATTGGTACTGGGCAGGAACATTTTCTACGCAAAGCCTTATTATTGAAAAAAATGAAGCATTACCTCATTCTGCTAATCAGCACCATACTGGTGAATAACTTTGTCTTGGTCAGATTTCTTGGTTTATGCCCGTTTCTAGGCGTGTCCCGCAGACTAGAGTCTGCCATCAGCATGGGACTGGCAACCACCTTTGTGCTTACCCTCGCCTCAATCAGCAGCTATTTACTCTATCAATATTTGCTCATTCCCTTAGAGCTTGAATATTTACGCACGATCAGCTTTATTGTCGTCATTGCCTGTGTCGTACAATTAACCGAAATTGTCTTGCATAAAATCAGTCCTACCTTGCATCGCTTACTCGGGCTTTATTTGCCTTTAATTACCACCAATTGCGCGGTTTTAGGTGTCGCGCTATTAAATATTCAAGCACAACATAGCTTTTGGGAGTCGGTTATTTTTGGTATTGGCACAGCATTAGGCTTTACTTTGGTGTTAATCTTATTTGCCGCATTACGAGAGCGTATTGATGTTGCCGATGTACCTAAGCCATTTCAAGGCGCTGCCATAGGTTTAATTACTGCGGGACTTATGTCCATGGCTTTTATGGGTTTTACCGGACTGGTTTAATGTTATTACTATGCCTGATTTTTGTTTTGCTTGGTCTCGTATTGGGCTACGCTGCACACCATTTAAAAGTTGAAGGCGATCCGCTTGTTGCACAAATTGATGCTTTATTGCCGCAAACGCAATGTGGCCAATGCCAATACCCCGGCTGCAAACCTTATGCACAAGCTATCGCTCAAGGTAAGGCAGATATTAATCAATGTCCCCCAGGCGGCACACAAACGATTAGCGCTTTAGCGCATTTACTCGGCCTCGAAGCCAAGCCGCTCAATGCAGAATTTGGTGCCGTTAAAGCCCCTGCTGTTGCCTTTATTATTGAACAAGACTGTATCGGTTGCGTAAAGTGCATTCCGCCTTGTCCTGTTGATGCCATTTTAGGCGCATCTAAACACATACATACTGTGATTGCTTCAGAATGTACCGGCTGCGAACTCTGCATCGCGCCCTGTCCCGTCGATTGCATTATTATGCTGCCCAAAGCAAATAAGCCTAGCGAATGGCAATGGCCAACAGCACATGACTAAACTAGGGCATTTTCATGGTGGCTTAAAGCTAGTGGCACACACGCTATCAGCGCCAATAAATAACAGCCGTTTGCCTGAAGAGTTGATCTATCCGTTATTACAACGCGCCCATCATTATGCAACGCCGGCAGTTAAAATAGGCGAACGGGTATTAAAAGGACAAATCATTGCCTCAGCAACCAGCGCTTTTACCGTACCGATTCATGCCGCCAGCTCAGGCATAGTCAGCGCCATAGAGCCGCGCATTATTGCTCATCCATCCAATCTCGCCGATGACTGTATTATCATTAAAACCGATGGTTTAGATAAAGCGTTAAACGCTAGCGCCAGCCTTGATTATCAACAAGCAACAGCCGACGCTTTACGCACCAGAATTCATCAAGCCGGCATCGTGGGTTTAGGCGGCGGCGCTTTTCCTAGTGCAACCAAATTAGCCACCACCCAAGACATACACACGCTGATTATTAATGGTGCGGAATGTGAGCCTTATATCAGTTGTGATGTTAGCCTAATGCGGGAAAAAGCAAGCGAAATAATACAAGGTGCGCTAATTCTGCAATATATTTTGCAAGCAAAACGCTGCCTTATCGCTGTAGAAGAAAGCATGCCGCAAGCAAAACAAGCCTTGCAGCAAGCCATCGGCACAAAATCAATACAGCTGATTAGCGTGCCCACCCTTTACCCTACCGGCGGCGAGAAACAACTGATTCAGGTATTAAGCGGCACTAAAATTCCAGCCAAATCACTGCCTGCTGAATACGGATTTATTTGCCAAAACGTCGCTACGGCTTATGCCGTTTATCAAGCTATTATTCAAGGCTTACCGCTAACTGAACGAATTATCACGGTCACTGGTAAAGGCATCAAGCAACCGCAAAATATTCGCGCGCGTATCGGTACCCCGATTAAACACTTAATTGACCAATGCGGCGGTTACAGCAAAGACGTGCAACGCCTTATTATGGGCGGCTCAATGATGGGCATTGCCTTAAGCTCAGATGCAATCGCGGTCACTAAAGCCAGTAATTGCATTTTAGCCATGACCAGCGATGAACTAGAAAACAGGCCAGCTGAAATGCCGTGCATCCGTTGCGGAGATTGCGCGACAGTTTGCCCAGTAGAATTACTGCCGCAACAACTCTATTGGTATGGTCGCTCAGAGCAATTAGAACAATGCCAAGATTATCAGTTATTTGCCTGTATCGAATGCGCTTGCTGCGACCTCGTCTGCCCGAGCCATATTCCTTTAGTGCAACAGTTTCGAGCGACCAAAGGAAGTATCATTATCCAAGCAAAACAGACTGAACAAGCTAACTTAGCCAAAATTCGTTTTCAGAATCAGCAGCAACGCCGTGCCCGAGAACAACAAGAACAATTAGCCAAAGCCGACAAACGCCAAGCCATCATTGAAAAAATGAAGGCGGCGAGTCTGGCTAAAAAGAAAGTGCTCTAAATATGCAATTTCCTACTAGCAGCTCACCTTTTACCTCCGCCAGCAATACAGTTAATCGTGTCATGCTGCATGTCTTAATCGCCTTACTGCCGGCGCTTGGCATGATGTTTTGGCTATTTGGCGAGGCGCTATTAATGCCTTTATTACTCGCTTGTAGTACCGCCCTATTAGCAGAATCTTGCCTGTTATGGCTAACAAAAAAACCGCTAAAAATACACTTACTGGATTTAAGCGCGCTCGTTAGTGCTGTGTTATTAGCGCTCGCCATCCCGAGCATTGCACCTTGGTGGATCAGCGTTAGCGGCACATTATTTGCCATAATTATCGCCAAGCACCTCTACGGCGGCTTAGGTTATAACCCTTTTAATCCGGCAATGGCGGGCTATGTCTTTCTGCTCATTTCCTTTCCGCAACAAATGACCGCATGGCAGCAGCCGTTTGATGTCATCAGCTCCGCTACCGTGTTAGATCATACAAAAACACAATTAGGTTTAGGTTTTTCCGTCAGCGAAATAAGCAGCTCTTCGCTGTTTGGCTATATTGCCGGTAAAGATTGGGAATATATTTCCCTCGCTTATTTATTAGGCGGCCTCTGGTTATTGCAGCAAAAAGTCATCAGCTGGCATATTCCTGTGGCCGTGCTGTTAGGCTTAACTTTTCCAGCCTGCATTGCTTACCTAATAGATAGCACACGCTTTACTTCGCCTTTATTTCACTTGTTTTCTGGCGCAACTTTTTGCGCTGCTTTTTTTATCGCTACCGACCCCGTGACCGCAGCAACCAGCAATAAAGGCCGTTTAATTTTCGGTCTGCTGGTGGGTAGTTTGATTTATATTATCCGCACTTGGGGCGGCTATCCCGATGCTATCGCTTTTGCCGTCTTATTAGCCAACCTTGCCGCACCGAGTATTGATTATTACCTGCGCCCTAAGGCAATGAGCCAATTATGAACATTGCTCAACCGACACTCGCCGCGCTGCGCATAGGTCTGTTTTCTTTTATTATCGTGGGCTTAGTTTCTGTGGTTTATCATGGCACCAAAGAAAAAATCGCCGACAATGAACGACGCGCTTTATTGCAAAGCTTACAAAGTGTTATCGATAAACGCCTCTATGATAATGACTTAGCCAATGACAAAATCCAGTTAAATGCCAACGAGAAAAATCATACGATCTATCGTGCGCGCAAAGCAGGTCAGCCCATAGCCGCTATTATCACCAGCACAACAACACAGGGCTATAACGGCACTATTGATTTGCTCATTGCACTCAATGTTAGCGGCACCATCAATGGGGTGCGCGTGCTTAATCATAGAGAAACGCCTGGCTTGGGTGATGCTATCGAATTAAAAAAATCCCCCTGGATTTTAAGCTTTAATCAACTCACTTTAAAAAACTTAGATCAGTGGGCCGTTAAACGCGACGGCGGCAGCTTTGATCAATTTACCGGGGCAACTATTACCCCGCGTGCCATTGTCAATGAAGTCAAAAATACCGCTGTGTTTTTTCAACAACAGCAACATGAGATTTTTCAATAAATGCGCTCAGACCATTCGAAAATTTTAAGTAATGGCTTATGGCATAACAATCAGGCGCTCGTGGCTCTATTGGGTTTATGTCCTTTGCTGGCAGTCAGTAATAGCGTCATTAATAGCTTAGGTTTAGGGCTGGCGACCACCTTAACGCTGATAGTATCCAATTTACTGGTTTCCTCATTACGCCGGTTTATTCTGCCAGAAATCCGCTTGGCGCTATTTGTCTTGATTATTGCGGGGGTCGTGACCATGATCGAATTAATCATGCACGCGTGGTTTTATCAACTGTACAAAATTCTAGGCATTTTTATTCCACTGATTGTCACCAACTGCGCGATTATCGGCCGCGCCGAAGTGTTCGCCTCTAAAAACCACATGATGCCTTCTGTATTAGATGGTTTAGCCATGGGTTTAGGCTTTAGTTTTGCCTTGATTTTATTGGGTGGATTTAGGGAAATATTAGGTTCAGGCACTTTATTCGCGCAAGCGGATTTACTTTTTGGCGAAGCAGCGAAAGACTGGCAAATCAATATTTTTGAAGATAATTCGGGAGTCTTATTAGCCATATTGCCTCCCGGTGCTTTTATAGGCTTAGGCTTATTGATTGCACTAAAAAATGCCCTAGAACAAAGCAATAGACTGTAGGGCAGCGCTTTAGCTCGCCTTATGGCAAAGTAACGGGCTAAAGTACCGCCCTACCAATGACATGACTCGAATTTTATGAATAAACAAAAACGCCTGGAAATATTTCAACGCTTAGCCAAAGCAATTCCCGAACCGGTTACTGAACTGAACTATAGCAGCACTTTTGAATTGTTAATCGCGGTGGTTTTATCTGCCCAAGCGACCGATAAAGGCGTCAATAAAGCCACCGCGAAATTATTTCCTGTAGCCAATACGCCGCAAGCTATTTTTGCTTTAGGTGAAGACGGTTTAAAAGATTATATAAAAACTATTGGTTTATATAACAGCAAAGGCGCCAATATTATTAAGCTATGCCGTAAATTATTAGATGATTTTCAGGGGGAAGTACCCCAAACTCGCGCAGAATTAGAGTCACTTGCAGGGGTCGGGCGAAAAACCGCGAATGTTATTTTAAACACCGCTTTTGGTCAGCCGGTCATGGCGGTAGACACGCATATTTTTCGGGTATCCAACCGAACCGGCATCGCTCCTGGAAAAAATGTTTTACAAGTTGAAGCTAAATTAGCTAAGAACGTACCTAAAGACTACCAAGTTGACGCACATCATTTATTGATTTTGCACGGCCGTTATACCTGTATCGCCAGAAAGCCACGCTGTGGCAGTTGTGTTATTGAAGATTTATGTGAGTTTAAAGATAAGGTTTATGCTGCGTAAAGCGATTGGTAACAGAGGCTTTTAGCCGCGACTTAGATAAAGTCGCTAAAAACGCCTCAAGACAAAGCAAACAGTCTATACCTTAAATCTTGCTATCAAAGCCTGTAAATCACTCGCCAACTGCGCCAAAATCTGACTACTCTCAGTCACTTGTTGCGAGCCTTGCGCCGCATCCATAGTCACGCCATTAATATGCTCAATACTGCGGCTAATGCTATCAGCGACAATAGATTGCTCTTCAGAAGCACTGGCAATTTGCGTACACATATCATCAATTTCGGTCACTGCATTAGTGATATTCCCTAAAAATTCACTTTCTTTCTGGGTTTCCTGAATCGTTGTCTGCGTACGCTGCTGGCTTTCATTCATCACGCCAACTGCTTTACGCGTTCCCTGTTGCAAACGCTCAATCATGCTTTGGATCTCGGTGGTTGAGACCTGAGTACGACTGGCCAGTGTTCTTACTTCATCGGCGACAACCGCAAAACCTCGCCCTTGCTCACCGGCTCTAGCCGCTTCAATCGCCGCATTTAAAGCTAATAAATTGGTTTGTTCGGCAATGCTTCTAATCACATCTAATACCGAACCAATACTTTCGCCATCGGCGTCTAACTGCCTAACAACTTCGGTAGCCACGCCAATTTCTTCAGACAGTGCAGTAATCGCAGAGACAGAACTATTAACAATCGCATGACCACTGCTGGCTTGTTGGTGAGCGCTTTTGGTAGCCATTGCTGTAGAAGAGGCACTTCTGGCTACTTCCTGTACCGTTGCCACCATTTGCGTCATAGCCGTCGCTACTTGCTCAACTTCCTCTTGTTGCCGTTTAACGCCTTGATTTGTTTGTATGCTAGTCATCGATAGCTCTTCGGCACCTGAAGCAAGCTGCTCAATAGAGCGCTCTAATTGACGCACCACATCAGCAAACTGACCAGCCATTTGGTTAAAAGAATGAGCAACCTCAGCAAATTCATCTTTATTATCTAATTGTAAGCGTGAACTTAAATCCCCTTGTGCTAATTTTTCTGAGGCGTCCTTTATGCCTGATATAGCCGTATTGAATGAATAATAAAACCCAGCAAATAAATATAAAGCTAATAAGGTAAAGGCAGCAACAATAAGACCTAAAATAGTCATTTTTGTCGTTAACTGCTCTTCTCGTTGCGCTAGCAATAAAGCCAACTCAGGAACCAACTGATCCAATAATTTAAAATTAACTTCAATCGCTTCAGTGCCCTGAGCAAAAATCAGCGTCGGTTCAATTGTTATCGGTGTTGTCTGCAAAATTTCTTGATTAAGAAAATGTAAATAATCTTGCGCTACACGCATTGCGGCAGTGGCATTGGAGTTAATTTTAGCGCTAACCGTAGGATTAGTTTGCGCAATAACTTTGACACTTCTATCCAAGGCATCAATGCTCTTCTGTACGCTTGCTAATAAGCTAGATAATTGAATACTCTCCTTATTACTGATTACCGTTTGCACTGCCAAGCCTGAAGCCAGACCTCTAGCCTGACCCAAATTTTCTACAATTTGTGGTAAAGCATTAACAATAGAAGAAGCAACATAAAAACTTTCCAACGCTGGATCCATGGTTAATCCAGAACTATCACTGACTGAGGAAATTAGCTCTAAAACGCTAGCAATCAACTGCGTATGTCGAGTAAAAATAGCTTGTGCTTGGCCATCAAAAGCCTCGGCTTCTAAGCGTTGCCAGACCGACTTAATTTCTTGCCATTTTACTGTTGCGCCTAATTGAGCACCTATTTGCTTATCGACGACATTCAGCGCCTGAATATCTTGAGCAATCTGTTCGCGCTTCGCTAATATTTTACTTTTAAATGCATCGTTGCCGGATAAGTAAGCATAGGTCATTCCGCGATGCTCAGGGAAATGCTGAATTAATTGGCGTAAAGGCACAATATACTGCAAGCCCGTTTGTTCTTTTTTTACCACATCAAGCGCGGCTAATTGCCCTATGATGAATAAATAAAAGGTAATAATCAGTGGTGTTAAAAATGCAATGGAGATTAAGGCCATTTTTTTAGAACAACTCATCTGATTCATAAGTGCTATTGTTGGTGCCGCTAACATAGAAAGCCTCTTTGGTAAAAGTTTATTGGGGTTATATCAGCATTATTTGCACAGTCTAAAATAGCTTAGGCTGTTGCTCGTGAACGATATCATTAGCCTGTAATCGTATCAGCGGCATGACTAGCTACACCGTCTAATTCAATATCATGCGCAACGCCATGTAATGCAATAATCAAAACAACACCCGCTAAAATTAAAGCAATTTGCTGTAATGAGGTTTTAATATCCGTTTTCTTATGCAACGTTGGAATTAAATCCGCCACTGCAATATAAATAAAACTAGATGAAGCAATCGCTAGAAAATAAGGCAAACTATCATGCAGGCCGGCCAAACTATAATAAGCCAACACCCCGCCCAGTACGGTTGTTAAGCTAGCCAGCATATTATAAATCAGCGCCTTCTTTTTAGAAAAACCACTGTGCAATAAAATCGCAAAATCCCCTACCTCTTGCGGAATTTCATGCGCGGCAACAGCCAAGCTAGTCACAATGCCTAACTGCACATCGGTTAAAAAGGCCGCAGCAATCAACACGCCATCAACAAAGTTATGCAGACCATCACCAATAAGAATCATTGTTCCAGCGGATTGATGCGAGCCATGCGTATGACCATGATTATGCTCATCGGTATCAATATGGGCTGCACAACGACTCGAATGGCAATGCCGCCAAATCAACAACTTCTCTAAAGTAAAGAATAACAATAAACCCAGCATAATCGAGCCAGATAAGCCCTGTATCTCAGATGGCCCTACCTCTTCAAATGCATGAGGAATCAGCCCCCAAAAAGCCACCGCCAATAACGCCCCCGTAGCAAAGCTGATCCCATGCGGCAAAACTTTGGCGCGCATAGTATCAGAGAGCAGTAAAAAAACAGACGCCGCTAAAACGCTTAATACACCACCAATAGCGGTAAAAATAATAATTAAAAAAAGTAAATTCATCGAAAGAAATAATAAAGTCAGATTAGCTGTAAAACCAAGTGTAGGGCGTGGCTTTTGCCCGCCTTTACATCACTGATGGGTGTTGGCGGGCTAAAGCCACGCCCTACGAATATAATAGAGTTCGACAACTAATCCATCCAGATTAAAGTTGCCATGCGTCCTGTTTGGCCATCGCGTCGATAGGAAAAAAAACGCTCCGTTTCAGTCACCGTACAAAACTGGCCGCCATAAATTTTCTGTACACCAGCGCGCACTAAAATCATCCGCGCAATTTGATAAATATCTGCCAAATACTTATCGCCACTTTGCGGCGTAAATGCGCTGGAAAATAGCCTAGATTGATTAACAAATAAATCATACACATCTTGTCCCACTGCAAAACATTGTGGACCTATAGCAGGGCCTAACCAAGCTAAGAGCTCACTATCCGGCATTTTCGCCACGGTATTTTCCACAATGCCATTGAGCAAGCCACGCCAGCCAGCATGAATCGCCGCAACCGTAGTGCCTTGCACATCACACAGCAATAAGGGCAAACAATCTGCCGTTAACACCGCACAAACGATATTCTTTTTACGCGTATAACTGGCATCGGCAAGCAGCTCCTGAGCATCTTGGTCGGCACAAATGACATCGCTACTATGCGTCTGCCGTAACCAAAGCGGCTCACTAGGTAAAGCCAGCATCTGCTTAATCTTCTGCCTATTTTTAAGTACGTCGGCTGGATTATCCTGCACATGATCAGCCGGATTTAAACGACTAAATTGCGCCTGACTAAATCCGCCCGTTCTTAATGTTGTCGCGGCGCGAATATGTTTAGGTGCCGGCCAATCAGGAATGATCCAATGTGTCATTGTCCCTCAAGGCAAGCAATAAGGCTTGCATATCATCTGGCATGGGCAGTTCCCATTGCATATATTCTCCTGTACGCGGATGTATTAAGCCCAATTTTTCAGCATGCAAAGCCTGGCGCTTAAAGCTACGTAAAACAGCCTCCAATTCTGGCCCACACTCTTTAGGCATTTGAAATCGGCCACTATACATAGGGTCGCCCACTAATGGCATTTTTATATGTGCCATATGCACGCGAATTTGATGCGTCCGTCCAGTTTCTAATTTAACTTGTATCAGCGTATTACGTAAAAATCGCTCTAGCACACGATAATGGGTTATCGCAGGCTTGCCGTTATAATTGACGGCGAATTTCTTACGCTCGGTAGGATGTCGGCCAATAGGCTCATTTAAAGTACCGCCACCAGTCATGCGGCCTATAGTAATCGCTAAATATTCACGATAAATCTCACGCGCCTGTAATTGCTCAACCAAGCTATGATGCGCTGCGAGTGTTTTAGCAACCATTAATAAGCCACTGGTATCTTTATCAATACGATGCACAATCCCAGAACGCGGTATGGTGGCCGCATCAGGCAGATGAAATAACAAGGCATTTTGTAAAGTCCCGGTCCAATTACCAGCTCCTGGGTGAACCACGAGCCCTGCCGGCTTATTGACGATTAAAATATCCTCATCTTCATAAATAATATCCAGCGGCATATCTTCAGCCAAATACTCCGTCACTTCCTCCGCTTCTGCATCGAGGACAACCGTCTCGCCACCATCTAATCGATCATTTGCTTTAATTTGTACACCATCCACGGTGACACGTAACGCTTTTACCCAAGTCTGTAGCTTATTTCTGGAATAATCCGGAAAAATCTCCACCAAAACCTGATCCAAACGCTTACCCGCTAATTCCAAGGGTACTTCGGCCGTTAATATCGCCATATAAAATTTCTTTCCTAACAAACTGTATTTATCTACAACAAATTCTTTTACAATAAAGAATAAAGCAAAAGCTATCAATCTTACATCGTGTCGCTACCTCTATGCCATCATTTTTCACAAAATTAACCTTTATTCTTTGTTTATGTTTTTTTCTACAGGCCTGTAGTTATTTTTCCAATGAAAAAGAAGAGGCTTATACCGGCTGGACAGTAGAGAAATTTATTGCCGAGGGCAAAGAAAACTTAGCCAATGAAAAGTATAAAAAAGCCATTAAAGTGCTGGAGCAACTGGATTCTCGTTACCCTTTTGGCGCACATTCTGCGCAAACCCAGCTGGATCTGACTTACGCCTATTACAAAAATGGTGACTCAGAAGCCGCACTAGCATCAGCAGACCGCTTTATAAAAACCAATCCACGACACCCCAATGTCGATTATGCCTATTATTTAAAAGCGCTGATTAATTTCAATCGTGACCTAGGCTTTTTAGATCGCTACATTCCCTCTGACAGCACACAACGCGATTCGGTATTCACGCAAAATGCTTACCTCAGTTTTGACGAGCTCGTCCGCCGTTTTCCAAACAGCCAATATATACCCGATGCCAAACAACGCATGATTTCTTTAAAAAATGCACTGGCACGCCATGAATTACATATTGCCCGCTTTTATATGGATCGAGAAGCCTATTTAGCCGCCGCCAATCGAGCTAATTATATTTTACAACATTACCAACAAACACCAGCCGTGCCTTATGCCCTGGAAATACAAATACAAGCCTACCAAATATTAGGCTTACAAGATTTAGCCGATAATAGCGCTAAAGTCTATGCTTATAACTATCCTGATGGTCCAAAATTTCCCGAAGCTGACTCCAGTGATGTTACCATCGTGCCTTTTATTTGGGATTTACTCAGCTTTGATAACTGAGTCTTCAGAATTTAACTATAAAGTAGCCCTTATGCCGCCTGCGTAGTACGCGAATTATTGACACATAACCCTCACTGTACTTTGCGGCCCTATGACTCGCAGGCGACATTAATAAAGCCTCGCCCTCTCTATTTACTAATATCCAAGCCATGTATTTTCGCCAGATTTTTCTTACTGCTTGCTTAACTGCCATAATTGCCAGCAGCGTCTTTAGCTTGTATCAATTTTATTTTGTTAGCCCGCTGATCTTTGCGGCTGAAGCGTATGAAATAGCGGACTCCACAACCTCTGAATCAACACAGGTTTGGACTCCTGAAGACGGCATAGAGCGTTTCTTTTTTACCTGGCTAGCTAATTTCTTAATGAGTTTAGCCTACAGCTTATTATTAGCATGCGCCATTAGCTATCGAGGCTCTAGCTCGGCAGTAAAAGGTTTAGCTTGGGGGATAGGCGCTTATTTAGCTATTTTTATTGCCCCCAGCTTAGGCCTGCCACCGGAAATACCGGGGATGGATGCCGCAGATTTGCATGCCCGACAAAACTGGTGGTTACTCACTGTCATCCTTAGTGCCACAGGCTTAGCTGTCTTAGCTTTTAGCCCGCGCTATTACAAAGGTGCGGGACTCATTGTTATACTACTACCGCATTTAATCGGCGCACCAACCCCTGAGCATCATGGTTTTAGCCATCCAGACCCTAACGTCGTACTGGCGTTAACTAGCTTATGGCACCAGTTTATCCTGCAAACCAGTATTGCAAATGCCTTGTTGTGGCTTATAATTGGCGCAACTAGCGGTTTTTTATGTCAGCGTTTTATAGATGGCATTTCCCCCCAACACCCCTCAAATTAATTAAGGTCGACCAATGAATAGCAATAATTCTCTCGTTCAAGAACAAAATATTAGCCTCGCAAGCAGCAAACATTTACAACTATTTGCCGCCGCAGTTTTGGGTCTCGTTATCTTATTCGGTGTCGGTTTCGCACCTATGGATATGGCACATAACGCAGCACATGACACTCGCCATAGCGTCGCCTTCCCTTGCCATTAATGTTGTAGAAGAGGCTTTTCAGCTTCTAGGCAAGGCGGACTTCAGTACGCAAATCACACTCAAGACCTCGTTATTAATAACCCAACAAACACGAACGTATAATGATATTTGTCACAGGTGGAGCAGGATTTATAGGAGCCAACTTTGTCCTTGATTGGCTACAAGCGCATGATGAGCCCGTCGTTAATATAGACAAACTCACTTATGCAGGCAACTTAGAAAATTTAGCGGCACTACAACAGGATAAGCGACATATCTTTGTCCATGCTGATATTGGCGACAGCAAAGTCATCCCTGAATTACTAGCAAAACATCAACCGCGTGCTGTCTCATTAATTTTGCCGCAGAATCACATGTAGATCGCTCTATCCATAGCCCTGAAGACTTCATCCAAACCAATGTCGTCGGCACTTTTCATTTGTTAGAATCGGTGCGGGCTTATTGGCATCAACTAGACGCGCAAAACAAAGCCGCTTTTAGATTTCTGCACGTCTCCACCGATGAAGTTTATGGCTCCTTAGGCAAAGACGATCCCGCCTTTACTGAATTACACCAGTACGAGCCGAATAGCCCTTACTCAGCCAGTAAAGCGGCTAGCGATCATTTAGTCCGGTCATATCATCATACTTATGGCCTGCCAGTATTGACTACGAATTGCTCTAATAACTACGGCCCGTATCATTTTCCGGAAAAACTAATTCCCTTGATGATTGTTAATGCTTTATCAGGTAAAGCATTGCCTATTTATGGTGACGGTCAACAAATTCGCGACTGGCTGTATGTTAAAGATCACTGTAGCGCTATCCGCCGCGTAGTAGACGCAGGTATAACGGGTGAAACCTATAATATCGGCGGCTGGAACGAAAAGCCCAATATTGAAATTGTGCATACCGTTTGTGCATTGCTTGATGAGCTACGCCCGCGCGAAGACCAAAAAAGCTACACAGAACAAATCACTTTCGTCACTGACCGCTTAGGTCATGACCGCCGTTACGCGATTGACGCACGCAAAATTGAACGCGAACTAGGCTGGAAGCCCGCAGAAACATTCGATACCGGCATACGCAAGACCGTGCAATGGTATTTAGATAACCAAGAATGGGTCGCGAATGTCCAATCTGGTGCTTATCGTGATTGGCTTGAAACCAACTACACTGAGCGCAAATGAAAATTTTATTATTCGGCAAAAACGGCCAAGTAGGCTGGGAACTACAGCGTAGCCTTGCCCCTTTAGGTGAAATCATTGCCCTTGGCTCTGACAGTCAGGACTATTGCGGTGACTTCACTGATTTATCGGGCTTAACGCAAACAGTTCGGCAAATAAAACCAGACATTATCGTTAATGCGGCCGCCTATACGGCGGTTGATAAAGCCGAAAGTGAAGCTGAATTAGCGCAAATGATTAATACTGCTGCGCCAGCGCTATTAGCACGCGAAGCAAAAGCGCTAAATGCCTGGCTAATCCATTATTCTACGGACTATGTCTTTGATGGTAGCGGAACTAAGCCGTGGCTGGAAACCGATACCACGGCACCACTGAGCGTTTATGGCGCGACTAAACTAGCCGGCGAACAAGCCATTCAAGCCTCAGGCTGCAAACACCTTATTTTCCGCACCAGCTGGGTTTATGGCGCACGCGGCAATAATTTCGCTAAAACCATGCTACGTCTTGCCCAAGAGCGCGAGAGCTTGACCGTCATTAATGACCAAATGGGCGCACCAACAGGCGCAGATTTATTAGCCGATGTTACAGCTCATGCGCTACGCACGACACAAGCCCAGCCCGAATTAAGCGGCCTGTATCACCTAGTAGCTTGTGGCGAAACCTCATGGCACGGCTATGCCAGCTATGTCATAAATTATGCGCAACAATGGGGGCTAGAACTCAAAACAACAACCGAATCCATTGCTCCCGTACCCACCAGCGCTTTTCCTACGCCAGCACAAAGACCCAAAAATTCACGCCTGGATACCCATAAATTACAAACCAGCTTTAACCTTATATTGCCACTTTGGCAAACTGGCGTAGAGCGCATGTTAGCTGAATTCATAGAGAAATAATCATGACCAAACGTAAAGGCATCATCCTCGCAGGCGGTTCAGGTACACGCTTATATCCGGTCACCAAAGTCGTCTCGAAACAATTGCTCCCTATTTACGACAAACCCATGATCTATTATCCGCTGAGCACTTTAATGCTAGCCGGAATAACAGATATTTTAATTATCAGCACCCCACAAGACACACCACGATTTCAACAGCTCTTAGGCGATGGCAGTGACTGGGGGCTTAATCTCCAATACGCCGTACAACAAAGCCCCGATGGATTAGCACAAGCGTTTACCATTGGCGCCGATTTTATTGGCAATTCACCTTCCGCACTGGTCTTAGGCGATAATATTTTTTATGGCCATGATCTACAGTTCTCGCTCAATCATGCCTCGAAACAAACCGAAGGTGCGACGGTATTCGCCTATCACGTGCATGATCCTGAGCGTTACGGTGTCGTCGGTTTTGATAAACAAGGCAACGCAAGGTCAATCGAAGAAAAACCCACGACACCTAAAAGTAACTACGCCATTACCGGCTTGTATTTTTATGATAATCAAGTGGTCGATATGGCCAAAACACTTAAACCTTCAGCTCGCGGCGAGTTAGAAATTACCGACATTAACAAAATCTACCTAGCGCAAAATCAACTCAGCGTAGAAAAAATGGGCCGTGGTTACGCATGGCTAGACACGGGAACCCATGAAAGCCTCAATGAAGCCAGTGCCTTCATTGAAACCATCGAACGTCGCCAAGGCTTAAAAGTCGCCTGTCCCGAAGAAATCGCTTTACGCAGCGGCTGGATTAATGCAGCAAAAGTGGCTGAACTCGCCCAACCCTTAATAAAAAATGGCTATGGTCAATACCTGCTTAAATTACTAAAAGAAGATAATGCCTTATGAAAGTAACACCAACCAATATTCCTGACATATTGATTATTGAACCAAAAGTCTTTGGCGATAATCGCGGATTTTTCTTTGAAAGCTTCAATCAAAAAGCGTTTAATGAAGCGACCGGACAAAAGACTCAATTTGTGCAAGACAATCACAGCCGCTCAGCAAAAGGCGTATTGCGTGGCCTGCACTATCAAATCCAACAACCGCAAGGTAAGTTAGTGCGCGTCACTAACGGCGCGGTATTTGATGTGGCTGTCGATATTCGCCAATCATCAGCAACTTTTGGCCACTGGACCGGCGTAGAGTTAAACGCCGAAAACCATCGTCAACTTTGGGTCCCAGCTGGCTTTGCTCATGGCTTTGTCGTGTTAAGTGAAACGGCAGATTTTCTGTATAAAACCACTGATTACTATGCGCCAGAATTTGAGCGCTGTATTGCCTGGAATGATCCCGCTATTGGCATTGAGTGGCCGATTGATAAAGAGCCACAGCTCTCAGGAAAAGATCAGCAAGGCGCCTTGCTAGAGAATGCGGAGGTATTTTAATTGGCAAAAACATTGGCGCACCGAGCCTATACTGAAAATTATTGCATAAAAAAACCAAACAAAATCAATTAATCCACCGCACAGCCCTTATTTTAAGTCCTGTTCCGCTTTCCATAACCAGTCACTCACTGCACATTGCGGCACAAAACCAGCAACTGATTCGGTTAAAATAGTTCTCATTGCCAGACAATCATCATGCTCGATTGCCGCTCTTAAACGATCCAAGCGCTTGTTAAGCTCACCCCAGGGAATAACATCTTCTTTAGCGCGCATAATCCTACAATGGGCGGTATCAGAAACATTGTCACCAATTAATAACTCCTCGTAAAGCTTTTCACCTGGCCTTAGACCTGTAAAACTAATTTCGATCTCACCACTGGGATGATGCTCATCTTTTACTTCAAAGCCACTTAAATGAATCATCCGCCTAGCTAAATCAACAATTTTAATCGGCTCGCCCATATCTAACACAAAAACATCACCGCCTTGCCCCATTGCCCCCGCCTGTATCACTAACTGAGCTGCCTCAGGTATCGTCATAAAATAACGAATAATCCGTGCATTCGTGACTGTCACAGGACCGCCGCGGGCAATTTGCTCTCTAAATAAAGGGATCACTGAGCCAGAAGACCCCAATACATTACCAAAACGCACCATGGTAAAGCGCGTATTATGCCCCTCCTCTAAACTTAGCCCTTGCAAAACCAACTCAGCAAAGCGCTTAGTCGCCCCCATCGTATTGGTCGGTCTCACCGCTTTATCGGTTGATATAAGAACAAAAGTTTCGACATTACAACTAATCGCAGCCTGAGCAAGAGACAATGTTCCTAAGACATTATTCTTAACCGCTTCACCCGGATTATGTTCAACCATAGGCACATGCTTATAAGCGGCCGCATGATATATCGTTTGCACATTAAACACCGTACAAACCCTCTTTAGACGTACTGCATCAATGACCGAGCCTAATATTGGAATAATTTCAAATTCGCACATAGCCAAGGCAACCACAGCATGCCTAAGCTCCTTATCAATAGAATAAAGGGCAAATTCATTAAGCTCGAAAAGTATCACTTTAGCCGGCTGCAACACAATAATTTGCCTGCATAATTCAGAACCAATCGAGCCACCCGCGCCCGTGATCATGACGACTTTATCAGTAATATTAGCACTCAGCAGAGACTGATCAGGAGCAACGGCATCACGACCTAATAAATCCGCAATATCAACTTCCCGCACCTCATCAAATTTAATTTTACCTTGGGCTATATCGTTCATGCCCGGCATGCTTCTTACATGTACCGGATAAGGCTCTAATAATCGAACAATCTCACTTCTACGCCCGCGTGTTGCAGAAGGAATTGCCAATAAAACATCCGTTATTTGATATTTATCAATCAAATGAGCTAATGCTGTCATCGGGTAAATTCTCAAGCCATTGACTTTTTGCTTATGCAATAACTTATCATCATCGATAAAAGCAAAAGATTTAAACTCTTTGCCGCATTCTAATGCAGAAGCCAACTGCACACCGGCACTGCCCGCACCATAAATAACCACTCGCTTTAAACAACATGCCCCCGCCTTACTAGTTGTTAGACCTGAATAGACATCAGCCAACCACCAACGCGCAATAAACCGACTACCGCCAATTAAAAATAAAAGCAGCAGCCAATTTAAGGGCGTTATCGTCCTAGAGATAAGACCAATACCCGTCTGAAAAACGACCACGGTAAAAACAATGCTATAAAGAGAAATCGCTTGAAAAATAACCCATATTGCCCGGCCACCAATATAACGAATAATGGCACGATACAATCCAAAGCGAATAAAAATTGGAATAGCAAGAAAAGGGCTAATAGCAAACAAAACCCAAACATTCCCCTCCGGCACGTAGACATGTCCTAAACGTAAATAAAATGCCAGCCATAAAGCCAACATAACCAGCACACTATCGACAGTCATCAAGATAATTGCTTTTGTACGTCGCGTAAGAGCGAGAAACCAGAAGGCTAATTTATTCATCTAATAGCGCGTGAAAACCCGCCGTTCAGGGCGGGGAGGTAAGCGCGTCGGCGATAGCCGACCTGATCCACGCATTCTCCGTAGTTTAGCTTACTTGGTTGTCTATTCACATAGTTTAAATTAAACTGCGAAACATGGTTAAAAAAGCATACAAATATCGGTTTTACCCAGACGCACACCAACAGGGTCACACACCAACGCACACCAACAGGGTCAGGCCTTACATTTGACATTTCCATCATCTTTTTCTATTTGTTTTACCGCCCGACTCACAGTCGCATAGCTTACATCAAAATAGTCTCCGACTTGAGTAAGTGTATAGTGACCACTTAAATAGGCATACGCCATTCTTTCGTTACGAGTTTTATATCGTTCAGCAAAATACGCCAATGCTTTTAGCGGTGCGTTTTTTTGCTTTTTAGGACTATCTTGTAGTGATTGTTCAGAGTCAATCATGCACTGCATGTTACTAACAAAGTCGTCATCACCCAAATAAATCTGATTGTTTAATTTCTGCCAAGGGCAAGAACGGCCTTGTCCTGCTTGTATAAAATCTCGGTAACGTTGCTGTGCCACCTTTTTGGTGTCTGCAAATTGAGCTAGCAGCCATTCAGTGGTCAAGCAAGCTGCACATTCCTCATAACCAGCCGCACGGTAACTACGCCAGCGCCATTGTTCGGCATTATAGACCATTTGAGCTCTCACCGGGTTTAGATATACCGCAGCAATGCCAACAGATAAGACTCTTTTTGCACCAATATGGCTTTAAATCGACCTTGAAATACGTGTCCAACTCGTTGGTGCTGTCGATTAAAATATTGCGTGTATGTGCCATTGAGATATTTCATACCCTTGGATAAGGTTGGCACGTTGGTTTCAATCAGCAAATGATAGTGATTATCCATCAGACAATAGCCATGACAATACCAATCGTAACGCCTTACCGTATTCTGCAACAAAATTAAAAACTGCTGACGATCATCATCAGTATGATAAATTTTTTCTTGAGCATTACCGCGAGCGGTCAGATGATACAACGCCCCTGCCAATTCAATACGTAAAGGTCTTGCCATTCGCAGTCCTTACTAATGTAAGCTTTATTGCCGATTAAAATAAACCAATTCGAGTGTCAAATGTAAGGCCTGACCCCAAGACTGCGGAAAAACCGAAATATTCTCACACTAAGGCATCACTCTACATACAGTCAATGCGAAACTCCATCGCGTTTTATTACTTTAATAAAAGTAAGCCATAAAATATATAGATCAAAACCAAAAGATTGTTTATCAACATAGTCTTTATCCAAATCAACCTTTTGCGGGATAGGCAACTCATCACGCCCATTGACTTGCGCCCATCCAGTCAAACCCGGTAAAACCTTATCAATCCCTTTTTCTGTTCTGAGCGCGATTAAATCATCCTGATTAAATAACGCTGGTCGTGGTCCAACAAAACTCATATCACCTTTTAGAATTGACCATAGTTGTGGCAACTCATCTAAACTTGATTTTCGTAAGAAATTGCCAATCGGTGTTAATACGCTGTTAGGATCGGCTAACAAATGTGTTGCTACCGCTGGCGTATCCACATTCATACTGCGAAACTTCGGCATTTTGAAAATATGATTATGCCTACCTACCCGATCTGACCAATATAATGCAGGTCCCTTTGAGCTTAATTTGACCAACACGGTGACGATAACAATAGGTAGCAGCAAAATACTGGTGGCAATCAAGGCCAATGTGAAATCAAAAAATCTTTTCATATAACTCCAATTACATCCATCCTTACACTAAAAAAATAACCGCGTAGGCTGTGGTGTAACCCAACTGTTCGGTTAAAACCGAACCCACAACACCCATTGCAGCTGTTAAAAATATATTCACAAGTATCGTCTCGTTGTTACATTCCCACATCACTGCTTTAAATTAAGAAGAGAGGCTTCACCGTTGCCATCAAAACTACCTGGTTTTATGAAAGCATCTGCATGAGAATGCCATGCCAACTAGCCAACGGCACATCGCCCATTTTGCTTTTCAATCTTTTCTTATCTACAGTGCGGATTTGATCTAAAAGAATGCGACCTTGTTTGCCTTTAAAAATAACTTCTGGACGACACCCTAAAGGCTGACCTTTCGATGTAATCGGTGCAATAATAACGCGCGGTAGAGCGCTATTCATATCATCTGGTGAAATGATTAAACAGGGTCGCGTTTTTTTGATTTCACTGCCTACAGTTGGATCAAGCTCAACCCAGTAAACGTCGCTCCGATTTACCATTCCCAGTCTTCTTGTTCACTATCTAACGCTTTCATCTCTGATAGCGGTTCTACATCTTTTGTATGATCATAATTTTTGAACCAACCCTTTCTAAGCGTATTGGATGGTTTGAGAACCAAGACACCATCTTGGACCGTCATTTCGACCTCATTTTCTATATGCAGCTGTTCAATGATCGCTGATGGAATAATGATGCCTCGCGAATTACCTATTTTTCTGAGTATTGTTTGCATTTTTTACACACCTTCAATGTAATAACATTGTTAAAACGAGTATAGTGTCTTTTTCAAAATCAAACAAGAATTAAAGCAGCAAAACCGAACCCACATCACCATCACCGTAGGTCGGACTTGAGTCCGACAATACTTTTAGCACTCACCGCAACCATCTTCGCCAACTGCTCATCGATCGTCACCACTGGCTGCCAACCCAACAACTGACGTGCCTTAGAACTATCCACTTGCAAGTTGCCAAACAAACGATTAGCCACATCACCCTTGCCGATCAACTTGGCGGCAAATGTCATCAAGCCAACTGGCACAGGAATGAGCCTTGGCTTGTTGCCAAAAGCCTTCGCTACTTTTTGTAATAATGTCGTGGTCGAGACATCTTCACCGTCAGAAATCAAAAACACCTCATTAGCCGCTTTCGGGTGATCAATGCAATCAAGAATAAAATCGACTAGATTATCCAAAGCAACAAGAGATCGTTGATTATCAATTGCGCCCAATGGCAAAGGCACGCCTCGATTAACCCACTTCAACAAGTTACCAAAGTTACCAGGTGCGTCCGCACCATAAACGAGTGGTGGACGAATAATCACCACTTCCATCCCCGTTTCTTTAGCTAAAGCCAATAAACCTTGCTCTGCTTCATATTTAGACAAACCATAAGGATCTGTTGGAATAAAATCATCATCAGGCGTAAATGGCTGACCAGACCTAGTCATTTCGCCATTAACCTTAATAGAACTAATAAAGATAAAACGTTGAACGCCAGCATCAGCCGCGTGTTTAGCTAAATTTAAGGTCCCCGCTGTATTGACCTTTCTAAATTCAGTCAGTGGATCGGTTGCTGAATCATCCATAATATGAACACGTGCCGCCGTATGGATCACCACATCAATCTCAGCCAGCGCGAACATCTCTTTGTCTATCATTGCGAGCTCGTCAGAACGTGACAATCTGGACAAATCGCCAACGACTCGCTTAACCCCATCAGGCAACACAATGGCTTGATTACGCACCAAAGCCGTAACCTCATCACCATCAGTAATAAACCGACTCAACAAAGCCGAACCCACAAAGCCTGTTGCACCTGTTAAAAAAATTTTCATACGTTATTGCCTCGTTGCCACATTCCCAAGGCGACCGTGGGAACTATCTAATCGAAAGTAGCACTTGCCGCCCACGTTCGGTTAAAACCGAACCTACATCACCATCA
>JACUUF010000403.1 GCA_014859465.1 Methyloprofundus sp.
CTTTAACGATTAGTTTTTTAAACAAGCTGCTGCTTAGTGAAAGCTTGCCGGCCCGCGAATATTCTCGTGGTCTTGAGACATCACGGTTTGCGTCTTCAGCTCCTTGGTTAACAATACGTCTTGATTGCCACGCAGAATCTCCTTGATCTGTTTCAGTCGATAGAGCTGGTTTTGATTAGCGATGGCGCAGGCTTTATTGACCCGCTCTGTGGGGTAGCTGCGGGAGAGGTTTAATAAGCCCAGACAAACACGATACGCTTGCTCTTCATGCTGTTTTTGTTGCAATAGCGTTTGCACCCAAATCAGCACCTCATCCCCCATATCCTGCGCCCAGTTCATTAAGCGTTCACCACTCCATTGATGGTGCTTTTCATGTTGGATAGGCATGTGCTCGGCTGCGGTTGTGGTGCCTGGATAGTATTTTCGAGCATGACTGGCCATGCGCTTATGATGGAAGTACAGTTCGATCAGATTTTCTTTGGCATGCAGCTCAATTTTCTCGCCGACCAGTTGATGCGGAACGGAGTAAATATGGCTGTCATATTGCACATGGTAATCAATATTCACTTTAACGGTTTTGATCTCGGTGTATTGATAGGCATGCTTAGGTAACGGATTAAGTGCGGGCTTATCCAGCGATGCAAACCAAGAGCTGCGAGTGCCTGGCAGTTGCTTAAAGGGTTTATTGTTGACCTCTTCCAATAGCACTTTAATGCAGTGATTAAGCTCCGCTAAAGAAAAGAAGGTGTGATGGCGTAAGCGCGCTAAAATCCAGCGTTCGATAATTTGCACACCGACTTCCGCTTTCGCTTTATCTTTAGGCTTTAACGGTCTGGCGGGTATCAGTGTAACGCCATAGTGTGCGGCGAGTTGCTGATAAGAAGGATTAATATCAGGATCATAACGACAGGCGTTGGTCACGCCGCTTTTTAAGTTATCCGGCACCACGATCTCAGGCACGCCTTGTAGATACTCGAATGCGCGCACATGACTATTGATCCAGTCCGCCAGTTTTTGGCTCCAGGTGGCTTCGCAAAAAGTATAGTTGGAAGCCCCTAAGACCGCGACAAAGATTTGGGCGGTACGCATCTCGCCGGTGACATGACTGACAATAGGCACCGTCTGGCCGGCATAATCGACAAAGAGCTTTTCGCCCGCTTTGTGCGTCTGGCGCATCGAGCGCTTTTGCTTTTTTAACCACTCGCGATACAGCCGGCAATATTGGGAGTAGCTAAAGCAGCGCGTCGGGTATTGCTGTGCATACTCCTGCCAGAGCAATTGCAGCGTCATGCCTTTGGGTTTTACTTCACGATGAACTTCAGCCCAATCTGGCAATGCCTTTTGGGTAGAAGCATTAGATTCAGCGGGCTTAGGATAAATAAGTGTAGACAATTGGGTATCATCTAACGCTTGAATAGCCGGCCAATCCAAGCCTTGTTGAGTAACGGTAGCCACAATTTTTTGAATAGCGCCCAAACTCACTTGAGTGCTATGACTGATTTGACGCAGGCTCAGTTGAGCATGAAATCGAAGTCGACAGACTTCACGTAATTTTCGCATTGAAATTCTCGGTGTTGGCATAACCATCTCTTATTTTTAATGAATAAGGAGGCTAGCAGTTTCAAAAAATCAATGCGTCAATAAGGCAATTATTGATCGTGAACACCCATTCGCAAGTTACACAAAAAGTGTTCACGATCAGATGCGATTAGGTGTTCACGTTCGATAAGAATCAGTGTTCACGATGCTTAATAATGGGTGTTCATGATGGCTGCGAATATGCAG
>JACUUF010000404.1 GCA_014859465.1 Methyloprofundus sp.
AACAAAAAATGAAAAAGGCTTAATTTGCGTCAGTAGTCTTAGCGATGCCGATAATATCCGAAGCTGGCTGGCTAGTGAGTATGTCAAAGCCATTAGCAGCAATCAAATTCAGGTGCTTGGCTTAAAGAGTTACAGGGATCGCTACAAAATTCAGAATGAGTTTGATCAGGCGGTAATTGTTGGAAAAATCTGGAAAGAGGATTATTGGAGTCTGTTTTTAGCCAAAACAGTCTACTTGCTGAGTTATTCTGGAGAAAGTCATTGGCATAAACAAAACATCAACGAATTTTTCAGAATATTTAAAAATGAGGACTCTCAAAAGCTGAACTGGTGGTTGCTCAATGACGATATTATCCACAATGAACAGCTGTTAGACGATATACACAAAGAATATCAAACTTGGGGCGAATGTTCTGGCGAATATTGTATCGCTAGGTACGTTCAACTTGAAATAGCATCAGATCCGTTAAAGCTGACTGATTTGTTTAATGATATTCATGAAAAAGTTGACGAAAGTTTTAAAGAAGATTTCCTGTCACCCGGTGAGGTGATCTTAACCACTGATAAAGGCTGTCAGTATCGTTTTGATCAATCCGATGTCATCGAGATTGTTGGGCATAATAATAACGAAGTGAAGATCGAACGCATTCACGCAGGTGATATCCAAGAAGGGGGAAGGCTTGTTGTTTTGCTTGATGATAAACATCAGGAATTTTCTCTCTTTGACAGCCTGGTGGATTTCATTATCGAAGATTCTCATGAATATCAACTATATGAAGCATTAGCCCAGCGATGGTTTGACTATCTGGATTCTGCTTACAGAAAGTATAAATCTCTTGATGAACTGCAGAAAAAACTCAAAAGTGAAAATCTCAACTACCACAATCAGACCATTAAAAACTGGCTTGACCGGAAAGTCATGGGGCCAAAAGACAAAGAAAAAGTCATACCGGTCTTGGCAAAAATCAGTGGTTTAGAATTTACGCAAGCCGATATTAATGGCGTCATCAATGCTATAACACACACATTAGGCCTGCATAGTGTTGTAGGAAAAATGATTCAAGAAGCCATTCGTGCAGATATTGAGCAGGTCGATGAAATTAGAGTGAACAATAAAATCATCGCTGTCGATGAGCTTAATGCTCTCTACACGATTGAGGAAGTGCTATTTGTATCAAAAAAAAATTCAGCTCATGTTCTAAACCCAGACATTGATCTAACTAAAGTCCTGCAAAACGCTGTAGATAACAGCCAGGGAAAACTTACCCTTACCTCAAAGGCATTAAAATCAGCCCAAGAATCACCTTATAACGATTATGAACGAGCCGAAAAATGTTTGTGCATTATGATGCACGAGTTTTATGAAGTATGGGCGCATGGCGCATCCCTCGAACAGGCCATCCAGATTGCTCAACATCACGGTATTGAATACCGTGGTGATTCATCAATAAAAACCAAGGGTAAATTTCCAAGTGTTTACTATAGAGATTATGACGGTAAAAAAATCGACATAGGAAAACACTTGACTCTAGGTGATTCGCGAGACCCGAAGCGCTGTCTTCGCGTTCATTACCATTTTGATGAAACCAAAAATCAGGTTGTGATCCACCACTTTGGTCGTCACTTACCTGTAGCCAGTGGATAGAACTATGAGTTTAAGTTACCAGGACAAAATGGATCTGAGTTATGCGTTAATGAAGATTTACCGACTAAAATTACTCGACAAGGAAGAGCCTGTAATCTCTGATGAAGGGCGACTGACGCATTTTCAC
>JACUUF010000018.1 GCA_014859465.1 Methyloprofundus sp.
CGAATTTGGACTCAATATTTACACATGATTACAGATTTAACCCACTACCCAATCATTAACGTATCTGGCACAGGGAACGAGACCGTTGGCGCATGAAAACCATAATCAATTAAACGCTTAGCAATATCATCCACACTAATATTGCAGGTCTTTTTAAAGGCTCGGCAATCAATAATACACTCATGAGCCACATAGCCATTTTTACCGCTATACAAAATAGGATAATGAGGCGCCAAGCGCTGAGCAATGTAATTGGCATTTAAAATCGCATGCAAAGTGGCTTTTTTCAAACCAACCGCACCCATCATAGCAATATAAGCCCATGAAATCGTCAGAATACTGGCCGAACCCCACGGCGCTGCCGATACCGTGCCCACTGTGCCGTGCTCAGTTTTATGTGGGTTTACCCCTTGCACCACCGGATGATCAGGCAGATAAGCCGCCAAATGATTTACCACACCAATCGGCCCCACACCTGGCCCGCCACCCCCATGAGGAATACAAAAAGTCTTATGCAAATTCAAATGCGCGACATCCGCACCGATTTTTCCTGGCCGACTTAAACCCACTAGCGCATTAAAATTAGCGCCATCTAAATACACCTGCCCACCATACTGATGAATAATGCCACAAATCTCTCGAAATGACGCTTCAAATACCCCATGCGTAGAAGGATAAGTAATCATTGCCGCCAGCGTATCCTGATATTGCAGCGCTTTTTGCTGTAAATCTTCTACGCTGACATTGCCATTTGCGTCACACGCCAAAACCACGACCTGCAAGCCAGCCATAACAGCACTTGCCGGATTAGTGCCATGCGCGGACTCTGGAATCAAACAAATATTACGCTGCGCTTGGCCACGCACTTGATGATATTTGCGAATCACTAATAGCCCAGTATACTCGCCTTGTGAGCCGGCATTAGGCTGAAAAGAAAAGGCATCAAAGCCGGTCAAGTCACAAAGCATAGCCTCCAACTCTTCAAATAATTGCTGATAACCTAGCGTTTGGTAAAGCGGCACAAAAGGGTGCAAACCATTAAACTCAGGCGCGGAAATCGCCTGCATTTCAGTGGCCGCATTTAGTTTCATAGTACAAGAACCGAGCGGAATCATGCTGCGATCCAAAGCAATATCCTTTCTGGCCAGTTTACGCATATAGCGCATCATTTCTGTTTCAGAATGATATTTATGAAATACCGGATGCTGCAAAATAGCATCTTGGCGTAATAAAACATCAGGAATACACTCAACAACCACCTTATCCAAGGCATTAATATCCGGCTGATCATCTGTAGCCGTAGAAAAAATACGCCAAACCGCCCGAATCAAATCTCGATTCGTGGTTTCATCCAGCGAAATACCAATATGATCAGCATCAAGAATGCGCAAATTAATCTCCGCTTCTTGCGCTTTACTGGCAATACGCTTCGCCTTTCCCGGTGTATAAACGACAAAAGTATCAAAATACTGCTGAGTAACAATGTTATAGCCAATTTGCTCTATACCTTTAGCCAATATTTGCGCATAGCGATGCACCCGGCTAGCCATTAAACGCAAGTCTTTCGGGCCATGATAAATCGCATAAAAACTGGCAATAACAGCCAATAAAACCTGCGCTGTACAAATATTACTGGTCGCTTTATCGCGGCGAATATGTTGTTCACGTGTTTGCAATGCCATACGTAAAGCAAGCTGCCCATGAGCATCTTGAGAAACCCCAATAATGCGCCCAGGCATAGCGCGCTTATAAACCTCTTTAGTGGCGAAAAATGCAGCATGCGGTCCACCATAACCCATAGGCACACCAAAGCGTTGCGCACTGCCGACGACAATATCTACATCATAAACCGCAGGCGGTTTGAGTAAAACCAAACTCAGCAAATCAGCCGCGACAGTTACCAAGGCCGATTTGCTATGGGCAAGAGCAACAACATCCGTTAAATCATTAATTTCACCAGTAGTCGTCGGATATTGCACCAGCACGGAAAAAAACTCATATTGCGCTAATTGCTGAAACGCATTGCCGACAACAACTTCAAAGCCCAAGGATTCAGCGCGTGTTTGCATAACCGCAATGGTTTGTGGATGGCATCCTTGGTCAATAAATACGCAATTTGATGTACTTTTTGCTAAACGCTTAGCCATGGCCATCGCTTCAGCAGCAGCGGTTGCTTCATCGAGTAAAGAGGCATTAGCGATTTCCATCCCCGTTAAATCCGTAATCATTTGCTGAAAATTAAGCAATGCCTCTAATCGTCCTTGACTGACTTCTGCCTGATAAGGCGTATAAGCCGTGTACCAGCTAGGATTTTCCAAGACATTCCGCTTAATCACTGCGGGCATCACGGTATCGTAATAGCCCATGCCAATTAATGAAGTAAACACTTTATTGCGGCTGCGCATTTTACGCAAATACTTAATAACCGCGCGTTCACGCATGGTATCGGTCAGCTTTAAGGGTTCTTCATTAAGAATATTACTCGGAATCGCTAGTCCGATTAAATCCTCCAACGCATGCAAACCCAACTCAGCCAGCATCGCCGCAGTTTGCTCTGGGTTGCAACCAATATGGCGCTGAATAAAATTACCACGCATTTCTAATGTATCTAAGCCAGGACGAGAGTCAGCCATAATTAGCCCCTATAATATTGATGTGCCACAAAAGGAAGTGAGGTCACTTGTAGTACGATTTTCTTATCCCTGATTTGTGCGTAGAGTGTTTTATCCAAACACGGCGCATCGATTAAAGCCAAGGCAATGGGTTGATTCAAGCTAGGAGAAAAACTACCGCTAGTAATAGTGCCGACTAAAACATCATTTCCTGTATAGACCTGACCATGATCTCGGACAGGAATTTTCCCCTCAACCAATAAGCCAACTCGCTTGCGCGCTGCGCCTTGTTGTAATTGCTGACCAATGACATCAGCACCAGGAAAGCCTGTTTTATTTTTATCAATCAGCCAACTCAAGCCCGCTTCCACAGGACTAATAGCCTCATTAAGCTCCTGTCCATAAAGACTCAATCCTGCTTCCAAGCGCAAGGTGTCTCTAGCGCCCAGACCTATGGGCTGTACTTGCGCAAAAGATAAAATCAACTCGGCTAATAATTGTGCATACTGCTTTGCAATAGAAATTTCAAAGCCATCCTCGCCCGTGTAACCGCTACGACTGATCATACATTGCATGCCATTAATATCCGTTTGCAGCACTTGCATAAAGCTTAGATCACAAGCCTGTACAGACAGCTCAGCCATTACCTCTTTTGCGCTAGGACCTTGCAGTGCCAATAAAGCGTGCTCTGATAATATCTGAAAATGGCACTGTAAATTACGTTGCAAATAAGTGAGGACTTTTTCCTTACAAGCCGCGTTAAAGACCAGCATAAAACTATCATCTAAACGACTAATGATAAGGTCATCAATAATGCCGCCAGCAGGATTCGTTAAAACAGTATAACGTTGCTCTCCTGTGGACAAATTTATAATATCACTCGGCACCAGTTTATCGAGTTGCGCAACAATATTATCACCGCTCACTAGGCATTGTCCCATATGAGAAATATCAAATAAACCAGCGAGAGAACGGCAATGTAAATGCTCTTTAATAATCCCCGCAGGGTATTGAATGGGCATGTGATAGCCCGCGAAAGACACCATCTTGGCATTGAGCGCGAGATGAAGATCGTATAAAGGTGTGCGTTTAAGATCAGACATAGACTTGTACTAGGTTGGTTAGTAACGGCTATAGTTTAATCTTATTTACAAGTAAATAACAAACAAGGCAGAGCCCACATGCGTATGCGGCTTCTGCCTTGTTGTTACAAAGGTAATCTAAAAAACTAATCGCGAATCAAGCGAATCCGAAATGAACGCCCTTTTAACTGGCCTTGGCCTAATTTTTTCAGTGCGACTTGCGTAACCTCACGCTTCACTGCGACATAAGCCCAGTTATCAAAAACATTGATTTTACCCACTTGATTACCCGCAATACCGTTATCGCCAGTTAATGCGCCCAAAATATCACCAGGACGCACTTTTTGCTTTTTGCCACCTTCAATTTGTAACGTTGCCATTTCTGGCTCAAACACTGGCTTATCTAAAAAATTAATCGAGGGTAAAGGCTCTCCTTCTATTGCTCGATCTAAATAATTACCTAAAGTAATGACTTTATGACTTTCTTTATCGCTAATTAGAGAACAAGCAATGCCTTTACTGCCCGCCCTTCCTGTACGGCCAATACGGTGTAGATGTATTTCAGGGTCACGCGCAATATGATAATTAATCACCGCATCCAAAGAATCAATATCTAAACCACGCGCTGCCACATCAGTGGCAACTAAGATAGAGACACTTTTATTAGAAAATCTGACTAGCGTTTGATCTCGGTCTTTTTGATCCAAATCACCATGTAAAGCCAGCACACTAAAACCAAAATCATGTAATTCATTAGCCACTTCCTGCGCTTCTTTCTTAGTATTACAAAAGATAACGGTCGATTCTGGTCGGTGCATTAACAGCAATAAGCGCAGTGCGGTGACGCGTTGCTCATTATCATCAACCTTGTAAAAATGCTGTTTAATACTCAGCTCATCGTGTTTAAACTCCACTTTCACCATCACTGGTTTAAGCATAATACGCTGTGCAATCGCCTTTATTTCTTCTGGAAACGTAGCACTAAATAATAGCGTTTGACGTTGCTTAGGCATTAAGTCGGCAATCTCTTCAACCGCTTCCTGAAAGCCCATTTCCAGCATACGATCCGCCTCATCCAAAACAAAAGTATTCAGCTCATCAAGATGCAAAGTCCCTTTACGTAAATGCTCATCAACCCGCCCTGGCGTACCAACGATTATATGCGCACCATGTTCGAGTGAACCCACTTGCGGACCAAATGGCACACCACCACATAAGGTTAATACTTTAATATTATGAATGCCACGCGCTAATCGTCGAATCTCTGTTGCCACCTGATCCGCGAGTTCTCGGGTCGGGCAAAGCACCAAAGTTTGTACGCGAAAACGTTTAACATTCAGGTTCTCCAATAAACCCAGACCGAATGCCGCCGTTTTTCCTGAGCCGGTTTTTCCTTGGGCAATCACATCGATACCTGCCAAAATATGCGGTAAACTTTGCGCTTGGATAGGGGTCATCGTCTCATAACCCAAGGTTGACAAATTGGTGAGTAAATCGGGATTTAATTTAAGTGTTGAAAAAGGGCTTTGGCTCAAAACGACGTTCCTATATGAGTGCTGAAAATATGTAAGCTGTATGACTATACTTGCAAAGCAATGACTTCAATCAATACATAATCACTATTATCCTATTTTTCAGGCGGATTTATTTGATAAGTTACTATTAACCCATAAACTAGACTGACTTGCTTACTATTAATATTGCACTGATGAAAAATATGCTGGCTATAGATACCATCAATACCGCACTCCATAGTGTCACCCGACCGATACCTTCCCCTAAGGCTGGCGAAGTATTAATCAAAATTCATGCGGCCGGCGTCAATCGACCTGATATTATGCAACGGCAAGGACTTTATCCGCCGCCCGAAGGAACTTCGGCTATTTTAGGTTTAGAAGTGGCTGGCGTTATTGTTGATTTGGGCGATACCTCATCGCATTTAAATATCGGCGATAAAGTCTGCGCTTTGGTCACGGGTGGAGGCTATGCCGAATATTGTACGGCTGCCAGACAACTATGTTTACCTATCCCAACAGGGTTAAGCTTTATTCAAGCCGCCGCGTTGCCCGAAACCTATTTCACCGTCTGGAGTAATCTTTTTGATCGCGCCCAACTAAAAGCCAAGGAAACCGTGTTAATCCATGGCGGTAGTAGCGGCATTGGCACTACCGCCATACAACTTGCAAAAACTTTTGGTGCTCAGGTGATTATTACAGCGGGTAGCAATGAGAAATGTCAGTTCTGCACAGAACTAGGCGCTGATTTAGCAATCAATTACCGCTCACAAGATTTTGTTCAAGCAGTCAAGGACTATACTAATGGCAACGGTGTGAATGTCATTTTAGATATGCTTGGCGGTGATTATTTGCCACACAATATAAAATGCCTAGACTATGACGGTCGCTTGGTTCATATAGCCTTACAAAAGGGTATCAAAGCAGACATTAGTCTCTTACCCATAATGCTTAAGCGCTTAAGCATTACAGGCTCGACTTTACGTGCTCGTAACACCGAATTTAAAGCCGCCATCGCCCAACAATTACAAAAAAATGTCTGGCCTTTATTGGCAACGGGGCAAATAAAACCTATCATTCAGCAAACCTTTCCACTAGCAGCAGCCGAACAAGCACACGCATTAATGGAATCCAGCCAACATATCGGCAAAATCATTTTAACGGTCTAACTATGTCATTTACTACGCTCATCTCTCCCGAAGATTTAGTTAATAATCTTCATCAAAGTAACTGGTTTATTTTTGATGCACGCTTTAATTTAGCCGATACTCAAGCCGGAGCAACGGCCTATCGTCACGGTCATATTGCTAATGCCCGATACGCTCATTTAGATCGCGACCTATCCTCTGTTATTACCTCATTCACTGGCCGCCACCCTTTACCTGACCTCAATACATTGATACATAAATTAGGTGCATGGGGCGTTAGCAATAGTAGCCAAATTGTTATTTATGATGATGCTAGTGGAGCCATTGCGGGGCGTTTCTGGTGGTTATTGCGTTATTTAGGTCATGAAAACGTGGCCGTTTTAGATGGCGGCTTAGCTTGTTGGCAAAAACAAGGGCGGCCAATAACGACCCACCTAGCTAAACCAACGCCAACTAGCTATCGCCCGAATATAAACGGCGCAATGTTAGTCAATGCTCAAACACTAGAACAAGCATTAGCAAAAAATAGCATTAAATTAATTGATGCCCGTGCTGCCGAACGCTTTCAAGGTAAAGTCGAACCTTTAGATCCTGTTGCCGGACATATTCCCAAAGCGCTAAACCGACCTTTTTCATTAAATTTAGACGCTCAAGGGCGGTTTTTGCCAGCGGCTGAATTACAACAACAATTTCGCGCATTAATAGGCACGACACCGGCAACACAAGTCATACATATGTGTGGTTCAGGCGTCACCGCTTGTCATAACTTATTGGCTATGGAAATAGCCGGATTAACAGGCTCTAAACTCTATGCCGGCTCATGGAGCGAATGGATACGCAATAAAAACCGCGCCATTGCCAGCGACCACAACTAAACACATCAAGCCTCCTAAAGCCACTATCAAACATAAGCCAGCATTTTTGGTTGCGGACAGCGATAACCGCCTGTAGGAGCGGCTTCTAGCCGCGAAAAGCAGTGCTACATGATTTTTCGCAGCTAGAAGCCGCTCCTACGCAAAGACGATTAACCCTCTCCCGCAAATAAAGAGCCTGTGAATATTTACAGCAAATGTAGCAATTTATTTCATACCCACCCTTAACATCCTGTAGACTAGCCATCGGCACCAAGAAAGTGAACAATCATCATGCCCGCTTTTCGGACATCATTGCCCTCCTATCGCCAAAAGTAATCCCAATTTAAAAGAGAAAATCTATGAGTTTTGCCTCCCTAGGCCTATCCCCCCCTATTCTTGAAGCGGTAATCGCACAAGGTTATGACACACCCACCCCTATACAAACCCAAGCCATTCCAGCTATTCTCGAAGGTAGAGATGTTATGGCAGCCGCGCAAACCGGCACGGGAAAAACAGCGGGGTTTACATTACCTTTATTAGAACTACTCTCTAAAGGTCAGCGCGCGCCAGCAAATCAAGTACGCTGCTTAGTTTTAACACCAACGCGCGAACTAGCGGCTCAAGTTGAAGAAAGCATCACCAACTATGGTAAAAATTTACCCCTAAAGTCTACCGTTGTTTTTGGTGGCGTAAAAATCAATCCACAAATGATGCGTCTACGTCAAGGCGTGGATATTCTAGTGGCAACGCCTGGGCGACTATTAGATTTATACAACCAAAATGCCGTTAAATTTTCACAGCTAGAAATTCTAGTTTTAGATGAAGCTGATCGCATGCTAGATATGGGCTTTATCAACGATATTCGTAAAATATTAGCCTTATTACCTAAAAAACGACAGAACCTACTATTCTCCGCCACTTTCTCAGATGAGATCCGTCAGCTAGCCAAAGGCATCGTGGATAATCCTGTAGAAATGTCGGTTAGCCCACGCAACACCACAGCGGAAACGGTAAAACAATGGATTTGTCCGGTTGATAAAAAACAAAAAGCCCCCTTACTGACAAAATTAATCAATGAAAATAACTGGCAACAAGCGCTGGTATTCACTCGTACTAAGCGCGGCGCCAACCAACTCGCCAGCCACTTAGAAACAGAAGGCATTCAATCAGCAGCCATTCATGGCAATAAAAGCCAAGGCGCACGCACCAGAGCCTTAGCTGATTTTAAAGCTGGCACAATACGCATTTTAGTCGCGACCGATATTGCTGCGCGCGGACTGGATATTGATCAACTCCCCCAAGTGGTTAATTTTGACTTACCCAATGTTCCAGAAGATTATGTACATCGCATCGGTCGTACCGGTCGTGCTGGCGCATCGGGGCAAGCGGTATCATTAGTTAGCGCCGATGAATTTGAGCAATTATCTGATATTGAACGTCTCATTCAGCAGTTACTGACACGTGAGATTATTGAAGGCTTTGATCCTGTACATAGCTTACCCGAATCACGCTTAGATACGCGCCCATTCAAAGCTAAAAAACCAAAAAAACCAAAAGTGGAACACCGCGATGGACAGCGCTCAGGGACCAACAAACAAGGCAATAGTCCTAGCAGCCGAAATCGTTCACGTTCACGCTCGCGTAGCGCAGCGCCTGCTAAGTAAAAAACATCAAGTGCTGGCTCGTTCAGCACTTTTTGCAAGCCATAAAAAACGCCCACCTCTATTTAATCAATCTTCCTTACTGGTTTAAACCAGCAAGGAAGATTGATTAAGAATAAATATCCACGCCTATAAATAGTTTTAGCTATTGCGATACTCTAAAACCATCCAAGGGCCTAGCTTTAGCGCGTTTTTAACTACAATCACTACTATTAATTTTATACAGCTGGACAAATAAATCACAAAAATAAAATAAGCTTTCGTAGCCCGCATGCAACACAGTGGAATACGGAAATCAGACAGCAAACCTCCTCTATTGCGCAAGCTTCATACAGGTTACATTTCAGGGAATTATTAAAGCCCCATTCCTTAGAGAAATTTGAGGCATAAAAAAAGGTTTACATTTGCATGTAAACCCTTGATTCAATTGGTCGGGACGACAGGATTTGAACCTGCGACCCCCACACCCCCAGCGTGGTGCGCTACCAAACTGCGCTACGTCCCGACGATTTGAACTTTTTAAACATGAATGACTCATCGAGCATAACTCAACAAATCATTAAGCCCCTAAGTATAAAGCAACTAAGCGACTTTTCAATGTTTATTTGAGGATTTCTAAAATATCCTCTAACTCACCAATCATTTGATGAATCACTTGCTTAGTGCGGGCAGAATCGTCTTTAGCATTATCGCTTAGTAAATGTGCTCTAGCGCCACCAATGGTATAACCTTGCTCATATAATAAAGCTCTAATTTGACGAATTAGCATAACGTCATTACGTTGGTAATAACGCCTATTACCGCGCCGCTTGACAGGCTCTAATTGTTCAAATTCTTGCTCCCAGTATCTTAATACATGAGGCTTTACCCCGCATAATTCGCTGACTTCACCTATGGCAAAATAGCGTTTTGCAGGGATTGTAGGTAATTCGTTATTATTACTCGGTTCCAGCATAAGCTTCTACTCGTGTTTTTAACTTCTGGCCTGTTCGAAAGGTGACCACCCTACGCGCGGAAATAGGAATTTCCTCACCGGTCTTTGGGTTTCTTCCAGGGCGACTGCTTTTATCTCTTAATTCAAACTTACCAAATCCTGATACTTTAACCTGCTCTCCTGTTTCTAGCGCCGCTTTAATTTCTTCAAAAAAAAGTTCCACCATCTCTTTTGCTTCGCGCTTATTTAATCCTAATTCATCAAATAATCTTTCTGCGAAATCTGCTTTTGTCACTGCCATTTATTCTAGTCTCTCAATTTTGCACTAATGTTATTAGATAAAGCGCCTAACACTTTGTTTACTATAGCATCAATTTCTGAATCTGTGAGTGTTTGTGTGTTATCTTGCATGGTTAATGCCAAAGCCACACTTTTATAGCCTTGCTCTACGCCTTGTCCACGATAAATATCAAACACATTAATTGCTTTGATTAGGTCTTCGTTGCAGTTTTCAATACACTGCTTAATCGCTTGAAAAGAAACCTCTTCGGCAACTAACAAAGCTAAATCACGGCGTACTGATGGAAATTTCGATAAGCCATTAAAAACTGGCACTTTACGACCCAACAATACGTTTTGCGATAACTCAAATAAGAACACATTACCGTCAAAGCCCAATTGTTTTTCTAGTGTTGGATGTAACATGCCAACCCAGCCTAAAGATTGCCCCTCTAAAGTTTTAATTTCTGCGCTTTGTCCCGGATGCAATGCTGCATGTTGACCAGCAACAAATTGCACTTCACGCCCAGTCAAAGCACATAAACTTTCGACATCAGCTTTGACATCATAAAAATCAACTTTACGTGTTTTTTCGCCCCATTGCTCTGGGTTTACTGAACCTAAAGCAACACCTGCCAACATTTTTTCTTGTTGCGCGGCATCGGTTCCTAAAAAACGCTGACCTGCTTCAAATAAACGTACTCGGCCTTGTTGCCGCTTAGTATTATAAACGGCCGCTTGAAGCAATCCACACCAGAGCGTGGTGCGCATCACTGCAAGCTCTGCTGAAATTGGATTTTGTAGCTTTATATATTTATCATCAGGTACGATTGATTTTTGTAATTCTTCTGCAACAAAGCTGTAGGTAATGGCTTCTTGATAATCGCGCGCAACTAAGACATCTTTCAGCTGATCTATATCTAAAATTGCTTCAGGCGCTTGGCTTAATGCAGAACGCATTAACAAACTGCTTTGCGGTAAATTGTTATAACCGTATACACGACCTAACTCTTCAATTAAATCCGCTTCTATGGCGATATCAAAGCGAAAACCTGGCGCCGTCACTTGCCAGCCTTCTGTATCTTTAGTGACTGACATACCTAAGCGCTGTAAAATACCTTCAACAATAAGGGCATCTAAATCGATACCCAAAATACGCTTAATACGCTTTTCCCGCAAAGTAATCGCTGCACGCACTGGTAATTGAGCCTGCGCAACCACTTCCGTTACCGGTCCAACAAGGCCTCCAGCAATCTCTACGATTAATTGTGTCGCTCGCTCTATGGCTCGCGCTTGTAAATTAGCATCGACACCTCGCTCAAAACGGTGCGATGAATCCGTGTGTAAACCATAATGACGTGATTTTCCCATCATAAAGCTTGGTGAGAAAAAGGCACATTCTAGGAATATATCTGTTGTTGTGCCGGAAACGGCCGACTCACTACCGCCCATAATACCCGCTAAAGCCAATACTTTTTCTGCATCGGCAATCACTAAAGTTTCTGTATTGGCTTTAATTTCTTGCTCATTTAATAGCTTAAGCGGCTCATCAGCCTTAGCCATACGCACTTCAATAGCACCCGACAATTGCGCAGCATCAAAAGCATGCAAAGGTTGCCCTAACTCCAAGAGCACATAGTTAGTGACATCCACTACAGGACCTAAACTTCTTAAGCCTGAACGACGCAAACGCTCTTGCATCCATAAAGGTGTTGCTGCTGTCGCGTCAATTCCTTTAATCAATCGACCTAAATAACGCGGACACGCTTCAGGCATACTGATCTTTATTTCTAGGGTTTCTTGGTGCTCAATAGTCAGTGGCGTGATTTCCGCCACCGAAAACGGCATATCATTAAGTAAAGCCACTTCACGAGCAATACCTTCAACGCTTAGACAATCGGCTCTATTCGGTGTTAAATCTACTTCAATCAGCTGATCATTTAATGCTAAATAATCGCGTATATCCATGCCTACGGGCGCATCATCTGCCAATTCCATTAAGCCATTAGCATCGTCCGCTATGCCTAATTCTTTTTCAGAACACAACATACCAAAAGACAGTTCGCCGCGTAATTTGGATTTTTTAATCTTGAAATCGCCGGGTAATACCGCACCGATTAATGCCGCGGGGATTTTCAACCCTTCGCGCACATTGCTGGCACCACAGACAATTTGTAGTGGCTCGGCGTCACCTACTGCAACCTGACAAATTCTTAATTTATCAGCATCAGGGTGAGCCGTTATTGATACTACTTGACCAATGACTACACCACTAAATTTAGCTGCCGCAGGCGTTACTGCATCAACTTCTAAGCCCGCCATTGTTATTTGTTCTACTAATGCTGCCGTATCAAGGGCAGGATTAACTAATTCTCTTAACCACGCTTCACTAAATTGCATAATGCCTGCCTTCCTTAATTAAATTGCCCAAGAAATTTAAGATCGTTTTCAAAAAACAAACGTAAATCATTGATGCCATAACGCAACATAGCGAGTCGCTCTACGCCCATCCCAAAAGCAAAACCAGTATATGCTTCGGTATCGATATTTACCGCGTTAAAAACTTCAGGATGAATCATGCCGCAACCCATCACTTCTAGCCAGCCGGTATGACTACAAACGCGACACCCTTTGCCATCACACATGACACATTCAATATCAACTTCTGCAGAAGGCTCGGTAAAAGGAAAATAAGACGGCCTAAAACGGACTTGTATATCTTTCTCAAAAAAGGCTCTTAAGAATTCATAAACAACACCTTTTAAATCCGCAAAGCTAACGTTTTCATCAACTAAAAATCCTTCTACTTGATGAAACATAGGGGTATGCGTAATATCCGAATCGCAGCGATAAACACGACCGGGCGCAATCACTTTTAATGGCGGCTGATAAGTCTCCATAGAGCGCACTTGTACTGGCGAAGTATGGGTCCTTAATAAGGTATGCGCATCAAAATAAAAGGTATCATGCATGGCACGAGCAGGATGATGCGAAGGAATATTTAAGGCTTCGAAATTGTGATAATCATCTTCAATTTCAGGCCCCTCTTCGACTTTAAAGCCAACACTAGAGAAGATTTTTGCAATGCGTCTTAAAGTGAGCGTAACCGGATGCAATCCTGCAACTGCCTGCCCTCGCCCTGGCAAAGTCACATCAATCGTTTCACTCGCCAAACGCATATCAAGCTCTGCTTGTTGCAAAGTATGTCTACGTGCTTCTAAGGTGTTTTGGAAATCGGCTTTAACGTTATTAATCGCTTGCCCTGCAACACGTCTTTGCTCTGGGTCAAGTTTACCGAGTTCCTTCATCTGTAAGGTGAAAGCACCTTTTTTACCCAGATATTGCACACGGATCTGATCTAATGCGGATAAATCGCTGGCTGCTGCAAGCTCTTGTAATGCTTGCGCAAGAATTTCTTCGAGGGTGACTGACACGGCTCTTTCGCTTATATTGAGATGGAAGAGATAGAAAGGTATAGCAAAAAAAAGGGCTTTATCAGCCCTTTCTTCAAACCTTTCGCTATCGAGAAGTCTACATAGTCAAACTATGCCTACTTTCTTTAAAGTGAGCTTCTATTTGCTTTGGCAATTTCTGCAATCGCAGCAAAAGCCTCCATATCGCGCACTGCGATATCAGCTAATACTTTACGGTCGATCGCAACGTTTGCTTTTGTTAAGCCGTTAATCAATCGGCTATAAGAAATATCGCATAAACGCGCTGCCGCATTGATACGAACGATCCATAAAGCACGGAAAGTACGTTTTTTAACTTTACGGTCACGATAAGCATATTGTCCCGCTTTAATAACCGCTTGCTTAGCAACACGATAAACACGGCTACGCGCGCCGTAATATCCTTTTGCTTGCTTTAAAATTTTCTTATGTCTTGCTCTGGCTGTTACGCCTCTTTTAACTCTGGCCATGCTCTTCTCCTAGATTAACTGTAAGGTAACAATCGTGCTGTCATACGCACATCTGATTGATGAAGAGTCGCTGCTTTACGCAACTGTCTTTTTCTCTTAGTCGATTTTTTAGTCAAAATATGACGACGGTGAGACTGACCACATTTAAAAGCACCCGATGCTGTACGCGTAAAGCGTTTTGCCGCACCACGATGGGTTTTAATCTTTGGCATTTATTTTCTCCAATAGTATTAAAAATATCACATCCCTGAGATAAGAACTCAGTAAGGCAAAATGCACGGGCCCGACTGAATTAGTAAGCTACTATTCCTACAGTAGCGAAACTTACCGAATACATCGATAAGAATAACAACTAATTATAGCTGTTATTTTTTCTTTTTAGGTCCTAAAACCATGACCATTTGGCGACCTTCCATTTTAGGAAACTGCTCAACTAGTGCTATTTCCTCTAAGTCTTTTTCTATACGCTTTAGCAAGTCCATACCAATCTCTCGGTGCGCCATTTCCCGACCGCGGAAACGCACTGTTATTTTGGTCTTATTACCTTCGTCAAGAAATTTTGTCAGGCTGCGCAATTTGACATTGTAATCGCCAATATCTGTTCCAGGGCGAAACTTAATTTCCTTAACCTGAATTTGCTTTTGTTTTTTCTTGGCTACGGCAGTTTTTTTATTCTGTTCGAAAATAAACTTGCCGTAGTCCATGATTTTACAAACCGGAGGATCAGCATTTGGTGAAACCTCTACCAAATCCATATTTGCTTCAGCCGCTAAACGCTTTGCGTCCATAAGTGACATAATGCCACCCTGCTCTTCAGACAAACCTGTTAATCTGACACGTCTTGCCGTAATTGCGTCATTTAGTCGTGTTGCATCTTTTTTAGAAGCGATACTCTGATCCTCCAGTTTCTAATTTATTTTTTTTGTTCAATTTCGTTATTTAATCTCTGTGTAAATTCATTGAGTGAAAAGCTACCTAAATCTTCGCCTTTCTGCGTACGCACTGTGAGCGTTTGCTGCTCTAATTCTTTATCACCGATAATCAAAAGATATGGCACTCGTTGCATAGAGTGTTCGCGAATTTTAAAGCCTATCTTCTCATTTCTCAAGTCAATTTTTGTTCTAAAGCCCTGTTTTTGCAATTCAGTAACAACTTTCTGCGCATATTCGTCATGCCGACTGGCAATATTAAGCACAACTAGCTGCTCCGGTGCCAACCAAAGCGGCAAATTCCCGGCATGCTGTTCAATAAGAATGCCGATAAAGCGCTCCAAAGAACCCAATATTGCGCGATGCAACATAACAGGTATTTGTTTAGAGCCATCTTCGGCAATATAACTAGCATCTAAACGCCCCGGCATAGAGAAATCGACTTGAATCGTACCACACTGCCAAATGCGCTCTAAACAGTCTTTTAATGAAAACTCAATTTTAGGGCCATAAAAAGCACCTTCACCCGGCTGCAATTCCCAAGCCAGCCCTTTATTATCTAACGCCAACTCTAAAGCTTGCTCTGCTTTGTCCCAGTCAGCATCAGAACCAACACGCTTTTCTGGGCGTGTAGATAATTTAATAATAACCTCATCAAAACCAAAGTCTTTATAAACTTCAAATAATAAATCAATAAAGTCGGAAACTTCTGCCTGAATACTGTTTTCAGCACAAAAAATATGCGCATCATCTTGGACAAAGTTTCTGACACGCATCAAGCCATGCAAAGTACCTGAGGGCTCATTACGGTGACATGAGCCAAACTCGGCGAGGCGCAAAGGTAAATCTTTATAACTTTTTAAACCTTGATTATAAATCTGCACATGACATGGGCAGTTCATCGGTTTAATTGCATAATCACGATTATCTGAATGTGTGGTAAAAATCATATCACCGAACTTATCCCAGTGACCTGATTTTTCCCATAAGCTACGATCGACAACTTGCGGTGTTTTTACTTCACCATAGCCATGTGAGCGTAATTTATTACGGATATATTGCTCCACTTGCTGATAAACCGTCCAGCCTTTTTCATGCCAAAACACCATGCCTGGCGCTTCTTCTTGGGTATGAAATAAGTTCAGTGCTTTACCTATTTTTCTGTGATCGCGCTTTTCGGCTTCCTCTAAACGGTATAAATAATCCGCCAAATCTTTTTTATCATGCCATGCTGTGCCATAAATACGCTGCAACATTTCATTCTCTGAATTACCGCGCCAATAAGCACCGGCAATTTTCATTAATTTGAAGGCTTTTATTTTGCTGGTATTGGGTACATGCGGGCCGCGACAAAGATCGGTAAAATCGCCTTGCGTGTACAAGGACAGATCTTGATCGGCCGGAATTGACTCAATAATTTCAGCTTTATATTGCTCACCTAAATCACGAAAGAACTTAACCGCTTGATCACGCGACACAACAGAACGTGTAATTTCTAAATTAGCCGCGACTAAACGCGACATTTCTTTTTCAATTTTCTTTATATCGTCAGGTGTAAAAGGACGCTCATAAGAAAAGTCATAATAAAAGCCATTATCAATCACAGGCCCTATCGTTACCTGCGCTTCAGGAAATACTTTTTTAACTGCCTGAGCCAATAAATGTGCGGCTGAGTGGCGAATAACTTCAAGACCGTCCTGATCTTTTGCAGTAATGATTTGTAATACTGCATCACTCTCAATCAGCGTGCTGGCATCAACTAATTGGTCATTCACCCGACCAGCCAAAGTAGCTTTTGCTAAACCCGTGCCGATAGACTGCGCGACCTCCATTACTGTCACAGCATTATCAAACTCACGTTTAGAACCATCAGGCAGGGTAATTACAGGCATACTATATTTTCTCTGGTTTATAAAATAAAAAAGCACTGCTGATGCAATGCTTTTCAGTTAAATCATGCTGATTATACTCACTGCTTTATATGTTTGTAAACATATACTTACATAATAAAGCGTTTATTCCGCTTGATATTTATTCATCAAGCAACTCTTTACGCAGCATGATGTACAACTTACTTGTGATAATTTCATTCTTATTCAGCTGATCAAGCATTTTAATTTCTTGTGTGTCTTGCTTTAAAGATAAAACCGAACATTTCAGTATTACTTAAAGGCACCAACAAAACGGTATAAGGCACTTTCGTTTTCTGCGCTAAAATATAAATCAGCAAAGAAACCAGCATTAAAGTAAAAAGCGACAAAAAAACTTCAAGATTCATAAACAAGCCATAAAAAGCAAACAACTAAGACCCACACAACACCTCATACATATTGGCCTGCACACCAACCGGACGCCCAGGCCCATTGAAAATTATAACCGCCCAACCAACCTGAGACATCTAATACTTCTCCGGCAAAATACAACCCAGGCACCTGCTTGGCTTCTAAAGTTTTAGATGACACACTATGACAGTCAACGCCGCCTAAAGTCACTTCGGCAGTACGGTATCCTTCGGTACCATTGGGCTTAACTTGCCAATGATGAAATTGCTCAGCGATAAATTGAATTTGTTTATGCGACAAATCAGGCAAAGAGCACTCCAATAAATCATTAGTTAAAATCAAAGGAATCAATCGCTTAGCAAAAAATTGCGGCAGATAATTTTTTAATTTGACTTTTATCTTATCTTTTTGCGCCTCGAACAACGCTTGTTGTAAATCACTATTCGGCAATAAATCAATACTCAACATTTCACCTTCCTGCCAGTATGACGACATTTGCAACACAACAGGACCACTTAAGCCGCGATGCGTAAATAATAAATTTTCAGTAAAACTTTGCCTTGCATTACTTATCGTACAAGGTAACGCTAAACCTGATAAAGCCGCAAATTTTTCTTTTTCTGCCAGCTGCAAAGTAAATGGCACCAAGCCAGCTCTAGTTGTTCGGACATTAATGCCAAATTGCTCGGCAATCTTATAACCCAAAGGTGTCGCGCCCATTTTCGGAATAGATAAACCACCTGTAGCTACAACTAAAGATTGACAACTAATAGTTTGCCGCTCAGTTTTAATGCTAAAGCCAGATTCAGCCATTTGTCTGATTTGCTTAATATTAGTCTCTAAGCGTATCTCTACACCGACCTTAGCGCATTCAGCAAGCAGCATATTTAATATATCGCGCGCACTTTCATTACAAAATAACTGCCCATGTTCGCGCTCATGATAAGGAATATGATGCGCATGAATCATTGCTAAAAAATCCCACTGCGTAAAACGGCTTAACGCTGATTTACAGAAATGGGCATTTTCAGACAGGAAGTTTTCCGCCTCAACCGTGTAATTAGTAAAGTTACAACGCCCGCCTCCGGACATGAGAATTTTTTTACCCGCTTTATTAGCATGCTCCAAAACCAGCACCCTACGTTTACGCTTGCCAGCTTCTATAGCGCACATTAAGCCTGACGCGCCTGCACCTATAATCACTACATCTACTTCTAGCATTTTTTCACTTCTATAAAAACAAAAAAGCCCTTGGACCGAAGTAAAAGGGCTTTCATTTACAGGCTGTTTTGGTATTAGCGGACTGAAGTCCGTGCTACTTTAAACTTTATGATAAACCTCAGCACCCTCATCAAGGAATTGCTGCGATTTTTCCTCCATACCTTTCTGCAAGGCTTCTTCTGCGTCTTTAATGCCTTTTTCAGCGGCATATTCACGCACATCCTGCGAGATTTTCATCGAACAGAAGTGTGGGCCACACATGGAACAGAAATGAGCAATTTTCGCAGATTCTTTCGGCAAAGTTTCATCGTGGAATGAACGGGCTTTTTCTGGGTCTAAAGCGATATTAAATTGATCTTCCCAGCGGAATTCAAAGCGCGCTTTCGACATAGCATTATCACGTGCTTGCGCACCTGGATGTCCTTTGGCTAAATCTGCGGCATGAGCAGCAATTTTATAGGTTACGATACCTTCACGCACATCTTCTTTGTTCGGCAAGCCTAAATGCTCTTTTTGCGTCACATAACACAACATCGCACAACCGTACCAGCCGATATTCGCGGCACCAATTGCCGACGTAATATGATCATAACCTGGGGCAATATCGGTCGTTAATGGCCCTAAAGTATAGAAAGGCGCTTCATGACAATCTTCAAGTTGCTTCGTCATGTTCACTTCAATCATATGCAATGGCACATGACCTGGACCTTCAATCATTACCTGTACATCATGCTTCCAAGCAATTTTAGTTAATTCGCCTAAAGTCTCTAATTCCGCAAATTGCGCTTCATCATTAGCATCGTAAATTGAACCTGGACGTAAGCCATCACCTAATGAGAACGAAACATCATAGGCTTTCATGATTTCACAAATATCTTCGAAATGGGTATATAAGAAGCTTTCTGTATGATGCGCTAAACACCATTTTGCCATGATCGATCCTCCACGCGAGACGATACCGGTCATACGTTTTGCTGTCATCGGTACATGGTGTAAACGCACGCCCGCATGAATAGTAAAGTAATCCACCCCTTGCTCGGCTTGTTCAATCAACGTATCACGGAATATTTCCCATGTCAGGTCTTCTGCCTTACCATTTACTTTTTCAAGCGCCTGATAGATAGGCACTGTACCGATAGGCACCGGCGAGTTACGCAAAATCCATTCGCGTGTTTCATGAATATTTTTACCCGTTGATAAATCCATAATGGTGTCACCACCCCAACGGATGCCCCACATCATCTTCTCAACTTCCTCTTCAATTGATGATGTAACCGCTGAATTACCTAAATTACCATTAATTTTCACTAAGAAATTACGCCCAATAATCATCGGCTCAACTTCGGGGTGATTAATATTCAGGGGAATAATGGCACGACCTCTAGCAACCTCATCGCGTACAAATTCAGGGGTAATTTCATCAGGAATAGAAGCCCCAAAAGACTGACCTTTATGCTGACCTTTATATAAATCACGCATTTCCGACATATTTTGGTTCTCACGAATCGCAATATATTCCATCTCAGGCGTAATAATGCCCTGACGCGCATAATGCATTTGTGAGACATTTTTGCCGGCTTTAGCTCTACGTGGCTTGCGGATATGCTCAAAACGCATCTCGGCCGTTTCAGGATCATGTAGCCGCTCTTTACCAAAATCAGAAGTAGGGCCATCTAATTCTTCGGTATCATCACGCTCTGCAATCCAGGCATCACGAATACCTGCCAAGCCTTTTTGTAGATCGATGACAACATCAGGGTCGGTATAGACTCCCGAAGTATCATAAACAAATAAGGGGGGATTCTTTTCAGCACCAAAATGAACGGGTGTATCGGATAAAGTGATTTTACGCATAGGTACGCGTATATCAGGACGGCTACCCTGGATATAAACTTTCTCTGACGCGGGGTAAGAGTCAATTTTTACACCGCCTTCGTTGGTCGCGGTAATATCTTTAGGGACTGCGCTCATGTTGTATCTCCAATTTCAAAAAACAAGACGCAGACAAGCTTTAGGGCTTTCCTACGCCAGTATTAGCTGGTCTCAGGTTCAAAGGGTGTTCTCTCAGCCTCATAATTATGAAGCACCCCTAGCCTTTGGTTTATAGTTTAACAGTACAAAATAATGGATAACACACGATATTGCAAATTTAATACAACTCCTTTGCTATATTTCAAAATCTACTCAGGTAATTAGCTGAATTGCGCTAAAATTTATAAGATAAATAATAAATAGCTATTCCCTGGAGGGGGCATGGAATTAGAAAACCTTAATCAAATTGAAAACAAAGGCTCCGCAATGCGCATTGAATTACTTAGAATTGGCTGCGCAATCCTTTTCTTAGTCGGTATTATGTTGTTTATTGGTATGACCACCGAACATATGCCTAACCAGACTTTCCTGATTGTTTCCGCCGTGATTGGTGGTTACATGGCGTTAAACATCGGCGCCAATGACGTCGCCAATAACGTCGGCCCTGCCGTAGGCTCACACGCACTAAGTTTAACTGGCGCGATCCTAATTGCCGTGATTTTTGAATCAGCTGGCGCCTTAATTGCTGGTGGCGAAGTCGTCAGTACCATTAAAAAAGGCATTATTGATCCCACACTTATTAATAGTACCGACACTTTCGTCTGGTTAATGCTAGCCGCCTTACTCGCTGCGGCTGTCTGGCTCAATACAGCAACCTATTTCGGCGCACCAGTTTCAACCACACACTCTATTGTTGGTGGTGTATTAGGCGCCGGTATTGCCGCAGGTGGCTGGCATATCGCCAACTGGGCTGTATTTGCTGAAATTACTGCTAGCTGGGTTATTTCACCGGTCTTAGGCGGAATCATTGCCGCTGCTTTTTTATACTTTATAAAACGCAGCATGACTTACCAGGAAGATATGGTTTCTGCCGCTCAAAAAGTCGTCCCTTTACTGATTGCGATCATGGCTTGGTCTTTTTCTACTTACCTGATTTTAAAAGGTCTGAAACAAGTCTGGAAAGTTGATTTTTTAACAGCAAGTTCCGTTGCCTTCATCATTGCTTTAGCAATCTATTTTGCCGTACGCCCTTTCATTAACAAAGTCGCTAATTCCTTAGAAAACAATAAAATAAGCGTCAACAAATTATTTACTATCCCTCTGATTTTCGCCGCCGCCTTACTCAGCTTTGCTCATGGTGCAAATGATGTGGCTAATGCAGTTGGCCCCTTAGCTGCTATTAATGACGCATTAAGTCACAGTGGCGAGATCGCTAAAAAAGCCGCTATTCCGCTATGGGTTATGCTGATTGGCGCTTTAGGCTTATCGCTTGGGCTTGCTTTGTATGGTGCAAAATTAATCAAAACGGTTGGCACCGAAATCACTGAGTTAGATAAAATGCGCGCCTTTTGCGTGTCTATGTCCGCTGCTATCACGGTTATTATTGCCAGTCAGTTAGGCTTACCTGTTAGCTCAACCCATATCGCTGTTGGCGCCATTTTTGGCGTAGGCTTTTTACGGGAGTATTTAAAACGCACAGACGCCAAACGCCTTGAAGAAATTAAGGCACATCACGAAAACTTAGATCCGAAAAAAACCGAAGCTTTTTTAAACGCTTTTAAAAAAGCCAGCGTTGCTAAAAAGTCAGTCATGCTGGCCGAACTCAAAGAACAGGCCAAGAATAGCCAAACCGACTTTACTAAACGGGAAAGAAAAACCCTGAAAAAAGTTTATCAAAAAGAATTAGTTAAACGCTCACATATTTATAAAATTGCAGCAGCTTGGATTATTACTGTTCCTTTATCTGCACTATTAGCTGCTATGTTATATTTCACTATTCGCGGCATAATGATTCCGTAAGCTGCTCCTCCCCCTGCTTTTAGTTAAAGCAGGGGGATTTGGATATTTCATGTCAACTCATTTATTATTAATATTTTACTTTACACACACTTTTTTTCTAAGCTCAAAACCATCAAGATGACTCGATGCTTAGCCGAAAAAAATAACCATTGACTTAGCTAAGCAATTGATTAAAAACAACTTAAATCAACTGACATAAATTTATACAATTTAACAAGCAAGCAATAAAACCAAGGCTTTCACTAGCTTTTCCTGACCTTATACACAAAGTTATCCACAACTTCTGTGGGTAACTTTATTTTTCTTTTCAGCATAACAACTTAGCGTTCTTATAGCGAATTCTCATTAGCAAAAAGGCAGTCTGTGAATAGCTCAGAAAAAATAATTTTAAGTGTCGCCATTCCCATCCCGCTAAATTTTTTATTTGATTATCTGCCTCCCGATAACTGTAAACTTGAGCAACTCAAACCTGGCTTACGCATCAAAGTCCCTTTTGGCAAACAAAGCAAAATAGGTATATTGCTTGCCATCAATAGCTGCTCAGACATTGACATCAGCAAGCTTAAGCAAGCAGAACAGTTGTTAGATACCGAGCCACTCCTATCCGCTAAAGACTTAAAATTATTACATTGGACACAGCGCTATTATCACCACGCTATCGGCGAGGTGTTTATCAGTGCCTTCCCTACTGCATTGCGTAAAGGAAAGTCTAGCGAACTCAAGCCTACACCTTATTTTGCCTTAACGGAAACGGGTCAAGCAACCGATGCTATAACGCTTAAAAAAGCCCCCAAACAACAAGCGCTATTTAAATTATTTCAAGCGCAAAACAAGGCGCTCAACACTGAAACAATCAACCAGCACTGCAAACTTTGGCGCCCTTCATTAAAAGCATTACTGGAAAAAGAGCTTGTCTACGCAAGTAATTTTCTTGCATTACCCGCTAAAACCCTCGCCATCACCCAGCAAATGCCACTCGCAGCCAATGACCAGCAACAAGCGGCCATTGATACGATTAAGGCTAAATTAGAAAAATTTTCCGTCTTTTTACTCGAAGGTGTCACAGGAAGTGGCAAGACGGAAGTCTATTTACAAGTGATTGAGCAAATTTTAGCGCACAACTTACAAGTTCTCGTACTCCTGCCTGAAATTACCTTAACACCGCAACTGGAAGCGCGCTTTAAACAACGCTTTGCTGTCCCCATAGAAACCTATCACTCGCAACATAGCGAAACACAGCGTCAATCGGCTTGGCTAGCTATGCAGAAAGGCCATAGCTCTATTTTGCTGGGTACTCGTTCTGCCTTATTTACACCTGCGCCACGCTTAGGTTTAATTATTTTAGACGAAGAGCATGATGCGTCCTTTAAACAGCAAGAAGGCTTTCGTTTCTCTGCCCGAGACGTGGCTATCGTGCGCGCCAAAATGCTGAATATTCCCATTGTCTTAGGCTCAGCGACACCTTCTTTAGAGAGCCTATACAATGTCGACAAGCAGCTTTATCAGTTACTACGTTTACCTAATCGCGCCGGAAACGCCTTACCGCCAAGCTTATCTTTACTGGATATTAGGAATCAACAATTACAAGAAGGCTTGTCGCCACCGTTAATCAGGGAAATTAAAAAAACACTGGCTAAAAAAGAGCAGGTTTTATTATTTTTAAACCGCCGAGGTTTTGCTCCAACTTTAATTTGTCATAGCTGCGGCTGGGTGGCGCAATGCAAACGCTGCGATGCTAATTTAGTCGTACATTACCGACAACAAAAAATACGCTGCCATCATTGCGCCAGCGAACAGCCATTACCACGCTCATGCCCTGCCTGTCAGGCAGAACAATTAAGGCCATTGGGCTTAGGCACAGAACGCGTAGAAAATGCCTTGCAAATGATATTCCCAGAGCATACCAGTGTCCGTTTAGATCGAGATACCACGCAGAAAAAAGGCGCATTAGCAGAGCATTTAAATGCCATCAATCAAGGTAAGGTTGATATTATCTTAGGCACACAAATGCTCGCCAAGGGTCACCATTTCCCTAATGTGACTTTAGTGGTGCTATTAGATGTAGACAGTGGCTTATTTAGTATCGATTTTCATGCACCAGAAAGGCTTGCCCAATTAATAGTGCAAGTTTCAGGACGCGCAGGACGCGCGGCAAAAAAAGGTCGTGTGATTATGCAAACAAGGCAACCCGAACACCCCTTATTAAATAGCTTAATTCATCATGGTTATCAGGCCTTTGCACAGGCCGCTTTAGCAGAACGTAAAGCCGCTGCACTACCGCCATACAGCTACCAAGCTTTATTACGTGCGGTATCCCTAGAAAAGGATACGGCGTTTGAATTTTTACTCGCGGTGAGTGAATTAATTAGCGGTTATCCCGCTAATGGGACTTGGGTATTAGGCCCCGTTGCCGCGCCTATGGCTAAAAGAGCCGGCCAATTTCGTTATCAATTATTGCTGCAAGATACCCAGCGCAAACAACTACACCTATTGTTAAATAGACTACTACCGGACATTGCCAAGCTCAAACTAGCGCGTAAAATTCGCTGGTCTTTGGATATTGACCCGATAGATTTGTATTAATTCTCGCCTAGCCAGTAAAAACTAAAACCCGGAACTACCAGAGTATGATTAAAAATATCCGGACTTTGACCGGTATATAAATCAATCATCCGACCAGAATGCGGGCTAGCCCAATGACTTATATCATCTAAATTAAGCGACTGTGACTTAGCATCAAAATTAGCAATCACCAACACTCGCTCACTAGGCTGACTAATATTGTAACGCCCAAAAACAAACAAGTGCGCATTCTCAACTTCGATCAGCTCACGGTTATTAAAATCCGCAAATACTTCAATTTCTTTGCGTACCGCAATCATTCTTTTTAATGCGCTAAAAATATCATACTCGATTGTGCCCGGGGTATGTCTCAGTTCCGCCTTATGCCAGTCAATCGTTGGCCGATGCATCCAGCGTGAATCGCCCATTTTATGGGCATCATGCAGATAAGAATCATCGTTTATGGTACCCAGTTCATCGCCATAATAAAATAAAGGAAGACCTCCAAACGACAGTATCATGCTATGCAATAACAAAATGGTTTTAACTGAATCGTTTATATTGACAAGATCATTGTTTTCTAAAGCATATTGTAAGCCCACTAAAGAGGCCAGCGCGCCTGAAATACGCGCATCGCCGGTTTTACTATTTAAACCAAAAGGCTTACCACGTGCGTGTGAATTATCAAATTTACCCGTGTAATAATCCAATAAAAATTTGCGGTGATTATAAGGTTCATAACCCGCGAGAGCGATATCTCGATCATCAAAACCCAGACCAATATCATCATGACAACGCACATAATTAAGCCACGTAGCGCGTTCTAACTTAACCGGCAAACTCTTAATGCCTTGATTGAGCAATTTGGCATTTTTAGTCGCTACCGCATCCCATAATAAAGCCATAAAAGTCGCGTTATAAGCAATTTCGCATTCCTTGGCAATCACCGCATCTTCACCAAAATACTTGATTACTTCAACTGGGGCGACAATCGCTTCAGCAATAAATAATACGCCAGGTGCTGTCACCTGACAGCAATCTTTCATTAGCTGCAAAATTAAATGTGCTTCGCGTTCATTTTGACACGTACTACCAATTTTCTTCCATAAAAAAGCCACCGCATCTAGGCGTAAAATATCCGCCCCTTGATTAGCCCAATACAGAATAATATCCAGCATTTCAATAAACACGGCCGGATTGCTATAATTCAAATCCCATTGGTAATCATTAAACACCGTCATGACCCAGCGCTGCATTTGCTCATCCCAAGTAAAATTGCCGGGCGCATGCTCAGGAAAAATTTCCGGCATACTTTGCTCAAACATATCCGGCACATTACGATCTTTAAAAGTATAGTAATAATCCTGATACACCGGGTTACCTGCACGCGCTTGCTGTGCCCATTCATGTTCATCAGAGGTATGATTAACCACCACATCCAAGACCAATAAAATTTCCCGCTGATGCATTTCATCAGCCAAACGGTTTAAATCTTGCAAAGTGCCGGCACGCGCATCTATTGCGCGAAAATCACTGACTGCATAACCGCCATCACTGTTACCTTCTGGACAACGCATAATGGGCATAATATGCACCAAATTAATACCCAGTTCTTGAAAATAACCTAAATGTTCCTTAACGCCTTGTAAATCATCGGCAAAACCATTGCTGTACAAGGCCATTCCTACCCATTGCTGACTCAGAAACCAGTTATAATCTTTCTCCCTATCAAGATCCATCTGTCTGAGATTTTCAGGACGGTTGATATACTGCCGCGCCATGGTTTCTACCAAGCGCAAAGCCTGCTGTTCAAAATCAGCACGATTGCCATACAAGCGCTGAAATAGCGAGTGAATCGCGTAAAAATTTGCGCCTAACCGCGTATAAAAATGGCGTAAATCTTGTTTAGAAATTTCTGGTTTTATTTGATTGAGAATATCATTTAAAAGAGTGTGCGAAACCTGTTCGTACATAGTTTATGCCCTATAAATTAGATAAAAATGTTCAGCCCCTAAGTTCTACACCATAAAATAGGGATGTTAATTTTATTTTTGAAAATCCTGATAAAAAGCAGGATCAAGAGAGCTTGCACCACGTAAGCCAATCACTTTACTGGCAAAGGCTTGCGCCCTATTTAAGATATCTGGTACTGACCAGCCAGATAATAGACCATGAATAAACACCGCACTAAAAGCATCGCCTGCGCCTACGGTATCGACAATATTATCCACGGGTTGCGGTTTGATATTAAAAAATTCACCGTTAGCGTCAAGCACTAAAGCACCTTCACTACCACGCGTAATAATTAACTGCTGTAAATTAAATTGTGCCTGTAGCCGAAGCATTTCCTGTTGGAGATCCGTTGCCCCAAAACCTAATTGCTGTAATTCATGCTGATTTAATTTAGCCCAACGAGCCTGGCTTAAGCACTGATAAATATCTTCTTTTTGCCACCAAGGGGAACGTAAATTAACATCCAGAAAAATAGCTAATTGTGGATTATTAGCTAACACGTTAAAAGCCTCCCGTGCCACGCTATTACGCAAAGCTAAACTACCATGGTATAAAATTCCGCTAGCGGACAAATGGCTAACGCTATCGGCAGCAATAAAATCATAGGCACAATCAGGAGTGATCGTATAATGTGGCTCATTATCCAGCATCTGAATATCAACCCGTCCTGTTTGATGCTGTGGGTCAATTTGTATCGACGAGGTATCCATACCCCAATCATTCATCGCCTGAATAATATCTTGCCCCAAAGCATCTTGACCGACACGAGAAATAAAATGCGGCTGATCGCCTAACGCTTGCAAATGCCAAGCGACATTAAACGGTGCTCCGCCTAAAACTTGTTCGCCACTGGGAAAACAATCAAATAGAACTTCACCAAACACAAAAACTGCGGCTTTAGTCATTAAACTCTCTCCATTTGCGCATAAAATTCGGGATAAAAATGCCGCACTCCCGCCAAAACACCGGCGGTATAATTACCATTCATACTCAATTCAGTCTCTTGAGCAAGATACAGCATCGCAGCATTACCTTGTTGCTCAGCCTGTTGCTGTGCGCTCTGTTTTATAGCATCACTGGCATTAGCCACTAATACCGAAGGCAGTTGGCTGATCAGAACCGGTAAATCATTACCACTATCACCGGCAAACAGAATTTCATCTTGGCCAAAAGCCAATTGCTGTTGTAAAAATTCCAGCGCATGTAGTTTAGTGGCATGACGCGGCAGAACATCGAGCAAACCCATGTTTGTCGCTTCATCAATACTCCAGATTAAACTCGCGCAAATTCCCTCAGTTTGTAAACGTGCCTCCATTGCCCCCATAATGGCCTGGTGGTCAAGTTGTAGATTTAAGTAATAGCTGAGCTTATGGGTATTTTGCTTACTGTCTTCCTGTAGCTCAAGCAGGTCTATATCGGCAAACAATTGCTTAAGATAATCAGGGTCTTTACCTTGCCAGTCTTGGGCAATTTCTTGCTCCCAATCCTGCCATAGCAACCACTGCCCCGCTTTCACTTGGTAAATCTTGGTTCCAACATCAGTAATAACAAAATCAGGCTCAGGCAGTGCATATTCTACAATAGCCTCCCGCACCAACGCTTGATGACGGCCAGTGACATAAACCAAAGTAACCTCAGGGTGCTGACAAAAATCAGCAAAGCATTGCCGTGCATTGGGCTGCTCTGCCTGACTACCATTAGGAATAACCGTTCTATCCATATCGGTACACAATAATAAGCGTGACTGACTCATAAGCCTTGCGCCTCCTTTGGATCTTTACAGGTATTAAAAAAATCGTAATAATCCAACGCCTCCAATATACCGGCGGCAAAAGGCTTTTCAGCGAAATAGATACGCTCGACATCGACCAGTTGGGATAATTCTTCGTGATAGCGATTAGCGACCACCGCTGCGAGCATATTGCCACGCATCATATCTTCATCGGCACCTGATCCACCAGCAACAAAAATACGTTCCAAGGGAATTTCCCAGCGGTCAGCGACATAACGCAATGCCAGACCTTTAGAGGCCCGTAGCGGCAAAATATCTAGGTACTGGCCAAAAGCCACCTGCACATGGGCAGACTGTTCTTCCTGATGTAACAGACTTTTAATCGACTCAATATCCACCGTTTCAGTGTCGATATAATAACTAAGTTTAAATCGACTTTGCTCTATTTTTGGCTGCCTAGTCAATCCAGGGAAATGGTCTAGTATTTGCCTAATTTTATGCGGTGCCCATTGATAATCAATATGTTTTGACCAAGCTATATCTGCGGTTAATTCAGGCGCATAATCAATCTCAGCGCCGCCACTGGTAATTAAAATATCCGGCTCTGGGATTTTATATTTTTTCATCAGCTTTAAAGCTGAATCCAATCGACGTCCGGTGGCAATCGCAAATTTAGTACTTTTGCGCTGCCGACGCAAAACGCCAATTAATTCCTGCAAGGCTTGCTCATCACCGAGCAGGTTTTGATCTAAATCACTGACAATAGCGCGATCACAATACAATTCTGAACGACGACTAACCGGTGTGCGCACCAATTTTTCTGAGCGCTGCGCAATAGGATGAACGATTTCCAGATAACGTCTAGCATGTGCATCCCAGGAATAATGCTCACGCACACCGAGCAAGCCCTGCTCACTAAATTTAAGCCACAGTTTTTTATCGCTTAACAGCCTTAGTAAAGCCGCGGTAATGGTCTCAGAATCCAATGGATTAATTAAAAAACCATTATGGCAATTACCAATAATATCGATCGGCCCACCATCCTCAGTGGCCACTAAAGGTAAAGCAGAAGCCGCCGCTTCAATCAAAGTTAAGCCAAAAGGTTCAGTCAGTGCAGGATTGACAAATACACCACCAGATGCCGCTGCAATACGATAAAAAAGTGCCACCTGATCACGACGGTGATGTTTGGGCATGGAGACCTTGCCGTAAATATCATAACGATCAATCGCGACTAATAGCTCATGAAAAACCTCCTGAGCGCCCTCATCCAAATTATCAATATCATCACGATTACCGACCACAATCACTAAATTAGCGAGCTCTTGTAATCGAGGAGACTGCCCATAAGCTTCGATTAATGCCACAATATTTTTACGCTTATCCGCTCGGGAAAGTGCCAAAATAATCGGTTTTTCCGGCACTTTTAAATGATAAGTCATCTTATCAAATAAGGGGGAGTCCAGTTCTTTGCCCAAAGGCGGTGTAAATTTAGTCAGATCGGTACCAGGCGGTACCACACGCATCTGCTCTGGCTGATAATAATCATACAGCTCATATTGCTCTTCAATTTCTTGGTGTGTACTGGTAATAACACGCTCAGCTGCCGCCAGCACCAACTCTTCCGCTTCAATTCGACGCGTAATGTTATAGCGCTCTTCCACTTGGCTATTAGTCAAGCCGCTGGCCAATAAGCGGAGGCGTTTTACACGGCCTAAAGAATGACCGGTATGAATCAGCGGCACACCCAATAAATTGGTTAAGCGTGCGCCAATATAGCCGCCATCGGCATAATGGCTGTGGATAATATCAGGGAGTTCACCACTTTCTTTTAAAAAATGCACCACATTATCGGCAAAACCATCCAGATAATCCCATAATTGCTCTTTAGGGAGATATTCATCAGGGCCGGCATTGATCCTGACAATACGTAAATTATCTGTTAACTGCTCTATAGGCTGGGCATAAATCTCATCAACAGCCCCATCAACCACGCGTCGGGTGATCAAATCGACCTTTGCCACATCAGGTCGAAGCGCCAGTATACGCGCCAATTCAAGAACATATAAAGTCTGTCCCCCGGTATCAGCATCACGTCCCAGCTCTAAATTTGCACCACGTATTAAACCGTGAATACTGAGTAAAACAACATACAATTTATTTTTTTGTTCAGTCATAGTATTGCTCGATAGTGGATAAATTATCTATGCTAGCATAGATAACCAAGCTAACTTCAACTAAAGCCCCTCAATCAAACCAAAAAAACAATATTTTAAACAACAAGTTATTTATATCACTTACTGCGAAATTAAAGGACACTAAAAAATAGCTATTTTAATCACTACTTATTAAAACCTGTCACCTCCAAAAAAGTTAATGATGAGGTAATCACAGCTACCGTAATACCAGTAGGCAAACGAGACAAAGAAAAAGTTTACAAAGTTGCGCTAAAACGCAATGATTAAGCAGCGTGGCCTAGGGACATATATAGTCAGCCCCGTATTGCAAGTAAAATTTGTTGGTAACATAAACCGTTAAAGACTTAAACTCAAGTTGGCTGACCCCTTGATTTCCAAAAAAAACATAAGGTTTTAAATTGGAGATTGCTGCATTAGTTGACGTTAAGTGGCTGTTATTTCAGTTGATGCTATCAGTGAAAATTTGCTGGAATAATGGAATAAGCAATTGCCCGCCCCGCTCACTTAGGTGATCGTCGTCATAGTAGACTGGGATGCCATCGACATCACCCCAACAGCGTCCATCACTGCAAAGGTATGGCCTAGGATCAAGCAAGGTCACACCACACGCTTCAGCAGCACGGTTTTGAGCCTCCCATGCTACACGGTGACGTTCTTCATATTCTTCGAGGCTAACTGATACCCGCTGTACACGTCCAACCATGGCAGCACGCCCCATGGTACGAGGCACATCAATTTTCAACTCTGGAATGGGACGCATCATATAAACTGGTCGATGCTGGGCAAAGGCACATGCAGTTTCGGTGATACCTGCCTGCATTTCCTCATAATACTCCGTGTTCCGTGTAGCATAAGGCTCTTTGATATATCTTAATGGATATTTTGCTAAATCCTGCCGATCAGGTTCGTTTGGCCCTTCTATCGCAGAGCTAATCCGATTTACTATTAGTATAGGTATATTTGAAGGAATAGATCTTGACTTTTCAAATGCTTTTTCAACAAATGACCCACATTTAAATCTATTTCCAAGTCTTAAATCCTGAATTCCAAAAATTGTGGTGCAGGAACTCAGAGTCCAATCTAAAACATGAAGATTTTTTTCTGGCAAAGCCTTTTCCACAGAGCGGATTATTGCCTGAGCATGACTATCACCAATGACGATAGCACCTAAACTGTCACCACCATATATACATTCAGGAACATTACTGTTAAGGCTCACATGACACTCCGTTATACGCGGATTCTTGTTTAGTGATTCCGCAAAAATAGCATCCACCTTAGGATCAAGTCGCCCATAAACACCCTCTTTCAAACGCACACCAAATGCTGGCAGAGCCACCACCAATACGGTGCCACATATCAGTGCCATTTGTGGAATCTTGTTGAATTTGACTAATCCATTGCGCACCGGTTGTTCAATAAACGCCCAAGAAGCCCAGCCAAATATGAGTGTCAGCACAATTGCCAACAAGATAGCAACCCAGTTAGCCGTTAGCTCAAGGAAGATTAAAGCGACACTAAAAGGCCAGTGCCAGAGATATATTGAGTATGACGTTTTACCCAGCCACTGAGCCGGTTTAGTAGCCGTAAACACCGATTTATTACGAGCCGCCAGCAGGATCAGCACTGCTCCTATAATTGGTACTAATGCATGATATCCGGGCCATGGGGTTGATGAGTCAAACAAAATCAGACTCAGTACAATCAGACCGAAGCCGACGATCTCAAGTAGTCGGGACAGGCCCCTATTGAGTGACAGCTGTTGACCATAGAAATAGATCAGACCACCTGCAAGCATCTCCCAAGCGCGAGTAGGCAGAAGATAAAAGGCTGCCACGGGTGTTCTCTGGGTCATGATCACAGAGATGGCAAGCGATAGCAAAAAGCCTGCAATCAACATCAAACCGATAAATTTCCGGTTGGGAACTAACTTCCACAGGATGACAAGCACCAAGGGGAACAGAATATAAAACTGCCACTCAACCGATAATGACCAAGTATGCAGCAGCAACTTTTCATGGGAAGCGGTATCAAAATAACCAGCCTCCCCCCAAAACTTCATATTGGAAATGAATGCCAAAGCGGTGATTGCATGCGTCGCCAGCATCCGGTAATCAGGTGCTGAAAGGTAGAACCAACCTATAATTAATAGGAAAACGCAGAGTCCGATCAGCGCTGGCAGAATTCTTCGCGCCCGTGCCAAATAAAAATCAATAATATCAAATCTATTGACAGAGGCCGAGACGTCGTGTAGGGGGGGGTGGCTAACTTAGTTACTATTATCCCGGTCATCAAAAATCCCGAGATAACAAAAAATATATCAACACCTATGAATCCTCCGCTGAAGCCGGGAATTCCGAAGTGAAAAAGCACAACAGCCAACACTGCCCATGCCCTCAGTCCATTTATATCCGGTCTGAATGAATCCGATTTAATAGCCATATTCTTCTCTTTAAGGTCCTTAATTGTTGAAACAAGAAACTCTACTATGTTGCAGAAACAACGGGGTCAGCTCTTACATTTTGCAATTATTCGACTCACTGTTGAGTAGAATGACAGATTAATGCAAAACGCAAGACTAAAGACATAATCAGGAAAGTTTTTCCTTGAGTAGCAATCTGACTCGCTACTCAACCGAAGTTCAAAAAATCCACAGCCAATTAAGCATCATTCCACTGCGTTAATAGATATTGCAGCTTATCTTTATCTAATAACGCATTATCGACTTTTAAATACGCTACACTTTCACTCGCTTGCAGATCAACACTGGCAACACCTTTTACCGCTAAAATATCGGTCAAAAAACGGTCCAATTTATCTGCGGCAATATTTTGGGTAGAAACTAATAGATTAGCCAAATACTGTGGTACTTGCATTGACAAGGCAACAACCAGCCAAGTAGCGGCAGCAAAAACACAAAATAAAAACACATAACTTGCCCCCCACTCACCATAAATCCAGCCCCCTGTTATTCCCCCTAAAAAAGCACCAAAAAATTGTGAACTAGAATAGGCGCCCATTGCTGTGCCTTTTAAATTGCCCGGTGCAGTTTTAGAGATTAATGAAGGTAGTGTCGCTTCTAGCAAATTAAAACCACAGAAAAACACCCACAAACAGGCAATTAAAGCGAACAAACTATCGTTAAAGAAAAATAAACCGAGGTCAGCAAGCGCTAAAGTCGCTACCGCGCCGACAAATACCGCCTTCATTTTGCGTTTTTTCTCGGCCAGAATAACAAAAGGAATAATCATTGCCATCGAGGTGGTTAATACCGGTAAATACACTTTCCAGTGCTCTGCAGAAGCGAGTCCAGCATCACGAATGAGTAAAGGTACGATAACAAAAGTCGCGGTTAAAATGAGGTGTAAAATAAAAATTCCATAATCCAAACGCAATAAGTCTTTATCTTTTAATACTTTCGTGAATTGCTTAGGGTCTAATTCAGCATCCCGATGCACTTTGGTTTGCACTGGATTTGGCACGACAAATAAGACCACAAAGACCGCTAAAAATGACAATATCGCCGTAAACCAGAAAATCCCTTGAATACCTGAAAATCCGGCAATAACAGGACCTATAGTCATTGCGACACCAAAGGAAACGCCGATACTCGCGCCAATCATCGCCATCGCTTTAGTGCGATGCACTTCATGTGTTAAATCAGCCACTAACGCCATAATAGCCGCCGCAATTGCACCACTACCCTGTAAAGCACGACCAATTAACACCCCATAAATAGTCGTTGATAAGGCAGCGACAATACTGCCTGAGGCAAATAACAACAGGCCGATAACAATAATTTTTTTACGCCCAAAACGATCCGATAGTAAACCAAAAGGAATCTGTAATATTGCCTGGGTTAAACCATAAACACTAATAGCCAAACCAATTAACAGAGGCGTTGAGCCTTCCAAGGTTTCAGCGAATAAAGATAAAACCGGTAAAATCATGAACAACCCAAGCATACGCAAAGCGTAAATACTCGATAAAGATAGGGTTGCGCGTCGCTCCAATGACGACATTGGGCTCGTTATATCCTGAACGTGTGTCAAAACCGTAAACTCCTGTAGATAAAAAATCATGCTCACATTTACAATGTCTAAGTAGGGCGTGGCTTTAGCCCGCCACTTAATACACAAAGCGAACTAAAGCGGCGCCCTACCGACCTTAATCCCAATTATTTTACCAGTTTTAAATTTACAATTTATGTTTATTCAAAGCCAGCCACTGAATAGCAATAATAGGAATAGCGGATTCAATTCGCCCATCTTCAATCATCGCATAAGCTTCTGCAAAACTTACGGTAGATACCAAGATATCTTCATGCTCATGATCTAAACCATGAATCCCACCGACCTCAGTCGCATCAATACGCCCATAAAATAGAGAGATTTTTTCAGAAGTGCCACCCGGCGAGGTATAAAATTCATTAATTAAACGCATTTCCTGCACCTCGCAACCCGCCTCTTCTACTGATTCTCTAAAAGCGACCTCTTCGGCCGTTTCCCCCTCCTCTATCGCTCCTGCGACAATCTCCAGTAACCATGCGCGTTCACGTACATCAGCTTGACCCATAGGCCCCATCCGGAACTGCTCAATAATCACAACTTTATCGGTATCAGGGTCATACAATAATACAGCCACGCAATTACCCCGCTGAAATAACTCCCGAGTCAGCACCTCACTCCAACCACCCGCAAATAAACTATGCTGTACTTGATAGCGATTTAAACTAAAAAAACCCTGATACATTGACTCTTGAGCCATCACTTTAAATTCTTTTTTCATAACACCTTACTTAATTGTTGTAATTTAGTTTGCATAGCACCACTATAGAGTAAATTATTATTTCATTTTTTCGGAGCATAAAAACCATGATGCGAATTTTTCTTTTCTTAGCCACTAACATTGCCATTATGGTCGTCGTTAGTCTTATCTTTAGTATTTTCGGCTTAAGCGGCACTTTAGCGGCTAACGGCGTAGATCTTGACCTTAACGCCTTACTGGTCATCTCTGCTGTTATCGGCATGACCGGCTCGTTTATTTCTTTGGCCATGTCCAAATGGTCAGCCAAAAGAGGTATGGGCGTACATGTTATTGAGCACCCGCAAAACCAAACGGAAAAATGGCTTATTGATGTCGTTAGCCGCCAGGCACGTATCGTCGGCATTGATATGCCGGAAGTAGGTATATTTCAGACCCCAGATGCGAATGCTTTCGCTACAGGCATGACCAAAAACAGCTCATTAGTTGCCGTCAGTACAGGCTTATTACAGAACATGTCGCAAGATGAAGTTGAAGCCGTTATCGGCCATGAAATGTCCCATGTTGCCAATGGCGATATGGTCACGATGGCGCTAATGCAAGGCGTGGTGAACACCTTTGTCTATTTCTTTGCCACTATTATTGGCCATACCGTTGACCGTGTTATTTTCAAAAACGAAGAAGGCCATGGCATGGCCTATTATGTCACGCAAATAATCGCACAAATTGCCCTTTCCTTTTTGGCTTCCATGTTGGTTATGTGGTTCTCACGTTACCGCGAATTCAAAGCAGATGCAGGCGGCGCAAAATTAGCCGGCAGAGAAAAAATGATCGGTGCTTTACGTGCCTTACAACGTGCGCATGAACCTCAGCAATTACCTGATCAATTCGCGGCATTAGCCATTAATGGCGGCGCTGTACAAAAATTATTTATGAGTCATCCGCCTTTAGAAGAGCGTATTGCTGCCTTACAAAATCAACGTTAATAGTCTTTGAGGCAGTCTCTCAATAGAAGAGGCTGCCGCCTTTACAAAGGATAAATTATGCAATCTATAACAATCAATATCACTAACAAAAACACGCAAGAAAAAGTTATATGGTCTTTAAATCATCTTAAAGAAGATGGCGTTGAAATAGTTTCTCAAGAAGATATTGGTGATCTAAAGCTATTAGCAGCCACTCGAAATGAAGCAAGCATTTCATTTGATGAATATTTAAAGAATGAACATTAAGCTTAGAAAAAGTGCAATTAAAGACTTACGCAAACTTCCTTCTAGCGAAACTGAACGAATTCATAAAAGAATCCTTAAATTAAAAACTTCCCAAACCTACCTAATTGCAAGAAGTTAACCAATTTTGAACCCGCTTATCGACTATGTTCTGGTGATTATCGTATTTTGTTTGATGTAAATGACAATGAAATCGAAATAGGCCGAATATTACATAGAAAAGAAAGCTATTAAGCTTCAGTATTTACAAAGCTATGAACACACATCAATACATTCGCTTTCGGCTAAATCTACCTGCCGATCAATACCTAAAAGTCTATCAAGGCATCGCCAAAAATATTTCTGCACAAGCAGATGATGGTCGCCGTATCGCGTTCCCTGCGCAAAATATCAAACAATTTCTGACCCACGATGGCATCTTTGGGCATTTTGAAATGGAACTGACGGCGCAAAATAAGTTTGTTGCGATCAAGAAATTAGATCGTGGGTTTGGTTCTGTATAGCACACTCCTCTGTTTTTGCACTTAAGCGAATATGCATTCAACTTTTTATTTAGCCAGCCGGCGAATACTTGATACCCACGCTGAAAAAAAACGCGCACTCCTTCTCCATAGCACTTAAACCTACATTTTTCATAGCAATACTTCCATGCGCTACTTTTTTATATTTTGGCGATAACAGCAATCTCTCCAGGAGTGCCGCTGGTTTTGTTTCTGGCTTGTTATTTATATATTCAGGGGATTCGGCTTTGGCTTTAATGGCTTTTAGCTCTTTAGAAGCGCCTGACCAAGCTTTATTAACACGAACAATGCCATCAACATCACTAAATAACAGCGCCTCAAATTCATGAGCTTGAATATAAGGCAGGAAACGCTCTGGCCGACACCCCGTACTAGCAATAATATCGCTATGCCATGCACTTGTTAATCTCTTTAATTTTTCTGCTAACTGAAATTCAGACACTTCATCAACAGCAGGAAAATCGGCCCCCAATTTATACAAATCAATGAGTGTCGTCACAAAAGGCTGGTCTTTTTGTTTTAGTGTTCGTTCTATATCAGGCTTAATACGCGCATAATTTAGCGCTCCTCCTTTTTTTCCAATAGACGTAGGGACAGTTTGACCTTTAAGTGACAGTCCCAAATCATAAAAGTGCGGAGCCAGTACTTGGGCTACAAAAGTTTCTTCCGTTTGTCCCTCACAAATAACACAGACACGCTTCATCATATCGCAGGCCTCCCGCCTAAAATATTACGTTTCCATAAATCACCCAAACTAAACTCTTCCAACCATTCTGCTAAATCCTCTTCATCCAAGCGCTCAAAAATAGAGGCACCCTTTTCACGCTGAACAATCACAACATCTTTTGCTTCGAAGTTATTTAACAACTCAACCGACTGCGTGGCAACAATGAGTTGTTTTTTTTCAGCAACTTCTTGCAGCATATCGGCCAATAAATTTATCGCGTAGGGATGCAATCCAAGCTCAGGCTCATCAATAATGATGGTATCAGGCAATAAATGTATAGGCTGTAGCAATAAGACCGTTAAACAGATAAAACGTAATGTGCCATCAGACAATACATGAGCCCGATACGGGGTATCTGGATCACCTTGCTCAATCCATTCTAATTCTACATCTTGAGGTAATGGATCACGGACCACAAAATCATCAAAGAAAGGAGCGGCCAAACGAATGGTTTCAACGATACGTTGATAAGCATCAGGAAAACTTAATTTTAATTTCGCAATATAAGCGGCTAAATTTCCTGCGTCTGAATTTAACTTAATATTTTGATTGTTTGGATGCAATTGCTTAACTTTTGCTTCGGCACTGGTATCATGAAAATGATAAAGCCGCCAACTTTTAATCGCCGGTAACACATATTCACTAGCTGTTGTTGGCTTGATCCTTAGTTTTGCTTCTTCATGCGCATTACCCAAAGATTCAATATGAATCCCATAATTTCCATTAAACCAAGTTTCTTCCTTCAAAAACATCATACGATTATCTTGCGTTGCTGAAAGCGCAATACGATAGCCATTATCGCCAAAATAAAACTCTGCCTCCATCGTTTTGGTGCGTTTACGTCCTCCATGTAAAATCGCATCTGGGCCGCCACTGCCTTTAATATGTAACTGCAAATCTCCTTCAGCTAAAGCGCCAAGCATTTTAAATAAACCAATTAAATTACTTTTTCCCACACCATTAGCCCCGATTAATACATTCATATTATTTAGGCTAAATTTTTCTAAACTTTTTATTGATTTATAACCTTTAACAGTTATTTCTTTAAGTTTCATGAGACCAAACCTACCAATAAGGGCGCTGCACTTTTTATACAAGAATTGCCCATATATTTTCCAATGCCTATCAATTCATTTATGTTTTTGCCCCCTACCCTAGATTTAATATATGGCTTACAGTGACACATCAAAATCCACATTGCCTGCACCATTCAAAACCATAAAATGCTTACCCCGCGAGCGAGAAATCAAAGTTACGCCTGATAATTGCGCCATTTCCAAGCCCATTTGCGTGGCACCTGAACGGGACAATAACACCGGAATGCCCATTTGCGAGACTTTAATCACCATCTCCGAAGTTAAGCGCCCTGTGGTATAAAAAATCTTATTATCACCGGAAATATCATTAAGCCACATATAGCCCGCAATGGCATCGACGGCATTATGCCGACCGACATCCTCAACAAATAATTGCAATTGCTCGCCACTATATAAAGCGCAGCCATGCACAGCGCCGGCTTTTTTATACACTTCATTATGCGTTCTAACAGAATCCAGTAAGGCATATAAAGTCGATTGGCGCACCCGGTTTTTCGGCACACGAATTTGCTGTAATTTATCCATTAATCGACCAAATACCGTGCCTTGCCCACAACCTGTGGTCACAGTCCGGCGCTGCATTTGCTCAGAAAAATCACTGGATGCACCGGCAGTTACCACAGCAACCGATTCCGTTTGCCAATCAACCTGAACAATTTTAATCTCATTAAGATGCTCAAAAAATCCCTGATTTTTTAAATAGCCTAAGGTTAATAATTCAGGGTGCGAACCGATGGTCATCAAGGTAACAATTTCTTGTTTATCAACATAAATCGTCATCGCTCGCTCACCGACTAACTGTAATTCGCGCTCTTGCCCTGTTTCGTCAACGCCAATTACCGCAGTAGATACGCTTAATCCAGCATCGGTCATTTGCGGTTTCATAACTCACCTTTAGTAGATAATTGCTGTAATTGCTCCAGCGTATTAATATTCTCAAAAAATTCAGGCGAAGCACTAAAGTCCACTTTTACCCAATGATGCTGTTCAATCCAACGATCAATTTTACGCTCACCCTGCGCCAAATAAGTTTGCAAACTGTCTTTTAACGCCGTTTTAAGCGCCAGAAAAACCGGATGCAAGCGCTCGCCATCAAAAGCGACAGCAATATCCGCATCAGCCTGCGCGCGCTCATGCAGTAAAGTCGTTAACCCTTCTGAAGTGATAAAAGGAGAATCACACGGCATCACTAATAACACGTCATTTTGGCAAGCATTTAAAGCCGCATAAATACCCGCCAAAGGCCCATCAAAATCACTCGTTGCGTCACTAATAACGGGATAAGCAAAGGCCTGATATTGTTCAATATGACGATTGGCATTAATCAGTAATTCATCGGCCACAGCCGCCATCGCTTGCACGGCATAACTAATCATTGCTCGCCCCTTAAAATCTACCAGACCTTTGTCTTGTTTATTCATGCGCCGCGCCAAGCCACCTGCTAAAATGACGCCTGATACTTTCGATTGCTTATTCATTCTCTAATTCTGCTACCATGTCACCAACAAAACCCCATAAAAACATTAATATGTCATTTAAGCAATTAGATTTATGCGCACCTTTGCTGCAAGCGATTACCGAGCAAGGCTACACAAAAGCAACCCCAGTACAAGAGCAAGCTATTCCCGTTATTTTACAAGGCCGGGATCTTCTCGCCGGCGCACAAACAGGAACCGGCAAAACAGCCGGCTTTGCATTGCCGATATTACAGCGGTTGCACCATCAAGAACGCCCGACAAAACCATACCCTGTGAGAGCTTTAATTCTAACGCCTACGCGTGAGCTGGCCATGCAAGTGCATGAAAGCTTTAAAATATATGGCCAGCATTTACCCTTATTTTCCGAAGTCGTCTTCGGTGGCGTCAGTACCCATGCGCAAATTCAACGCCTACAGCAAGGCGCTGATATTCTGGTTGCTACGCCGGGGCGTTTACTTGACTTACTCAAGCAAAAGCAAGTCGATTTATCTCAGGTGCAATTTTTTGTTTTAGATGAAGCTGATCGTATGCTGGATATGGGCTTTATTTTAGACATACGCAAACTGATAAGCGTATTACCTAAAAAACGTCAGAACTTACTGTTTTCCGCGACCTACTCGCAAGAAATAAAAACCTTAGCCGCACAACTATTAAATAATCCCGTTGAAGTGGCCATCGCCCGAGAAAATGTCGCAGCCGATACGGTCAGCCAATCGGTTTATGCCATTAAAAAAGAAAATAAACGTGAGCTAGTTTCCTGGTTAATCGGTCATCACAACTGGCAGCAAGTCTTAATTTTCGTGCGCACTAAACATGGTGCAGATCGTTTATCTAAACAGCTAATTAAAGACGGTCTGCGCTGCGATGCCCTACATGGCGATAAAAGCCAAGGCGCGAGAAGCCGCGCATTGGAAAACTTTAAGTCAGGTAAAATTGGCGTGTTGATCGCCACTGATATTGCCGCACGCGGTTTAGATATAGACCAATTACCGCATGTGATTAATTTTGACCTACCCGCACAGGCAGAAGATTATGTGCACCGCATAGGCCGAACCGGCAGAGCCGGCATGAGCGGTGAAGCGATTTCTTTAGTTGATGCTGAAGAAGCGTATTTATTAGACGCTGTAGAAAAATTATTAGGCAAGAAAATACCCAGAGTTGCCGATACCGGCTATGCAACGGTATCGCTTGAGGTCATCAATAAACCCAAAGCCCAGCCGCGACAAAATCAGCGTCAGCACAGAGATCAAAATGGGCAGAAAAAACAAACCGCTAGCCCCAGAACTAGAAACCGTAGACCTAGCAGTAACAAACAACCTAAAGTATAAGTATTAAGCACTGATAGTTAAGGGCATGTAAATTTTGCATTCTGCGGGAGAGGTTTTTAGCCACGATTTCAGACAGGTCGCGGCTAAAAGCCGCGCCCACAAATACGCTCACGTAAAAATATAGAATGGGTAAAACAATGAACCACGCACAACAAAATCACTACGATGTCTTAGTCATTGGCGGTGGCCCTGCGGGAACAACGATTGCTAGTTTACTGGCCGAAAAAGGGCGTAGCGTTTGTTTATTGGAAAAAGCGCATCATCCACGTTTTCATATTGGTGAATCCTTATTGCCAATGAATTTACCGATTTTAGAAAAGCTTGGCGTACTTGATCAAGTTGCTGCTATCGGCATGAAAAAATACGCAGCTGAATTCAACTCTACCGAGACATTACTAGCACAAGATACTTTCTATTTTGCTCAAGCAACTCATTCAAATTACCCTTTTTCTTATCAAGTCAGGCGTTCTGAATTTGATGAAATCTTATTTAAAAATTGCCAACAAAAAGGCGTAACAGCCATCGAAGGCATGACCGTCACTGATACACAGCTTGAAGGCTCAGTAAAAAAGCTTCAAGCAAGGGATGAGCAAGCTGAACTGCATGAATTTAGCGCGCGTTATCTCATTGATGCCTCAGGGCGTGATACCGTTCTGGCGCAACAACTCAACAGCAAACAAAAAAACCCAAAACATAAAATGGCCGCAATTTACGGGCACTTCAATAGTGTTGAACGTAGATCAGGCAAAGATGCAGGTAATATCAGTATTTATTGGTTTCAACACGGCTGGATTTGGTTAATCCCGCTAAAAGATGGCATAACCAGTATCGGCTGCGTTTGTTGGCCAGACTATTTAAAAACACGCAACACACCTTTAGCTGAGTTTTTACAACGCACTTTAGAACTTGTTCCTGAAATACGTGACCGTATGCAGTACGCTCAATTAGAAGGGCAAGCTCAGGCAACGGGTAATTATTCTTATCAATCCAACATTATGTCAGGCGATGGTTTTTTATTGATCGGCGATGCTTATGCGTTTGTTGATCCCGTGTTTTCCAGCGGGGTTTATCTCGCCATGCAAAGTGCAACGCGAGGCGCTGAGTTAGTGGATCAATTACTCGAAAAAAATACACCGCACAAACACTTGATTACCCAATTTGAAAATGCTGTCGCCGAAGAAATCAAAGCCTTTTGCTGGTTCATTTATCGCTTTAACAGCCCCGCTTTACATAAACTATTAATGTCATCTGATGAAACGGCTCAACATCCCGTGAAACAAAAAATCAAATCCGCAGTTATTTCAGTATTAGCAGGAGATGCTTACAATAACCCTCAAATTCGCCTGCCTTTGCGGGCTTTTAAACTTTTATATCTGATCAATAAACTGGCTGAATTCAAAAAAAATCACGCATTTAACCGCTTTAGAAAACAGCAGAATCAAGCATCATAACCTAGCCAATAACAGGCACTAGATCAGCCCAATGTTTACCTAAACGTTGCTGCCAGCCAGCATCTGACATTAAACCTAAAGATAAGTAAAACCAAGAAACGGTGGAATATAAATCCTTTTGGCTTAAATAATCGCCAGAACATTGAAAACCAGCTTTGCGTAAATTATTCATACTTTTTATATTCTTGCCGCGCACTTTGGCATAAAGCATTTTCACCCCTAGCTTCCGGGCATAACGGATGCGATCTTTAATCATCCGCTCAGCGAAACCCAATTGCCGATACTTTTTATCAACCAGCATAAAGCCAATTTCAGCGATCTCGCCATCGCAACACTTAATCGTGCTGCCAGCAACAAAAGGCTTCAGCCTTGAGCAGAATCGACTTATAGAAATTATCGAGTACCCACGATAAAATGCTTCATTGAAAAATGACCAAAGCATGACTTGCTATAAACAGAACACAATAAAGGAACCCAGATGCAGGAAATATTGATTGGCGGTAACGAAGCAACACAGATCATCATGAATGCCGCGATGGGTAACCGCCACGGCATGATTTCAGGTGCCACCGGAACCGGTAAAACAGTGACTTTACAAATTCTAGCGGAAGGCTACTCGCGCTTAGGTGTTCCGGTTTTTATGGCGGATATCAAAGGCGATTTATCCGGTATAGCTAAACCAGGCAAGGCTCATGAAAAAATCAGCGAGCGCATAGCAAGCATTAAAATTGCTGACTTTGAATTTCGCGCTAAGCCTACTGTTTTTTGGGATATTTTTGCCCAAAATGGCCATCCGGTACGCACCACTATTTCTGATATGGGACCTTTATTGCTAAGCCACCTGCTAGAATTAAACGACACGCAATCAGGCGTTCTGTACAGCTGCTTTAAAATAGCAGACGAACAGGGCTTGCTCTTGCTAGATCTCAAGGATTTACGTTCTATGCTCAGTTGGATGGCAGACAATGCTAAAGAGCTTAGTTCTGATTACGGCAATATTTCATCAGCCAGTGTCGGTGCGATGCAGCGCCGCTTATTAGTCTTAGAAGAACAAGGAGCAAGTCACTTTTTTGGTGAGCCTGCGATACAAATTGATGATTTTTGTCGCACTGATTTTTCGGCTAATGGCGTCATTAGCATACTCGATGCTACGGATTTAACTTCAAAATCTCCGCGCTTATATGCTGCTTTCTTATTATGGCTACTCTCTGATTTATTTGAGACCTTACCTGAAGTAGGTGATGCTGATCGCCCCAAGTTGGTGCTGTTTTTTGATGAAGCGCATTTATTGTTTGATCGCGCACCTCGGGTACTCATTGATAAAATCGAACAAATTGTGCGTCTGATACGCTCTAAAGGTGTGGGGGTTTATTTTATTAGCCAAAGCCCCTTAGATATTCCAGAAGATATACTAGGGCAGCTAGGGCTAAAAATTCAACATGCTTTAAGAGCCTATACGCCGAAAGATCGCAAGACGATTAAAGCGGTCGCCGAAACCTTTCGCAGCAATCCTAAACTCGATACCGAAACGGTCATAAAAGAACTAAAAACCGGCGAAGCTTTAGTTTCAGTGCTAAATACAGATGGCAGCCCGACACCCGTTGAAAGAATTCTTATTCGTCCCCCTGAATCACGTATCGGTGCGTTAAGTGCCGCTGAACGTAGCGAAGCGATAGCCAGATCACCTTATAAAGGTCGCTACGATCAGAGTATAGATAGAGAATCGGCTTATGAAATGCTCAAACAAAAAGCAGCGCACCTAGCTGAGCAAGCAGCACAACAAGAAAAGCCAGAGACTCGCCGTAGTAGTGGCCGTCAATCAGCAGGCGAAGCCTTATTGAAAAGTGCCGCACGCAGCATAGGCAGTCAAATCGGCAGGCAGATTATTCGCGGCATTATGGGATCATTATTTGGCGGGAAACGCTAAGCTAAACTCAATAAGGGCAATACCGACAGCTATTACCACAACAGGTACCACGCTTTAAGTGGTACCATTGGCTATAAACGAACTCGCCATATTCTAGGGTGTAATCAATATACTCAATTAAGCCGTTCTTATTGTCGTATTGACTAGCAAGCAGCAACACATGTTCAAGCGTATTGTCCTGTATTACCTGCTCAATTTTATCGGCAATTGCTTTACTCAGGCAGGTTTGGCATCGACAATCTTGATCATATTCAGCTGGCATAATAGTTGGGAAACTAACACACCAACATGACTCGCCTTCTTGTCCCGAGCCACAACTAATAGTTGCACTGCAAACTGAGCATTTTTTATTCACTAGGGAATACTCGTTGTTACTGATTATCGCGCTTGAGCTATGCTAGAACAGGTGAATGCGCTAAGCACGGAACCTACAATTAAATATTTCATAGCTAATCAGACCCTTTATTTGAAAAATAGGTAGTGGGTGAAATCTGTGATTTTCAATATAATTGAAGTTACGACAT
>JACUUF010000111.1 GCA_014859465.1 Methyloprofundus sp.
ATACATTCAAAATAGTGTATGGATGAACAACAACGATTACCCGCTTCTTGTTTAAACTCGTATTGAATAGCGAATACCTTTGTCGTGATTCTTCCTTTTATGCTCGTATTGACTATTTTTACCATAAAAAGTGTCTACAAGTATTAGGCCTTATTAAGTGCGCATATGATAAAGGATGCAGGCAAACTAATAAATGGACTTAGTAAGAATCAATGGTTAGACTGCGTATAAATCTCGCTGGAAATCTTTCAAAATGAATGAACTACAACTCACTACTGAAAGCCTTAGCAATCCAACGCTACTTGCACTAGCTTGGAAAAAGGCTCATCAATACATTAGAACCACAAATTGGTATGCCGATAACTTTGAGTTAGATAAATCCACTGTAAACTTATCTAGCTTGTGCAATCAGTGGGCTGCAGAGATTAAAGAACGCAACCTGAAGTTTACTCCTCTTGAATTAGTGCCCGCTCCAAAAAGTCAAAAATGGGAATTTGCAGAGTCTTCCGAGAATAGTAATTTTTGCCTTGATTGGACCCCCAAGGTAAATATATCGGAAGGCAAAAGTTCATGCACAGTTAAGCTTCGCCCACTCGCACATATTGGCATAAAAGAGCAAACTATCATGACAATGGTAATGATGTTTTTAGCTAATCATGTCGAGACTGAACAGGGAGATCCAAGCACTGAATACAATAGTGTGCACAACAAAAAAATCGTTAGTTATGGAAACCGCATTTATTGTAAGTATCAAAATGGCAGCGCCGAACATAACTACGGTGCGACACATATCTACAGTAAATTTTTTAAAGACTACCAAACCTTTTTACAAAGGCCTTATCACTTTGCAAATGAAGAGTTGACTGAAAAAGGTACAGACGAAGAAGTCTATTTAATAGAATTAGACTTAAAACAATTTTTTGATAAGGTAAATCGAGCGGAGCTCATTAAGAAAACGCTTGCTATTATTGAGCGTCTAGAAGGAACTGTTTCTAAGAGTAGATCTTTAAAACATATTCTCAACTTATTTGAACAGTGGAAATGGTCCACATACTCCTCTAAAGATTCAGTAATCTGCAACGGCGAAGATTTTCTACCTAAAGGAATTCCCCAAGGATTAGTTGCAGGAGGATTTTTTGCCAATATCTATTTACTCGATTTCGATAAAACCATGGCTGATGCTATAGGCACCTCCATAGATGGTTCGGGAATTAAGCTTATTGATTACTGCCGCTATGTTGATGATATGCGCCTTGTTTTAATCGCTCCATCAAGGAGCAGAGAGAACCCAAAACCAATTGAAAAAATTAAGGAATTTCTCAATGATTTTTTTAAAGAAAAATTAGCCCACTTGTATCTTGAGATTAATCAAGATAAAACCAAAGTAGAAATTTACCGAGGCAGATCAGTCGGGGTATCAAAACAACTTCAAGATATTCAAACAAAGGTGAGTGGTCCTGTCTCATTTGAAGAGGCGCACGAACAGCTAACCCAGCTAGAATCTTTACTATCAGTATGCTCCGAAAGTAATCCTGACCAGGATAATCCCGACTGCTTTCCTAATCACCTAGCATCTATTGAGAGGAATGTTTTTGACGTTCGTGATGACACCCTTCGTAGGTTCGCAACTAACAAGATTTCTAAAATGCTTAGCAGTGTTCGTCACTTTACCGCACGCGAAACAGATGAATTCAATTCACCTATAGCCGGTGACTGGGATTCTTTACAGGAGCGAATGGCAAGACGGTTAATTGCCGTCTGGAGCAGAGATCCGTCACTGGTTCTTTTGTTAAAGAAAGGATTAGAGTTATTCCCCAGCCCCAAATTACTTAGGCCCGTTCTAGATCAATTTAATGCCGTCCTAGAACGTAAATGCGATTCTGAACAAAAAGAGCGTTTACTAAATATCAGAAAAGAAAAGGCCGTCATACATTATTTACTCTCTGAGGTGTTTCGTCATTCGGCAGTAGTTATACACAGAAAGGATCCTCAGGCAATACCCGCTCAAGCAGATGTTTCAGCTTATTTTGAATTATTACAACATCGTGCTGCGGAGATTCTATATGATCAAACTTCTGAAAAACCACAGTTGCTTATAACCCAAGCAAGGTTTTTATTACTTGTTAGGCTGGATACAATTTTAGGGAAAAGCAGTGGTAACTCTAATCAGGATTTAATATTTAAGCTGGCGACTGGTTTTAGAAACATTTCTTTACAAGATGAAATGGGCTTAAGATTTGATGAACAAACAATCGCGACCGGCATTCTTTTAGCAAGCCAATTACTGGAAGATCAAACGCCACTAATCAGATCAGCAAATGCAATACTTGATCAAGAATTACTACAGGCTCATTCGATTCTACAAATTATTGCTATTCAAGACACGAACCTGGTTAGACGCCTTGTACATAGTGCACGCCACCTAAAATTAAATTGGTTACGTAATGGCGACATCGAAGAGCTGATTACGAATCTGTATATTAATATAAAACCTTCAAGAAAAGCATTAGCGGACATCAAGCAGGAGATAGGAATCTATCAATTAATTTGCCGCGAAGATAACCCTTTTTCTAATGAAATAATGGCCATAAAACTGATGAAGTCATTACTTGATAAAAGTGAGTACATCAAGCCAGAACTTGAAAATGTTATAGATCTTGCTAGAACCAAAATCAAGTTTGAACAGGGGTATTCAAATCCACCTAAATTTAAGGATTTTGATCAGGAATTAAAAATAGTAGGTAAAGTTAAAATGCATAAGCCTGCTTTTCAGTTTGCAGATCATTTAACTGACAAACCTGAAGAATCAAAAATCCTTCAAAGAGTTGCTTTGGCGGTACGTGCCGCTTTGGCTGGAACACCTGATGTAACCGGCTTTGGTAAAAGTATTGAGCCAAAGGTAGGTTATCGAGGCCTGAAATCCACACAATACAAAAGGCAGATAGGTCTTTACACAACTCCTGAATCTCTTGCAGGTGAAACAGCTTCTTTCACTACCTGGCTCACTACCTTACTTTCAAAATTACTGATATGGCCTGGTATTCACATAAATGACCAGGGTTACCGCTGGCCAGAATTAACAATTGAAAATGTAAAAAAGTTACTCACCGATAGGCTAGAAGAACTAAAGACAAACTATTGCCAGCTTTCAGAAATACCTGCTATTTCAGAATTAATTCGCCCCGATTGGATCGACTCTAAGTCAAGCCTGACTGTAGCAATGGTTCAGTCAAAATTACCGCATAAAAAAGACCTAGATCAAGATATCTATTTAAGTTCACCTAGCTATAGAACTAAACATCGTCGCCATGTTGCTAAAGTTTCAGAGCTCGTGATTAAGCACATTCAAGCACAACAATTAGATATGCCTCAAAAAGCTTCCAATAATCACCAAATTGATATCATTATTTGGCCTGAATTAGCCGTGAACCAGGATGACATGGATATCTTAATCCAACTCTCACGAAAAACTCATGCCATTATATTGGCCGGACTAAGTTTTGTTCATCAGCATGGCATAAAAGGACCAAATAACAGAGCAGTTTGGATTGTTCCTAGAAAGCACAACGGCAACCAAAATGAGATTCTTCGCTACCAAGGGAAGTTTCATATGATGAAGGACGAAGTCAATGCGGGTATCCAGCCTTGGCGCCCCTACCAGTTAATGCTTGAATTGAGACATCCCAAATTTCCAAACGAGAAGGGGTTTATGTTAACTGGTTCAATTTGTTATGACGCAACAGATATCAAACTTAGTGCCGACTTAATAAACAAGTCTAATGCATATTTAATTCCAGCCCTTAATAGGGATGTAAACACTTTCGACAATATGGTAGAAGCTCTGCATTATCACATGTACCAGCATGTAGTCTTAGTCAATACAGGCGAATTTGGAGGGTCATATGCTATGGCACCATACAAGGAAAGCTATGATAGATTGATCGCTCACGCCACTGGTAATGACCAAGTAGCTATTAATACGTTTGATATGAATATGTTTGACTTTAGAAGCGATGGCGTTGGAAAGTCTTTTAGGTCAAAAGACAAAAAAGAAAAAGTAGCTCCTGCAGGAATCTCCAAGGGATTCTAGTTTAAGTTTAGAACCAGGTGTTTAAAGCAAAACGGTTTGTAATCCTAGAAGAAGCAAGATATGAAATTAATCAGTGGTGCCAGCACTACAATTATGTTTCACCATATAGCACACTGTTGACTTGCTAAGATCAGTTTTGAGGGATTTATAGTCATAAATGTATAAGAAATATACACTACTCCACGATGTCAATTGAAGCTAAGATACTGAGCAGGTTATTGATAATTAACTGGGCAGGATAGAAATAATTAATAAGTGGTCTTGGCATGTATTTAGGTGGTCAGTTTCACTTTTCTGCTGGAGGTTAACTTTAAAAAATAACGATTGAGGCAAATATGGAAATCTGGCTATTATTGGGTGGTGTAATAATTTTGTACTACGTCATCAAGGCCGTAACAACGTCTTCAAAACAGCAGTATAGTAAAAATAATAGACCAAGTTATGAAAGTGGCACTCGTGCGACCACGATAACTAGCAATCGAGTAATAGCGAGCAATAGTCGCGATGATGACGATCTGACTACCTTCAGTATTTCGTTCGGTTACAACGAAGAGAAAAGCAAAAACAAAACACCAGGAACATGGGTGAAACCCAATGAACCTATTTCCTTAAATGGACAAACAATTACTGGCGGTAATTTTTATTTTGGAGGAAGACTCAGTTCATTAGACGGTTATGGAACCGAAGCCTCACTGATTGATGAATCATTAAAGGTTGAAGACAAACAGTCCAGTTTTGAAGATGAAAGTTTAGGGTATTGGCCTAAATATATCACACTCACACCTAAGGTACGTGGTGCTTACCTTAGCTGGCTATCTGGAAACAGAAGTGACCCAGAGACACCTTTGGGTTATGTCTTTATTTATTTCTATGGACTCGAAAGACGTATTACCCTTGATTCAATTAAAGAAGTGGTGGATGACGCAGAATTTAAATCTTTATTTGATGAAATACTACGATTACAGGCTATTTACGGTGATAGTCGTTCTTTTTCACACTATTCCACTCATCTATTAGAAATTATGTGTCTACTACGTCCTCACGTAGTATCACACCCAGAGCTTGAAAAAACGCCTCAAAGAAATTCCTTATTATTTAAACATCGTCTAGCCACTACAGTGAGCGAAGAAAAACCCATTTCAGCTGAACTTGCATTGGCATGGATCCGTTTTTACCCTGATTATAATCTCAAAAAACCAGCACGCCGTTGCCGCCTAGAATTTAGTCAACTTTTCACACAACGCTATAGTGAAAAATATGGGAACGGCATTATTGTTAAGCCAAATAAGACACGATTAAAGATTGAATATCATCCTGCCAGCTCTTCTCTGCGTGGCATATCATTTCCTAAGCAGGACCTCCCTGACCCCAGTATATTGAAAGCTCCAGTAAATAAGCTTATTACCATTGCAGATGAATGTACTGCTGAATTAGATGCTTATAGTCGTTATCTCGCAAAACCAAATACTTCTCGCACAGATATTAAAGCCATATTGTTACTGCCAGATGACTTAATAGATTTAGGAACTACGCTAGGATTAGGTAAGTTTCAAAAGTGGGCGGAAGAAGCTGTTTTAACAAAGAGTGGTTTAGTTAATGTCGAAGAATTTTGGACATATACCAAATTGCCCTTACCTTCCAAAATCAATAAGAAGGAAGCGGAGTTAATTCAGAATCTTGCTCAAAAAGCTGGCTATGGTATAGCTCCTGATATACGTTACCATCATGCTAAGACGAGCCCTGATGGAAAACTGGTTCTATTTCCTGATGGACATGGAAAGTATTTTGAACCATCTAAGGCTTTTAGTGAAATGGGTATGGCTTTACGTCTAGGAGCTATGGTTGCAAAAAATGACTCTTATGTTGATCAGGCAGAATTAAGCTCATTAACTCAGCTCATTGAGCGCGACACTAACCTATCGCCTGCCGAAAAACGATCATTACATGCCTATTTGATATGGAGGCTTAATACACCTTCTAATGTCACCGGTTTAAAAGCCAGAGTAGAGCAGCTCGGAAAAACTGAGAAAGCAGCTGTTAGCCGGATACTCGTAGGTGTTGCGATGGCCGATGGTAAGATACATCCGGAAGAAATCAAACAACTAGAAAAAATTTATACATTGTTAGGTCTTGATAAAGGCTTAGTTACTAGAGACATTCATGGAATGTCATCAAATAAAACTGGTTTGCAATCTTCTTCCAGCCCTCAATCAGACACTATTTCGCCTACCCCTGCGTTATTCCAGCTGGATGAAAGCATTCTAGCAATACACGAATCCGAAACCAAAGATGTACAAAGCATGTTGGGCGCAATCTTTATGGACGATGAACCCAACGCAACAGTCACCGAAACTATTGATGTAGAAGAAACAGGAATTGATAAACAGCATTATTCTTTATTTGAAAACCTGATACGAAAAGATAGATGGACTCGTGAAGAAGTGGAAGCACTGTGCCGCGATTCTGGTCTGATGGTTAGCGGAGCATTGGAAACTATAAATGACTGGTCATTTGATAAAGTGGATGCAGCTGTACTTGAAGAGGATGGCGATGCTATTTATGTCGACCAGGAAATCGTAGAAGAGATAGAAGGTTAAAATTATGGAAAAACGTATCCGCTTAAAAGAACGTGACGCAATCATTCAGTCACTGAAATCAGGCGTGACTCCCAAAATTGGGATTCAGCATATTCAGGTAGGTCGAAGCAATGAAGTCAAAGCGTTGTATACAGATATTGAAAGAATTTCCGAAGGTGGCGCAGCATTCAGACTTATTATTGGTGATTATGGCTCAGGGAAAACATTTTTTCTAAGTGTGGTGCGTTCTATCGCTCTTGAAAAGAAACTAGTTACGGTCAATGCGGATCTCTCACCAGATCGGCGTGTACACGCTTCTGCTGGGCAGGCACGGAATCTTTATTCAGAGCTCATGAAGAATATGGCAACTCGTAATAAGCCGGATGGGAACGCATTAGCTAGTGTTGTAGAGCGTTTTGTAACTCAAGCACGTAAAGATGCAGATGAAAATAATACTGAAGTTTCGGCAGTAATACATCAAAAATTAGCATCCTTATCCGATATGGTTGGCGGGTATGATTTTGCAAAAGTAATTGATGCTTACTGGAATGGTCATGAGCAAGATAATGAAGAGCTAAAATCAAATGCTATTCGATGGTTACGAGCTGAATATACGACAAAGACGGATGCCCGAAGGGATCTTGATGTCCGAACGATTATTTCAGACAACTCGTTTTATGATGCGTTAAAGCTGATGAGTTTATTTGTGCGTCAGGCAGGCTATGGAGGCTTACTTGTTAATTTGGACGAGATGGTCAATCTTTATAAATTAAGTAACACACAAGCGCGCACATCTAACTATGAACAGATTCTACGTATACTAAATGACTGTCTTCAAGGTTCTGCTGAATATATTGGATTTTTATTGGGTGGTACTCCCGAGTTCTTATTAGATCCCCGTAGAGGATTATATAGCTATGAAGCACTGCAATCCCGTTTAGCTGAAAACAGCTTTGCGCAGCGTGCAGGTGTTATTGATTATTCATCTCCTGCACTACATTTAGCGAGTTTAACACCGGAAGAATTATATATTCTTCTTAAGAATTTGCGGCACGTATTTGCTGAAGGCGATACTTCTAAATACTTAGTTCCGGATGATGCGCTTAAATCATTCCTACATCATTGCAGTCAGACCATAGGTGACGCCTATTTTCGAACACCAAGAAATACCATCAAAGCGTTTTTAGATATGCTGGCTGTATTAGAGCAAAACCCTTCAATTCAATGGCCGCAGTTGGTTGAATCTATTGCTATCGAGGAAGATCGTCCAAGTGATACAGATGAAATTGATGCAGGTGAAGAGGACGGAGAAATTTTGAATTCTGATGGACTAACTGACTTCAAGTTATGATAGAAGAATACCAGCGCCTTGATAAGCGTGTTCAAAAATGGTTATTTAGTCAGGGATGGCCTGATTTAAGAGAAATCCAAAAACGGGCAATTGCACCGATACTTGCAGGTGATACAGATGTTCTTATTAGTGCATCAACGGCAGCTGGTAAAACTGAAGCATTTTTCCTTCCTGCGTGCAGTGCAATAGCGGAAGATAAAAACGGCTTTGGCATTCTTTATATCAGTCCGTTAAAAGCATTGATTAACGATCAATACCGTAGACTGGAGTCATTAAGTGAAATGTTGGATATGCAGGTTACACCGTGGCATGGTGATAGCCTTCAATCGAAAAAGCAGAAAGCCAAGAATAGACCTTCAGGCATTCTTCTTATAACCCCTGAGTCATTGGAATCACTCTTAGTAAGAGATCCCGGATGGGTAAAACAATCCTTCAGCGCACTCAAGTATGTCGTCATTGACGAATTTCATGCGTTTATAGGGACCGAACGTGGTCAGCAACTACTTTCACTTTTAACCCGTCTAGAACACATTACTAATCGAATTTCGAATCCTATTCCAAGGGTTGCGTTGAGTGCAACTCTTGGGGAGCTTGAAAAAGTCCCGCTTTCTCTGAGGCCAAATAAAAGTCTACCTTGTAAAACGATTACTAGCACCAAGCACCAAAGCACCATTAAAGTTCAGGTTAAGGGGTATTTGGAACCTGTTGATATTATGGCGGGAGACTCACGCACTTCAGCTGAACAACAGATTTGTCAGGAAATTTTTAGACTTTGCCGAGGGGATTCACATCTCGTATTTGCTAATAGCCGAAGTAGAACGGAGAGCATTGCAGCTCAACTAAGTGACTTATGCGAACAGCACGTTGTACCAAATGAGTTTTTTCCTCATCACGGATCATTAGCCAAAGAACTTCGAGAAGATTTAGAGGCCAGATTGCAAAAGGAGACCTTGCCAACTACCGCCATTTGTACAATGACATTAGAGTTAGGTATAGATATAGGAAAAGTTAATTCTGTATTGCAGGTTACCGCCCCCCATTCCGTGTCAAGTTTGCGCCAACGGTTAGGTCGATCTGGCAGGAGAAACTCTCCTTCAATTTTAAGAATGCTCATCTCTGAAAATGAGCTTAGCGATAAATCCAATATCGTGGATAGCCTTAGGTTAGAACTCGTTCAGTCACTAGCAATGATACGGTTACTCATTGTAAGTAACTGGTTTGAGCCAGCAGATACTGAACAAATGCACCTATCTACATTTTTACACCAAATTCTTGCCGTTATAGCACAATGGGGAAGTGTCAGAGCAGATCAATTGTACTCTTTGTTATGCCTGCGAGGGACATTCAAAGAAATATCAATTCAGCACTTTAAACAACTATTGTCTCATATGGGTATAGTTCATTTGATACAGCAGCTAAATAGCGGTGAGCTGGTCTTGGGTTTTGAGGGTGAACGTATTACAAATTCATATACATTCTATGCTGTATTTAAAACACCAGAAGAGTTTCGAATTGTAGCGGGAAATAAAACGCTTGGAACGTTACCAGTAGATTCAATTATTCTTAAAGGCCAGCACATTATATTTAGTGGCCGGAGATGGAAAGTAACAGACATTGATGATGAAAAAAAGGTTATCTATGTAACTTCCACAAAAGGTGGAAAACCTCCAAAATTTAATGGCAGCGGTATGTCGATTCATGACAAAGTTCGGCAAGAGATGCTAAATATTTATCGTGCAGGCGACTACCGTATTGAGGTGGCTAATCAGAAAGTTGATTTTGTCGATAACCTCGGAAGAAAGTTATTTCAAGAAGGTGCTTCTTTTTTTAAGCTAGCTGACATTGAAAATCAGCCAATCTATAAAAGCGGCAAGCACTGTTATGTTTTCACATGGATGGGCGATAAGGTTGTTAACACTCTTGCGGTCTTACTGATTAGAAGTGGATTTGTTTGCAGCAGTTTTGGCGGCGTTATTGAAGTACAGGACTCAAACGTAGATAACATTAAAAACTGCTTATTAGATCTAGCAAATGATGAGATTCCAGATGAAAAAGAATTGGCAAGCACACTTTCTATACAGCAAAAGCTTATTGAAAAATATGATGAGTACCTGCCCGAGAATTTATTAACAGAAGGATATGGTCGAAAGGCTTTTGATTCCAAAGCTGTTAGGCATTGGATACTCAACAACCTAGTTTGAAATGTGCGCTTGAGATAATTGGACTGTCAACCCTTTTTCGTACAAAAAGACGCCCATTTTTTATCTAGTTCCCGCATAGCCTTGCTCCATTGATTTTCATACTCAACCGGTGAGTAATTGTCATTGGTACCGGAACGTGTCAACATACTTTGCACCATTTCTTTAAAAATTAAATTGCTTTTTGCTTCACCCTTGGATGGGTCGGGAAGTTCA
>JACUUF010000112.1 GCA_014859465.1 Methyloprofundus sp.
GCTGATAATTTGTATCATATATCTAAACCATAATCGATTTTGGTTCAAATAATGTAATTGAAGATAGTGCTTTTAATTTGCTGAATAACATACTATTTAGCGAAACCCTTCGCCCATTAAGGCTTAGCTTTTATTGTAGTTTCGCTATTTCATTTAGCTTTTTCAGGCAGTTAAGCCCTTTTTAGGTATCCCCCCTATTTAATTCTGCGTTTTTTCACACGAGAGGGGGGCGCGGTCTCCAGCTGAAAAGATTGTAGGGATTCGACCCGCCCCTAGGGAGCAACACTAGTATTTATATTCTTGAAATCTATCTTCAGTCATGGTTTTCTTATCGTGACAAGACTTACACAGCGCCTGCCAGTTACTCTCGTTCCAGAAGAGTTGTTCATCTCCTCGGTGGGGTTTGATGTGATCCACCACCGTAGCCTTGACATACTTCCCTTGCTTAAGACACCGAACACAAATGGGATGGCGCTTTAAGTATCTGACTCTCGCTTTTCTCCACCGACCATCGTAACCTTTCTCCTTAGTGGTTCTGGCATCCGCTCGGTGCAGCTCACCATGTTCCTCACAGAACTTTGTCCCGGGTGGAACCAGCCTGCTACATCCAGGATGCTTGCACGGAATGTTTGGTCGTCTCGGCATTTGGATCACCTCTCAAGGATAAACGCTTCATGAAGATTTTTAACTCTTTCTACACTCATTCCAATGACCTCAGCAATTTCTTCAAAGCTTAAAAAATGAGCATACCTCAGTGTCAGTATCAGCTTTACTTCAGGCTCTCTCACCGTTTCTAAGAATCGGTAAAGCCTCTTAAGTTCAAGTTTGTATTGACTCGCCAGCGCTTCTCTTTGTCTTTCCACAAACACCAATGAACTCTCCAGATCCTTTTCTTCCAAGTGATCTTTCCCATAAAGCGTGTTCTCCACTTTTTCATGGGTCAGCTCCAGCATGGTTCGCATTAGACTCTCATGCTCCTGATGGATTTTATTTAAGCGATTAAGTCTTTTTCTAAGATCTTCGACTGAGGGTTTTCTTCTTAGGTCTTTCCATTCCGGTTTCATCTTCTCCATCCTTTCCATGAAAAAAGCCCTCGCGGATTTTCCCACAAAGGCTTCTCAAATATAAAAGCCCTCAGGACCTTTGTCCATCAGGCTCTACCGTTTTTTTATATCACTTTACACCTTATACTCTATCATAGTTGCCAGGTGTCTTTCTATGTCTTTTAGTGTCCTCTTTTAAAATCCTATCGATTTTTTTCAAAGCTCTTGCATGAAGTTTCATGGTATACCGCTTGTCATACCCTAAACTTTCAGCAACCTCATTCCAGCTTTTCTTGTTGAGATATCTCATTTCCAACACCAGCTGATCCAACGGGTCTTCCACTTGTCTGATCTTACACCTGATTTCTTGAGTCAAATCCACTAGTCGGTCAATGATCTCATTGGTTTCATGTTTTAGATCAATGAGTTTCACATTGTTTTCTTCACGAGTGTTAATATGCTGTCCATTTGATACCTTTACCTCAGCATAGGAAGGTGTCATCTTTTCAGCTAATGCTTGAAGTCTTTCTTGCTCTTCTAGCTTTTGAATGATAATGCTATCCAACCACATGGCCTGTGATAAATATGCTTTAGCTGTCATCTCTGATCCCCTTTCATAAAATCTGTAATAGGCTTCCTTCCACCCACGATAGGATGAACCTAAGCCTAGTTGCATTGATGTTAATCCCCTCACCTCTAGTGCCTCGTCTAGCATTTCAGGTACTCTAGCTCTCATGCTCATGGCCTCATTATCCTTTCAACTGGATCCACAAGGTCAAAGGCGGCATACGTTGCTGATAAGAAATTTGTTATAGGTCTTCCTTGATACTTCCATACAATTTTCCCGTTGTAGCTGACGCCATAGTGTTGATCATTAAATTTACTATGGATCATCTTTATCCATGAACCTTTATGCATAAGGATATAAGTGCCATAGGGTGTCTCTTTCCATTTTCGCTTGGGAAAGTTCTTTTTTCTCTTTGCCCTGTTCTTCATGAGGCGCTCCCTCTCTTTTGCTGCTAGAACATCCCCCTCCATGATTCCTGCGCAGATACAGCCTACACGGACATCCTCAAAATAGTCATCATGTTCCATCACGTGGACAAACCTCACTCTGCTGCATCCGCAGAGTTCGCAGGTAAACAGATCTGTATCTGATGCTTCTTCTTCAATATCAATTACATCTATGCAATACCAATCACTAATGGGGGCATGCCATTCTTCAAGTCGCTTCTGACATCTTGTTTCATATGTGTTTGATTTCATCTGATCAACCTCCTGTTCTTGTTGTTCTCAAATCTCTAAAACCCCTATACGCGCGAATATACGTGTTTTACTGTATATAGGGCCTATTCTATATATTTTTAAATTAATAATAATTGTTAGGAATATAAGAACACATCATCTTCTAAGGCTTGCCGCCAGTGGAGTTTGAGTTGTTCCGCAATTTGTTCCTAACCACTTTTTAAGGAACATCCATGACTCCGGAACATGTACCCAAAATCAGCATTTTTAGGAACACTGCTAGGAACAGCTTTTAGGTACAAAGATATACTGTGGACCATAAAGTGTCGTTCGTTCTTTTTTATCCTGCCTTACCCAGCCGAGTTTCGTTAGAATAGCTGCAAGGGTATTGGAGTCTGCTCTACCTAAATTGGCTCTGTCCTTACCGAAGCATTCACACCAGATTTCCATGTTGCAAACACTGCTGCGATGAATCGTTCCCGCTCTAGGTGCTGCTCCAAACTCATTTCCACTTAAGAAGTTTCTTCTTTCAAAGAGATCCATCTGGTCCCAATCATCAGGCAGAAGGGTATCCAGGTACTCTCTGACTAATCCTTCCCGCTCATCGGATTCCATGGCTTCACGCTGTTCAGCCTTGGCCAGCTGCTCCATGGAAGCGTCCAGATAGAGTTTTTCGCCAGCCTTGACGTATATCAGGGCTTCTGCCCATATCTGCTGGATCTCTTCATCGGTAATCTGCCATGAATGTTTACTGCCACCACCTGGGGTTTTCACGGGCCAGAAACGACGATTTCCTGTTGTGTCTCTAAGGTAGCCGGACTCTGCGTTGGTGGTACCGAAGAAGATGCACTGACGCTGGTGAGGGGTTGCGCGTTTCCCAAAAGCTGCGCGATAGATATCATTTTGCCTTGAGAGGAAAGAACGCAAGGTTTCCACCTCAGCTTTTCTAAGACCTGCCAATTCACCAATCTCAAGTATCCAGTAACCCTGAAGTTTCTCTGCCGCTGTTTTATCTTTGGTATCTCCAAGGTTTAAGCTGTCAGAGAACCATTCGCCAGCGAGCTTTGAGATCAGTGTACTTTTACCGACGCCTTGTGGTCCGTTTAGGACAAGCATAGAGTCAAATTTGCACCCAGGATTTTGAACACGACTGATAGCAGCGCACAGGGTTTTTCTTGTTACAGCACGGACGTATGGATTATCATCAGCACCGAGATAATCAATGAGTAAAGTATCTACTCTTGGCACTTTGTCCCACTTAGGTAAAGAGTCCAGGTATTCTCGAATGGGATGGTAGGATCTATCGTCAGTGACTTTGGCTACTGCAATTTGGTAATTTCTCTGTGAAAAGGTCCCGTAGTTGGAGTCAATATAGCTGATAAGCTGGGCATCATCCGCATCCCTCCAGTACTTTGAAGGATGGTTCCAAGGGACGCTGCCTTTGATTTCCATACCATCAAGCTGCTGATTAAATACCAGGGCTTGTAGATTGGGATCGTTCTGTAGAATAAGCGTGATGTTGTGCAGATTGTTTTTAAGCACCGTAGAACGGGACTCATATTCCAATCTTTTCTGCCAATCGTTCTCTTCACCAAAATCATCCATTGCCCGAGCCTGTCTCTCCTGTAGAAGAAGGAGTTTGACCTTTTCATCCTTTGAAGCAAACTCCATCATAGCCTTATAGGAAGGTAGCTTAGATGTGGGTGTGTCTTCCGGACTTTTGTCATCAAGGTTTCTAAAGTGGTGGATGCGGACTAAATCAAAAGCGTTTAGCATCATCCCATATGCCGGATCAGTGGAGTGATGGGAGAAGGAGAACTTATCATCCTCTATCCACACCCCTGCCGAAGAATCCGCTGGAATATAATCATAACGATCTGAGGCTGCACTTGGCTCGTAGACCTCGGATAAAAAAGTCGCAATGGCTTCTCTTATGGTATAGCTCCTGCAGAATGCTCCAATAAGGCCAGATTTTGAAAGTGGATCTTGCTGTTTCTTTCTCTCCCTTTGCGCGACATCTCCTTGTCTATCTGAACCTGGCCATGAGGATATGTCTTTCCAGTTATCGTATTTTGCCAGTATGATATCTGGATCTAGAAATGGCCCTTTCATCTCTTCAAAGACATATTCTCCATCACTGGGTGTACTTGGCCAGTACATAAACTGGCTTGGCTTGAAGGAAGCTTCGTCAAAGTACTCCATACCAATTTCAAAAGCAACCATCCTGCTAATGGCTTGATATTCATCAGCTGAAACCGGTCTAGAAAAAGGAGCCACCGTTCTTAGCCTTGGTTTCTCAGATGCATGGCTATGGGTGGAGTGCGTGCAGGAAGCAAATTTGAACTTCAGTTTAGTATCAGCTATATATGCATCTGGTGATTTTGCATAGTCCACATCAAGAGATAGCATCGTTTTTGATTTGATATTTTCATTCAAACGACGTCCATCTTTTAACTCTGCTGCAATATAGCCGCCCACATCTTTGATGTCATCCTGCTGCTTTTTCTTCATGTGGCGGAATTCATCCTGAGTCTCTCTTGTATAAGTGGTACGGGAGAGTTTTTTTACAAACTCATCCCATGTCACAGTTTGTTTTTTCCAATACTTGTCATGTCTGGTGTTGCCGGTGGATATAATAAACTCCATGATGACCTCCTTTCTGGTGATATGTAACCACCTAGTTTTCCTTCCAGGGTTCAGTCGTAATTGCCACTTCTTCTGATGCGTAGCTTACAAGGTTTGTGTATTCACAAAGATTGAAGATGTACTCCGTATCACATCCTGCATCATTTAATGCGGCGATAACCGCTTCTTTGACTTCTTTGTCATCACTGAAGGCTAAAAGTTTTAGCTGCTCTAAGATCCTTCCAACAACCACCTCTTCTCCATAAGTTTCAAATAGTTCTTTTAAAGATTTGTTCATGACATATTCCTCCTTGTTTTTTAATGTTGCTATAGTATAGAACTCAAAATCATTTTTTGCGTTTACGTAATTTCTCGAGCAAAAAAAATTTCATTTGGGTCTTCAATCTCAAGATAGTTGCAAATAGCCTGAATCTCACGCCTATAGAAATCACTGCTACCATTGATTTTTCTATATAGCGTGGCTTGATTGATCCCTAGTAAATCAGCAATATTCTGCATTGTTTTGCCCTTCATAACCAATAAAGCTTTGAACTTCTTCTGATTAAACATTTTGTCACCTCACTTATATTTTGCGTTTGCGTAACTTTATTCTAATATATCTCACTCTATCCGTCAATACGTAAACGCAATTTTTATATCAAATTTATAAGTTAATATTGCAAATACGCAAATTTTAATGTATAGTAAAGTTAATGATATTCTCATGAAAGCGGGTGATGTGGTGGAATTTAAAGATAAGATAAAAAATCGAAGATTAGAATTGGGCCTTACTCTAGAGGAAGTTGCTAAGGCTGCAGGGGTGAGTGCACCTACGATTCTAAGATATGAAAATGGAGATATAAAGAACGTAAGAAAAGACAAGATCAAAGCTTTGGCCGATGCACTTCAACTCACACCGACCTATTTAATGGATTGGAACGAACATCCAGAAATCAAAAGAAGCTTTGATTATTATATGGAAATGCAGCTCCACCTACTTGGCTATAAAATTATTTATGATGAAGAGGATGCCAATATTGTTTTAAAAGGCAAAGAAGGCGAGTTTGAAATAATTCAAGAAGATCTCGAAAAACTAAGTGGAGAGTTGCAAGCGTTCTTGAATTTTAAAATTTTTGACCTTATGCAGAACTCCCGGAAATTCGGCAAATAAAATAAGCATCTACCTGGTCACTCAGGCGGATGCTTATTTTGTTGGGGCTTAACCCCTTTTACTCTTCATCTTCATTAGTCATTTGTCGTTCGAAGGATTGTCTTATCAGACTCATGATATAAGGTAGCTCCTTAATGTCTGAGAATCCAATTTCCACATCCCCATTTCCCCATCTGCCAACGTTCGATACGTCTTCACACATCTCCTTGGGGTCATGTATTTCTGTAAAAGGCATGTTCAACGAGAGTCTAAGTCTTTTTGACTGTGGGACCACATCCACAAAGTTTGTTTCAGCTTTGAAAGCAATATATCGTTTCAGATGCTCTTCCACAACCACTTCATCTATTGCTAAAACTTCTTTGCGCAGTGCATCAAATAATTTCCTGATCTCTTTAACATAGGAGCTGCTCTTAGGTGAGAGAAATGGATAATCATCTATGGTGTAATTTGCTTTCCCTTTAGAATTGGGTCTGTATAAATCCAGCACTTCTTTCTCTAGCTTCGGTGCTTCCCATACTTTAACAGCGATATCACTTAGAACTTTTGCTCTTTCCATAATGGCTTGTTCATCCCACACTTCAACATTACGAAGCGTCTGATTGAACTTAATCGGACTATCCTTAAAGCCATTTTCCATGTCTCTTTTCTCGGAGAATGGCTTATCGCTATATTCAGAGTTATAGCCTGTAAGGGTTAAATTCCCTATGGTATGCAGCCAAGTCTCATGAATTCTTTCCCATTCGGCACCAAGCTCATTTTTCCACTCTTCCGATAGATTAGAATTCTGTGGCATGATGTGCTCAATGGTGTACTGATCCACTTCAACACGTTCTTTTCTATTAAAATTCTCTACCCTTTTAAACCAGTAGCTTCGTCTTGGAATGTTATACAGATCTCTGGTCTTCAGCTCTTTTACAAACTCCGTATCATTTGGGAACCGCCTATATGAAGGCAAGAGGATAAATTGTGCTTTCACACTTTCCACATAACGCATTTTATCAACTGACCTCATAAAGGTTGAGAAAGTCTTGTTTAGTGAATTGGTCGGGATCGAGCAGATATTTCTTCTGAATACATAGGCTTCAACCAATCTAAGGATTTCAATAAAATCCTCTTTTATCAGAATACCTTCTTCGTAATCATCGTAGATCTCCATCAGCAAAGGATAAGCTACATCAACACGTAATTCTTTGATGTCGTTAAACACAATCCTTAAATCCTTATCAGGTTCCTGGTTGAGCGTCATATTGCAATAATACTTGGAAAACTTTCGAATATCTTCGACAATCTGACTGATCTCAATATCCTTTGATCTCATCAAAACGGCATAATCTTTAAAAGCCTCATACACTTCGCTGATTCTAGGTATTCTTCCGGTTTTAACGGTTAAAAAGTGGCGCATGAACCCATCAAAATCTGAGGTGTAGGCTTCCTGGCCAAAATCAATTTCCATAGGCCTCCAGAAGTGCTCATATAAAAATGATTGCTGCTTTATATCAAGGCCCATTAGTATGTAGTTCCGAATCAAATCTGCCTGGGTCAATTCTTTCCCTGTAGAGTTCATACTCTCAAAAATAAGCTGCGGATTATCTTGATCGCTACTGAGTGCAATATCAACAACGATGAGTTTCGCGATCCCCTTACACAGTACTTCTAAGCTATCGCTATAATCCTCTATCCACTCTTTGAAAAACTCATAGTTTTCTTTGATTCTTAGAGAATATTTCTTCGGCATTTCTTTACCATCAACTATTGCAATCAGAGATTCTCTATCTGTTTTTGATAAAATCAGCTTGTAGTATTTCTCTCCCTCTTCTTCAGGGTTTCGAAGATAATAGTTTCTTAATTTCCTGGGAGAAAAGCCATCGATTATTTCCTGCTCACCGCTTGGTAAATCTTTCAGCTTATCAGCAAGGGCAGCAATCAGAAGAGATAATGTTGTCAATCTTTGCTGACCATCTATAACTAATAACGGTGACTGACTCGTTATACTATATAATCCCTTTTCAATATACACGATTGAACCTACAAAATGCGCATTAATCCCTTTGTTTTCACCTGTTCTAACAATATCATCCCAAAGCTGACGGCATTCTATTTTAGACCAAGAATAGGTTCTTTGATAAATTGGGATAACAAACTGTGGTGACTTTTTTATAAACTCAAGTAGCTTTGCTTCTGTTGCCTTCAATGCTTCACCCCCTTAAACTAGTCTCTACAACTCCATTTGGTTCAGTAAATCCCTAAGCTTTTTAAGTTCCTCAGTACTTAAGGTTACACCCTTGCCCATTTTCTCATGTTCAGGCGCCCAATCCCTGATGTCATATTTAGGTTCTCTGTCATTCCAGCTGATCAAATTCAGTTCCTTTGACCAGCCTTTATTGTTCTCCGAAAGAGTACCCACGGTCTCTTTGATTTCATATTTTATATCTGCCATATAAATCATTCCTTTCATTAATCAGTAGGTCCATTGACTACTTTCATAAATCATTTCATTTAGCTCGTCTCGAATGCTCTTCCAATTTGGAAGAAACTCATCCATGTACGCTTTAAACCTATCATTATGGTGCCTCTCAAGTAGATGGACCATTTCGTGAACTGTGATGTATTCTAAGCATCTTGGATTTTTCTTGGCTAGTTCAAGGTTAATCCATATCCGTTTATCCTGTTCATTGCAGGTTCCCCATTTTGTTTTCATGAGTTTGACGCCCCACTCATTGACAGTTACACCGATTGTATCTTCCCATTTTTTTATATATTCAGGTATCAGACGCTTTAGCTCCTCTCGATACCACTGACTGACAATCCGCTCACGTTTTTCTTTTGTATGCCCCGGTCTCATATAAAGGTCCATATACTTCTTATTTCGCAGTTCCACTCGCTGTTTTTCACTGGATTCAATAACATTGAGTAGATACCTTGTTCCCATAAAGTAGTGGCTTTCTCCTGACAAAAACTCTCTAACAGATTGACGTTCATGGGTATCAAACTCTTTTCGTTGTTTCTTAATCCATGAAAGCTTGGATATGGCAAAAAGTCTAATAGCCTCTTCATCCATATTCTCAGGAGCTGCAAGCCTCACTCTACCAGCCGGCGGATGAACAGAGAGATGAACATTCTTAATATTTTTCTTTATAACTTCAATTTCTATATCATTGATTACGATGTTATTCATTCTAGTATTCACCTTGATTCTTCACCATTTCAAAGATCTCATCAAGCTTTTCATCATCTTCAACATATCTTCCAACGATATACTTGACCTTCCGCTCTTTGATTTTACTGCCTCTCCATCCATCTGGTCGGTTGTATGTTAGATCTTCATCGATAGCTAAAACCAAACTTTCATCTTGACCTAAGTTGTCATATAAAGCTCTTTTTGCTCCGGAGTTAATCGTCTTAGGATAGCTTTCTGACTTTCCAGGGTCCTTGGCTCTCTTAGCCAGCTCAACGATTTTTGCAAGGTATTCCTGATAATTAACTACCTGCTCTTTTCTTAGCTTTATAATTTCATCTAAAAGAACTGACATTTTCTCGTAGTACTTAGGGTTGGTTGGTGTTTCATCAATGATGAGTTTTCTTACGTTATTTTCTATGGTTTCTGCTGCAGCTTCCTTATCTTTCTTAATGCCTTCTGGCAGTGAGTCTACTGCGTCTTCACCTTTCTCTACAATAAGGTCAATCAATGACATGTCATCAAATGCAGAAATCTTCTCGCTGTCTTTTGCTGAAATATAAGAATCGATAAGATGTCTCATACCGCCTTCATAGGCTTTAAGATCAATATAATCACCAGCTGCATGCATAACTTCATGGCGAACATTATCGTAGTATTTTGTTAAACGTATAATCTCATCCGCTTCCTGTTTTGAATAGCCTGCATCTTCCATTTCATTGGCAAGACCTGCGTAAGCTCTGATGAAAGCTACAACATGTTTATAGAGAGCCAATCTCTTCTGTTCATTTTCCTTTACAGCCTCTTTGTCAAGTGTGTCCTTTGCTACAAAATATCTGATGTAAGCCAATGTATCTTTTGGTGGTGCCACAGGTTCACACAGTGCTTCCAAACTTTCTAATGCCGTGTCCAGCTTTTCTCTGGCCTTATCCAATCGATTCGTCAATAGTCCTTCAATATCTTCTTTCTCATATCCATCAAAGGCTTCTGAAGTATAATCTCCAACAGACTTTTCAAGACTCTTAAAGAGATCTTTATAATCCACGATATATCCAATCGTTCCTTGCCTTTAGCTAAACGATCCTTCAATAAAATATCGATATCTTTTTTATTTAAATCTTCAGGACAATCCAATTCAGAAG
>JACUUF010000113.1 GCA_014859465.1 Methyloprofundus sp.
CAAAAATTAATAGCAGAACTTAGATAGAAAAGTAGACTCTAAGTCAGATAGAGCCTACTTATACTAATAATTAATTAGCTTCTTCAACTGGCTCCACGACTTCCTCAATAACTTCAACGGATTCTTCTTGTTCGGCTGTTGGAGCAGTGGTAGCTGGTACTGCTTCAGTTAAAGGTACTAAGATTTCAACTTGAGCACCTTTACGTAGAGCTTCAAGATAATTTGTTAATTTCTCTCTTTGTACCATCGGCTCTAGCTGTGCTTTCACTGCTTCAAAAGGAGGTGGTGTTTGCTGTCTGGAGTCTTCACGTAAAATAACGTGCCAGCCAAATTGAGTTTGCACGGGAGTCGTTGTATATTTACCATTTTCTAGTTTTGCAACGGCTTCTGAAAAAGGAGCAACCATTTGTGCTGCACCAAACCAACCTAAATCACCACCTTGTGTTTTAGATGGGCCAGTTGATTTAGTCGTCGCAAGCTCGGCAAAGTCAGCACCTTTATCTAATTCAGCGATAATAGCTTTTGCTTCATCTTCTGTTTTAATTAAAATATGACGTGCTTTATATTCAGCTCCACCCCCTACATTGCCAATCTGCTTGTCGTACTCTGCTTGTAAATCAGCGTCGGTGACTGGATTTGCTTTAATGTAATCTTCAACAGCGGCTTGTGAAAGTAGCGCACCTTTCATCATTTCGAGACGTTGAAAAATTTCAGCTGATTTGTCTAAGCCTTTATTTTTTGCTTCTTGTATCAATAATTCGCGTTTAACCAACTCATCGATTAGTTTATCTTTAGGGATAGCTTGTCCTTGAGCACGCGCACTAACTTCTTTAGTTAAGGTTTCAAGTGCCGCTTTGCTGATAAATTGTCCATTAACACTCGCTGCTGCATCTTCTTTTAAGATACTAGGGGCAACGACTGTATTGGCATTTTGTTGGCAACCTGCAACTAAAGCAGTACCTGCAAGTAAAAAAGGGATTAATTTTAATTTCATCAATGTTATTCCTAATTAGTGTGATTCAGTTGGGGTAAAAGCTTCTATGCCTAAGGCATGAATCTCATGTTGCATAAGATCGCCTAAGGCTTTATAAATTAATTGATGGCGTTGCACCATAGACTTGCCGTCAAATGCACTAGAAACAATGCGCACATGATAATGACCACCGCCGCTTTGCGCACCGGCATGTCCAGCATGCGCATGACTATTGTCACCGAGTTCAAGGCTGTCAGGCGCCAAGGCGTCAGTCAATAGTGTTTTAATTAAATTAATGGTCATTGTGGAAATACCTGCTTAAAAGGTTTAACGGTTACCGAGGCATAAACCCCAGCAATTAAATAAGGGTCGGAGTCAGCCCAGCTTTGAGCATCAGCTAAACAATCAAAGTCAGCAATGATTAAACTGCCAGTAAAGCCAGTTTCTCCTGGATCATTACTATCAATGGCCGGGTGTGGGCCGGCAATAATTAAACGTGCTTCATCTTGTAACATTTGTAGGCGTGCTAAATGAGCGGGACGAGCAGCCATTCTTTTTTCTAGGCTGCTAGCTACATCTACACTGAGAATCGCGTATAGCATGATTTATTTATCCAAATCAGTAGGTTCGGGCATGTATTTATATAGAAATACCAGTTGCAATAAGATAAAGACCCCCATTAATGCGGGTACGCCAAAGGTTTTAAAGTCAACCCAAGTCTCGGTATCATAATTAAACATCACATAAATATTGACCGCACCGACACCAATAAAGAATAAGCCCCAGACAGTATTTAAAACGCTCCAGATTTTTTTAGGTAATTCTAAATTAGCGCCCATCATTTTTTCCATAATGGTTTTTTTGCCAATAAACTGACTACCCAGTAATACGCCACCAAATAACCATTCAATAATAGTTAATTTCCATTTAATAAATTGTTCATCTTGTAAATAGAGCGTGGCACCGCCCATAACAATCATTAAGCCTAAAGTCGCCCATTGCATAGTTTCTACCTTGCGCAATTTAAACCAGCTATAAGCAACTTGCACAACAGTTGCCGCGATAACGACAGCGGTTGCAACATAAAGATCATAATTTTTATAGGCGATAAAAAATAGGACGATAGGAAAGAAATCAAAAAGTATTTTATTCATGAAAATAGATGTGGGGCATTATGCGTAAAAATCAACGCCTGTAATGGTCGAGGCGATTTTCTGTTGCGGAATTTGATTGTAAGTACTGGCATAAGCATCGAGCGCTTTTGCTGTACGCGTATCGACAGGTTCGTTATTAGTATTAGCTGGCGCTAAGACAGCTAACTGCTGGGATTGCCTTTTTTGTGCTGCCAGCGCAAATTCATCGTTGCTTGATAAAGGCGAATTGTCACGCTGCTGCGCATTATTAGTTTTATTTAAGGCATCATTTGATTGTACGAGCTTGCCAGAGCGGTTGGTGCTCTGTGCGGTTTGGCCGCTAGGTGCAATATAAAGCGATGAGCTATGAATTTCCACAATAATGTCTAAGCCGAAAAGGGAGGCAAATAATGGTTCAATTGTAGGTGCTTTTTTTACTTTTGTACATGAGTCAAGAAGGCTTTCTGCTAGAATGCTTTTATTTGGGGGAAACTAATGGATACTAAAACACAAACTGAACTTGAAGCTGCGGCTTTTAGACAATTATTAGCGCATTTACAAGCGCACACTGAAGTACAAAATATAGATTTAATGAATCTTGCTGATTTTTGTCGTAATTGCTTGGCTAAATGGTACCTAGCCGCAGCAGAAGAGCAGGGCGTAGAAATGGACTATGAAACAGCCCGTAATTATGTTTATGGCATGCCTTATAGTGAATGGAAGGCTCAGTTTCAATTAAAAGCTACGGCCGAACAACTGGCTTTATTTGAAAGTAAAAAAGCAGCGAAAGCTCAAGCGTAAATTATGGACGATAAACAATTAGAGGCAATGTTTTCTGGCGTGATTGGTCAGGAGTATGACACCCTGAAGTTAATTTGCCCCTTAGCGGCTAAAATGTCTCAGCTAGTCGGCTCTGGAGTTGAGCACTATGGTTTGGCTCGAGCGCATCAAACTTTGTCTATTTTAGAGTTAGGGGGTGGCACAGGGATTACCACGTTAGCTATTTTATTAGCCTATGAATCCAGTCATGTGCTTTCAGTCGATAGTGAGCCGACAATGCAAACTCAAGCTAAACAAAGCTTGCATGAATGGGTCGAGCAAGAGCGCTTGACTTTTGATGGTCGCGATGCGCTGACGGTTTTACAAGATACCGCAACTGCGAGTATGGATATTGTTGCTTCTGCTTATACGCTACATAATTTCTTAGATAGCTATCGTGAGCAAGTCATTACTGAAATTTTTCGCGTGTTAAAACCTGGCGGGCAATTTATTAATGGCGATCGTTATGGCTTAGATGATATTTCCGCGCATACGCGTGTGCTTCAAAAAGAAGTCAGTGGTTATTTTAAAGCCTTGGTCGCAGTCAATAAACTTGATGTGTTAGAGCATTGGATTGTGCACTTGTTTTCTGATGAGTCAGAAAATCATGTGATGCGTGAATCATTTTCACTACAGCAATTACAACAAGCCGGTTTTTCGGTAGTGCATTTAAGCCATCGCTGTGAAGTAAATGCTTTGGTAATAGCGGAAAAATAGCTTGTTTGTGCGGCTTGTTGATTAAATTGTGTTGATTCGCATTTGATGCGACAAAGTAAAAATAAATTTTTGGATGTTTTCTGTATCAAATGATTAATTGACGGTTGCAAAACGTAAATATTTAGAGCCCCTTTCCTTATCACCTTCTCCCTGCATAGGTATCTATACAACTTTTATGCTTTTAAAGACAATGCATTAAAAAGTGAAGTTACTCCCTCTCCTGCTGGAGAGGGCTGGGGGGAATAAAATCAAGGCTTTATCTATTTATCGGCGGCTTGTTTCTATTTCTCCTCATACAAATGCGTGATTTTGGTATTGACGCCTTTTAATATCTTAATTAGCTTTTGGATGGTTGCCTGTTGTCTATCCTGAACTTCAGCTAAGGATTGAATTTTTTCTTCTGCATCCGATAATTGTTGGACAAGATCAGACACTTGTTGTTGTAATTGTTCATTGTCGGCACTAACACGTTTGAGCTCACTTTGAATATTGGCTTTTAAATGGTCAGCTTTAACAACTAGCTTATCCATTTGAGTTTGAATCTCAGCTTCAAGCTCAGATACTTCATTTTCTAATGCGTCAATAGACTCAAACTCTACTAATGCTTCAATCGCTTCGCTCGGATCTTTTGTTTCTAGGGGGGCTGATTCGATTGGTTCGGTTGTTAGATCGGTGTCTGCTATTGCTAGCTGCTCACTTAACTCTGCAAGTTCGACTGTCGCTTGTATATCAGGCTCGGATGCGGTTTCTAGTTCTGTTTCAGATTCAATAGCTGACAAATCTAAAGGCTCATCTAAATCAAATTCTTCAGGCATTGTTTCTGGCTCAGCGGCTATATGTTCAGTTGCCTTTAGTGTTTCTTTAGATAGCACAGAAACGTCAGTTTGCAGCTCCATTGTTAGCTCTTCTTCTGGAAGTGCCTCTATATCTGCTTTATCTGGCTGTTTAATATCATTTTTTGTTGAAGAGGATTCCTTGAGCATCTCTTCGGCCGCGATATCAAGACTTGAATTAACTAAGTCTTCAATACTCGTTGTGTTAATATTTTTTGCATCGTTAGGCATGTCAATCTCCTTTAACCAAAGTTGTGCGCTTAAACTATTACATCGTCCAATTGAAGTAAAACTTTATTATATAGAAGAAATAAGTATAAAAATTGATATGATTATTTATGATATAAAAGTACCAATTTGAAAGTAAAGATTTGACCAAGCTAGTGCTTGCTTTTTTCTGCAAAATTTTAAGTGTAGTGGTTTAATAAACCAAGAGATACCTAACTGATAAGACAGATATGATTATTTTATGGACCGATGCACTGATCTTTATTCTGATTTCAGTGCTTACTTTTACTGTTTTTAGCTTACGCAAAAAAGAACAATTTATTCGACCGTGGAAAAAAGTAACTCATAGCCGAACGGCAATGGTTTCTTTGGTTGTTTTGCTGTGTTTTATGCTGATTGGCTTATTAGATTCTGTGCATTTTAAGCCCACGGACAGTAAGCAGAATGAGATGATTAGTGTTTTAGATTATTGGGCGAATCCTATACGCTTAAATCAAGAGAAGAGCTATTCTGCGCCGTTTTCTGCCTATTTATACAGTAAAGAACTCATTGTCGCCGAGAATCAAACGCGGTCTTGGGCTTATCCTCGCTTAGCCTATGGTGCGCGTCATTTGCAGGATGTTGATGCGGATAAAACTAGCGATATTTTAGGTAAAGCCGCACTAGGTTTTATTAAAGGTGCGGGTATTATTCTGCTTATTTTTTGTGCTTATCATTACTTAAAAAAACAGCCATTGTTTAGCAATAAAGCGGTCAATACGGTTTTTGCTACGCTGTTTTTTATCGGTACGGTCAGTTATATGCTAGTTGATTTATCTTCTTATTATCATGTGCTGGGTACGGATAAAGTCGGGGAAGATGTTTTTTATCAGGCAATTAAAAGCATACGCACGGGCTTGGTGATCGGTTCATTAACCACCTTGATTATGCTGCCTCTGGCGATAATTTTTGGCATTTTAGCGGGTTTTTTCCGTGGTTGGGTGGATGATGTCATTCAGTACATTTATACCACCTTAAACTCTATTCCCGGGGTTTTACTGATTGCCGCGTCTATTCTTATGGTGCAAGTGTATATGGCGAATCATCAGGAGCAATTTACCAGTCTGGTGGCGCGTGCGGATATGCGCTTATTATTTCTCTGTTTGATTTTAGGGGTCACCAGTTGGACCGGCTTATGTCGGTTATTGCGTGCGGAAACGTTGAAGTTACGTGAGATGGAATACGTACAAGCAGCGCAAGCATTAGGTGTGCCTCGCTACCTTATTTTATATCGGCATATCCTGCCCAATGTCATGCATATTGTATTGATTTCTGTGGTGCTGGATTTTAGCTCCTTAGTGTTGGCCGAAGCCGTACTGTCTTACGTGAATATTGGTGTAGATCCGACAACTTATAGCTGGGGAAATATGATTAATGGCGCACGTTTAGAAATGGCAAGAGAGCCTATTGTTTGGTGGTCATTAGCGGCTTCTTTTGTATTTATGTTTAGCCTAGTGCTAGCGGCTAATTTATTTGCTGATACAGTACGCGATGCTTTTGATCCTAGATGAGCTGAATCATGATGGAAACTTTATTAACAGTAGAAAATTTACAACTGAGTTTTGCAGGGCAGTCGGTTATTAATGGTATCAGTTTTCAAATTAATAAAGGTGAAACGTTTGCTTTAGTTGGCGAGTCAGGTTCGGGAAAATCTTTAGCGGCCTTATCTGTTTTACGTTTACACCCAGCGCAAGCTTATTTGCAGGCGGATACCATACAGTTGGCTGATGTTGATATTTTGCGCACCCCAGAATCTGAGCTGTGCCAGGTACGGGGACGACGTGTTGCCATGATCTTTCAAGATCCTATGAGCTCGTTAAATCCGGTAATGACCATTGGCCAACAAATCGCAGAAACCATACAGCTGCATTTTGCTTTGAATCAGATGCAATGTACTGAGAAAGTCTTGGCTTTATTAGAGCAAGTCGGGATTCCTGATGCCCAGCGCCGTATTCATGAATATCCGCATCAATTATCCGGCGGTCAACGGCAACGGGTAATGATTGCCATTGCTTTAGCAGGGGAGCCTGATTTATTAATTGCTGATGAACCTACGACTGCTTTGGATGTGACGATTCAGGCGCAAATATTAGCGCTATTAAAAAACATCCAAAAGCAAAATAGCATGGCTTTATGGCTAATCAGTCATGATTTGGCTTTAGTCTCAAATATGGCTGACCGAGTGGCCGTAATGCAGTCAGGAAACATAGTCGAAACAGCCGATAATAGAGCGATTTTTAGTCAGCCTCAGCACCGCTACACGCAAAAATTATTACAGGCTTTACCCGATATAGGGTATCAAGCGAAACAGCAAAAGCCTGATTCTGAAGCTCTTTTAAAACTGAGCGATTTTAAGGTGCACTATCCGATTAGAAAAGGACTGCTTAAACGCGTAGTGGATCATGTTAAGGCCGTGGATGGCGTCAGTTTTACTTTAAAAGCCGGAAAAACACTGGCTCTAGTGGGTGAGTCCGGTTGCGGTAAAACAACATTGGGGAAGGGCTTGTTAAGCCTTATTCCAAACACATCAGGGCGCGTGGATTTTCAGGGCGTTAATTTAGCCAGCTTATCAAGAGAGCAGCTTCGTACCCAGCGTGCTGCGATGCAAATTGTCTTTCAAGATCCCTTTTCGGCAATGAATCCACGGATGTACGTGCTAGATATTATTGCGGAAGGCATACGCACCTTGTATCCGAAAACAAAGGCACAAGAAATAGTCGCGCAGGTGACTGAATTGTTAAAGCAAGTAGGCTTGGATGAAACCGCTTTATACCGCTTTCCGCATGAATTTTCTGGGGGGCAAAGGCAGCGAATTTGCATTGCCCGCGCTTTAGCGCTCAAGCCTAAATTAATTGTTTGTGATGAGCCGACTTCGGCGCTCGATGTTTCAGTACAAAAGCAAATTATTGACCTATTAAAATATTTGCAAAAAACACAAAACATCAGTTACTTATTTATTACCCATGATCTCGCTGTCGTAGCAGAAATAGCTGATGACGTTGCTGTCATGTATGCAGGGAAAATTGTTGAGCAGGGTAGTGTTGAGCAAATATTAAGGCATGCTCAACATCCGTATACGCAAAAACTATTGCAAGCAGTTCCTGTATTGCAACGTTAAGGACGTGCACGAAAGAATTTCGCATTGTGCGGATCAGACTACATTGACCAAAAGTATTTCATTATTCTCAAAGCTAAATGGCAAAATTAATCATCCTTAATAAACCTTTTGATGTACTCACTCAGTTTACTGATGCAGAGGGAAGGCAAACATTAAAAGACTACATCAATATAACGGCTATATATCCGGCGGGGCGTTTAGATCGTGATAGCGAAGGACTTGTATTGCTAACTGATTCTGGTTCACTACAGCATCAAATCAGCGACCCTCAATATAAACTTGAAAAGACTTATTGGGTTCAAGTGGAAAATATTCCCAGTGAAAAAGCATTAAACGATTTGCGCAATGGCCTACAACTTAAAGACGGCCTTACCCTCCCAGCAAAAGCAAGGCTGATCGATGCGCCTGACGTGTGGGCGCGTATGCCGCCAATACGCGAACGTAAAACGATTCCGACTCAGTGGCTTGAACTTAAAATAACAGAAGGTAAAAATAGACAAGTGCGCCGTATGACTGCGGCAATTGGCCATCCTACCTTACGCTTAATTCGCTATGCGATAGGTGAGTGGACCTTGGCTTCACTTGAGCCTGGGCAATGGCGAGAAATTTCAGTGCCAAGCATCAGAGAGTCAGCGCCTGCTGTGCGCCAACATAAGCCTAGTAATAATCAAACAGGAAAGTATCTACCGGAAGGGCGAAGAAAAAATTCACGGCAGGCTGATAGTAAGTTAAGCAGTAGGGCGGCGCGAGTTAGAAACCCCAGCCCTAAAAACAAAGTTTGACAGCCGCAACTCACGTGCCCGTATGTTCAACTAGACAGTCAACTAGACAGTCAAAAAAAATTAAACAAACGCCTGACTATATTTGCCTGAACCGCTAAATGCATTAAAAAATCCTCAACTTTTCTCTCAGGTTCAATCAATAAAGCACTTCTCTCCTGTAAATGATGAAAACGGATATAACGTCCCACCCAATCACAATAGGAGCGCTCAGTATGAATGGCGTAATGCAGGCGCTGCATAGTGTCGCGCATTTCCTCCAGCAGGCTTTTTCCGGGCTTTAAGGTTGACATAGCAATTAAAAAGAACTACTTTTAATATTATTTTTCATGATTAAGCGGATAATATCAATTATCAGGTTAACTTGACAGGATAAATTGGATAGCAGGCAAAAGTGCTTGATTTATCGGTCAATACCGTAGAAAAATAGGGCAAAAGCTCAGTATATTAATATCCTGTCAAATGTGCCCGATTTATCGGTGAGTACCGTAGAATATCAGGGCGAATGTGCTTGATAATAATATAGTTGGGCGTTTCTGCGACGCAATCTATCGCTTAAATAACGCAAGCTGAAAGAACAACGAATAAAAGGAAAAATATGCCAAATTTTGATCAAGAATTTGAAAATACTCGCCTTGCTATGCTTGCCAAGCAATACCCTGAGATTGTGAAAGTAAACGGTGAAGTGGTTTTCTGTGCCGAAGATAATGAAGATCGCTTGAGCGGTACACGTTGGAAAGTTGAAGCTGACATTTTTGAGCAAGCTGCCGAGTCAGGATTTAAAGTACACCTGATTGAATTACTCGATAATTTTATCCAGTATCGAGGTAAGTGTGCTGAGCTTCCCAAGAAAGAAGGAGTAGTTCGATTTAGTAATGGAAAAATGAATATAAATTGGCTGCCTGACGGTTCTACGGAGCTTTCTTAATGGATGTATTATTTAATGATTACGCAAAGATATTGAGTAGTCTTAATATTAGCTCGTTCAATCTTGAAGAGGACAAATACTCTGGTGTGTTTTTACCGGTTCCATTTGATGAATACTGGAGTTCAAGCCTAAAAATCATGTTGGTTGGTCGGGAGACTGCGGGTTGGAATACTGAGAACAACAAGAATAGAATAAATCGAGTGGCTGAGTTTGTCGAAAAAGGTAAAGTTTTTGAGCTTTTGTGTGAAGCGACTGGGCGTTACAAAAAACATCTACCAGTAAGTGAGAGCGGGAAAGTTATTACAAAAACTCCAAGTCGTTTTAAACAGTACTTTTTTCAGTTGGCGAAGGAGCTTGAGGTTGATCCTAAATCCATTGTTTATGCGAATTTATTTGCGTGGGACTACGATAAGAAAAGCCCTAGAACACGCCCGAAAAATGAGCTAGAAGAAATAACGTCAATATCTAAAAAGCTTCTTGCAATACAGATAAAGCATTTTCAGCCTGATGTTGTGATTTTTGGCGCTGGTTTTGTTGGTATTGATCCTATAATAAAACAGTTATTCAATGAAAATTTTTCTGGCTACCAAAATAAAGAAGTAATTTCTGGTAAATACTGGGAGTTTGAGGCAGGTAATGCTACATGCTTTAGAATTGCCCATCCGAGAGCAACACATGGACATAGCGAGTTCCGTGGCAAGGTGATTCAGAGGATTAAAGCTTAGAGAATCAAGGGGTCAGATACTGTCTTAAAAAGGGGAATCAAGGGGTCAGGTCTAGATTAGTAGTAATATTTGCTATATACTTTGTTTA
>JACUUF010000405.1 GCA_014859465.1 Methyloprofundus sp.
GTTTTATTAGTAGCTAGAGGTCACTCCGGCAGAAGCTACATTCAGCCTAAAGTAACTCAAGCAAGGTTTCTGCTTTGGATACACCAAATTCACCAGACCCTTCAATGCCTAAGTATTTGACTTCGCCCTTATCCACTAGCATAGCAAAGCGGAAACAACGAATACCCATGCCGCCTTTAGTCAAGTCACGATCTAAACCGAGTGCTTGAGTATAGAGTGCACTACCGTCAGCCATCATACGCACTTTTCCTGCGGCATTTTGTTGCTTACCCCAAGCAGCCATAACAAAGGCATCATTAACAGACAGGCACCAAATTTCATCGACACCTTTCGCTTTAATTTGCTCAGCAAGCTTAATATAGCCAGGTAAATGTTGTGCGGAACAAAGTGGCGTAAAAGCGCCCGGTACACCAAAAATAATAATTTTTTTACCTTGTGATTGCTCTATGACATCGAGTGTCTGTGGGTTGCTTGGACACGCTGTTGAGCTGTCGAATTCGGTGCATTCAGTTAGTTGGCCGGCAGGTAAACGATCACCTATAGAAAGAGTCATGGAGGTTCCTTGTTTGCATTGTAAAGTGGTCACATTTGCACAGGTGATTGCTAGTGTCAAGCAATCAGTAAAAAATAGATGAATATAATAAATGTTAGGCAAAGCATTGGTCGATAGGTAAATCGCTGAGTAAAATATTGGCCAATATTTATATTATGGCGGACTTCATTTTGGATTTCATTGAACAGCTGATACTTTTTGCTATCTCTTTGCTAGCAAATACCTTTTCCTCTTTTAGCGGTGGTGGCGCGGGACTTATTCAGTTTCCTGCTTTGATTTTTTTGGGGTTAAGTTTTTCAGTGGCGCTGGCAACACATAAAATCGCCAGTGTCGCATTGGGTGTAGGTGCGGCATTACGTTATTTAAAAAGTAGCCAGTTGGAGCGTCATTTTGTTTGGCTGATTCTCGGTGCCGGTGTCCCGGGAGTAACGATTGGCGCGCGCTTGATTCTTTTTGTGCCTGATCGTATGGCGATGATTGCTTTGGGTTTTTTGACCGGAGGTTTAGGGATTTACTCTATATTAAAGCCTGATTTAGGTCAGAACTATCAAAGTAAACATCGAGATTATCGCGGCTATATGATCGGTGGCGCAGTGCTGTTTTTTCTGGGGATATTGAATGGCTCTTTAACCTCAGGAACCGGCTTATTTGTTACTTTATGGTTAGTCGGTTGGTTTGGTATGGATTATCAGCGCGCGATTGCTTACACCTTGATTCTGGTCGGTTTGTTTTGGAATGGTTCAGGCGCAGTGACTTTGGCTTTGTATGGCGCGATACGCTGGGATTGGCTGCCGGCTTTATTGTTTGGCTCTTTATTGGGAGGGTATTGGGGAACGCATTTAGCGATTAAGCATGGCAATCGTTGGATTAAGCGAGCCTTTGAATTGGTGACGCTGCTGATTTCGATTAAATTGTTACTGGGAAATTAATGCAAGTAGAGTGCTAGAAAACTTTAGCTCCGATGGTTAAGTACTAGCTTAAAGTTATCGTAACACTTTTGTTTAAAGTTTTACGATTAAAGAGGAAGGCAAGGGCGCGGAGATTGGTCTGTATATGTCTAAAATGATTGTGGAAAATAATAGGCACGCTAAGCTATTTGCAATTAACGATACAGATGATCGAAATAGCTAGGTCATAAAACGATTAAATAGAGGTTGTAATTCATCTAGTTGATCTTCAATTGACCAAGCTAC
>JACUUF010000114.1 GCA_014859465.1 Methyloprofundus sp.
TTGGTTACCCAAGAGCGCAGAAAATATTGAATCAGTTGGATGAGTTATTAACTTACCCTCGCTCTGATCGTATGCCAAACCTGCTGATAGTCGGTGATACCAATAACGGTAAAACTGCGCTGGTTAAACGGTTTTGTAAAATGCATCCAGCTTCTGACAATCCAGAGGGTGAAAGCGTTTTGGTCCCAGTTTTATACATTGAATGTCCGCCAAAGCCGGACGAAGGCCGGCTTTATGATGAAATTCTCGGCATGCTTTTTCAACAATATAAAGAGCGGGATAATGCCAGTAGAAAAGAGGCTAAAGTGTTGAAAGTTTGCGGAAAAATTGGGGTCAAGATGATTATTCTTGATGAAATTCAGCATATTTTGGCTGGCACGGGGAAACAGCAGGAAGCGTTTCTTAATGTTATCAAGCGCCTCGGTAATAAATTAAAGATTCCTATTGTCGGTGTTGGTATTAGAACGGCATATAACGCAATTCAAGCCGATTCACAGCTTGCTAATCGCTTTGAATTAGCGCCGCTTCCAAGGTGGCGCTTAGGTGATGAAGATTACGAGCGACTCTTAGCTAGCTTTGAAGCACTTTTGCCGCTTAAAGAGCCGTCCTATTTATACGGCGAGCGCTTAGCAAATAAATTGTTTGCAATGACTGATGGATATACTGGCGAGTTAGTCAGCTTGCTATCAAAAGCCGCAGTTGAGGCAGTTAACTCGGGTAAAGAAAAGATTACATTAGAATTGTTGGATACATTGGACTGGGTAGCGCCATCATGTGAGAAATTCCAAATGGACAAGGTGCTAGGGGTTTACTGATGTTGTCGGGCAATTTATGGCCAGTTCACCCGCACCCTTCTCCAGATGAGTTGTTATCGTCATGGCTGGTTAGAATAGCGCATGGGAATGGCGAAAAGGTGCAATCTTTCTGCCATCATGAATTTGGGATAGAAAGACAAATTTGGAACCGAGATATTGACCGACAAGCACCGGAGTGGCTTCTAACGATCTTGTCTGAAAGAACAGCGACGATGATAGAACGTGTTAAACAAACTACGCTGAAACGATATGAAGGCGTTTTGTTTGACCATTACGTATCGTCTGGCGTTGAAAAGTGGATTATGCCGCTGAGGATTTATCACCGAACACGAAAATCACATGGCTTACAGTTTTGTCCAGTGTGTTTAAAGGAAGATGTTGAGCCGTATTTCAGAACACAGTGGCGTTTGGCATTACATACATTCTGCCCCAAGCACCAAGTTATGTTGCATGATTGTTGTCCGTGTTGCGGTGAATCGGTTGTTTTTCAGCGCATTGAACTGGGCAAAGGTAAGGATGAAGCTGGATTGGATAAGAAGCTTTCAACTTGTTTTAACTGTGGGTTTGACTTGGCCTTATCAAAGGCAGAGAAACCCATTTTTATAAACCAAGAGATCGCCGACACTTGGTTAAATTTGTTAAGCGAATTGAATGAAAACAGGTTAAGCTCCTTTGATTTAGAGCAACTCGGTGTCTTACATCATTTTTGTAAGCTACTTACTTCAAAAGTAACGTCCAAAAAGCTATTGGCGTTTATAAGTTCAAATTTGTCAACATCATCGATACCAGAGCCAAATATGGCGCTAAGACATTTTGAGGCGAACGATGTTGCCGTTAGGCATGGCGTATTTGAGTATGCTTGGTGGTTGCTATTGGACTGGCCTAATAACTTGTATTCGGCATGGCTGAACGGGGCGATAAGGTACAACCAATTGTTGAAAGATTACAGGACGCCTCCTATTTGGTTTTTGAAAATCGTAACAATAATGAACTTGAGCTATAAAAAGCGCTTAAGATTGAAGCAAAATTTAAAAAATTAGGGTGAAATTACTCAATGAGTGCAATTGATTTATTTGCCGGCGCGGGTGGATTTAGTTTGGCTGCATATAATGCAGGCTTAAATGTTTTGGCGGCAATTGAGTTTGACGAATCCGCCGCAAAAACTTACAAGGCAAACTTGGTTCAGAGGTTAGGTGTACCTACCAATTTAATACGGCAAGACATATTGCAAATAAACCCTAATGAACTTCGAGAGGGTCTGGGGTTGCTTCAGGGAGAGTTGCAGCTAATACTTGGCGGACCTCCGTGCCAGGGGTTCTCTTCACACCGTATAAAAAATTCAGGAGTTGATGACCCAAGAAATCAACTATTGCTTCGATATTTTGATTTTGTTGAGGAATTTAGGCCGCAAGCCTTTCTTGTTGAGAATGTAACAGGCCTATTATGGCCAAGGCATGCCGATTATTTAAATAAGTTTAAACAACTTGCCAAAGATCATGGCTATGATATTAAATTCTGTGGCGTCATTAACGCAAAAGATTATGGCGTGCCCCAGAATAGAAAACGCGTTTTTATTTTAGGTATTAGAAATGATGTCGTTCAAGATTATGTAGTGTTTCCTCCAGCGAAAACCCATTTTTCACCTTCTTCGGAAGAGGTTGAACTTAGAGGTTTCCCGAGTTGGAAAACAGCCTCCTCAGTTTTTGAACCGTGTCCACCGGACATTTTGGAAAAGTATATAAATGATTACTTCTTAAAGAAAACGAGTATTACAAGAGATGATGCTGATAGGTTGTTAAATGAATTGGAGTTTGGCGAGCCAATCAACCAAGATGATCCGTGTAATTTCCACATGACTCCAACCATACAATCATTAGAGAAGTATCGCGCAACTCCCTTAAATGGTAGTAGAGAGGATGCTGGTGAGGAGTTTAGGCTACCTTGTCATTCCAAAGATTATGGCGGTCACAAGGACGTTTATGGCCGGATGTTTATTCATTTGCCAGCAAACACCATTACGACCGGATGTCATAATCCCTCTAAGGGGCGCTTCGTTCATCCTTGGAAAAATCATGGAATCACTTTAAGACATGCTGCCCGTATTCAAACTTTCCCCGACGATTTTGTATTTACCGGAACAAGCACATCACAAGCAAAACAGGTTGGCAATGCTGTTCCTGTTCAATTAGGCGTTATTCTTATTAATTCAATATTAAATGCCTTGAATTAAATAACCTTTGATTAATTTTGGTTTTTATAGCCTGATTGATAAGATCTTCGTAAAACCTCAGATTCGTTAATCCCAACCCTCGATAATAGTGCAGCGAATTCATTTAGGATTCGTTGCGCTTTATCACTTTTAAGTTCACCTATCCATTGGTATTCCGAATCGTTAATATCAATAAATTTCCAGTTATCATTGAGCCTAATAGGTCTATTATCGTTTTCTTGTGTTTGTTTAAAAGTAATGCTTTTAAGCTTGGTTGGTGAATAATTGATTTTGAACTTGCCTATGGCTTTAGAAGGTAATCTAACAACTACATCATAATTTTTGTCGCTTGATTTCATAGGCAGTAACTGGAAAGCTGTTTCCTTTCCGGGGTTTGCAGAAACTCTTGCAGTATCACATCTAGGTGAAATGCATAAATAATATTCGCCAGCAGCGTTCTCTATGATTGAGCCAAGATTAAGGGAAGGTATTGGGTTAGAGTAAAACGTCCTCGTTGTAGTTAATAGACAAAACTGGTCGTTGGAGTCAGTTGTTGTACATGGCAAAAGATTTGTTAAATAAGATGGATTTGTTTTTTCTATATGTACTTTTAGACATTTAGCTATTTTGAGTTTTTGCAGTTTATTAGACAAACTGGGGATAACATCATTAATATAGTCTCTCTTTAACTCATCTTTTTTTGTTTTTATTAGTTCTTTAACTCTACCGTCAGTTGTGAAGACAAGCTTTGAATCTTCTATTTTACTGATTCCTTTCACTTCTTCTTTTGTAAGGTAGTTGCTTAACTTAGATGATGCACTATCTATGTTTGTGTATGCAAAATTACTAAAAAAAGTGTCACTGTATAGCTGTACTTGTTTTTCTTCATCCAAATAGTCCAATTGGTGTTGAGCCCAGTTTTGAATTTCTTCGCTTGATAGTTCAATTTTTGAATCATCAAGAATTGACTTTAATTCGTGTGAGAATAAGTCGATAAATTGTTCTTCCGCTTCTTCAGGATTAGGTAGCATTATTCTATGCGCTAGATAGCCGCCGTCAATCTCGTGTGAAAATTTTTGTAGTAATCGATGAGTGTTTTCCCTAATTTCGGTTAAGGATTTTAACATCAAGCTTGGGGTTATTCCTTGTACTGTTTCTGCAAAGTCATTGATAACCGAGTCAACTAATTCATTCGCAGTACGATGGATGCAATTAATATGTTTATTATATGAGTTAGGTTTAGCATAAAAGCAAAACCTGAGATGTTCATAGCTTAAATAGTTTTTATGCGGTCCCTCAATATTTCCAGTTTCTTGAATTAATTCGTCAACTACTGATTTAGTTGTAAGAATATGATCACTTAAAAGTCTACCCTCACCAGAATATATCACGATAAACCTTAAAGACTTTTGCTTGTGGCCTGTATCATTACTTACAATAGAAGTAATGATATTTTTAACTCGTTGATCGTTATTTGAACCTTCTTTTTTCATTTTCCAATCTAAGATGACAATATCGGCTTTTTTAAATGATTTTTGACTATCTTTTTCGAAATTTGGATCATTTTCTTCAGGTTTTAGCATTGAGCATAAAATACCTTTTTTAGCAAAAAGAACGGAAAGTTTTGGCGATATTGGGTGAGCTATTCCATCACTATCAGATCCATGTTCTTGAGTGGCTTCGGCCTGTTTATTAACATGAGGTTTTTTTTGTGTTTGTATTATTCCTCTACCTGGTGGAGAGTTAACTTCTTCCGTTGGAGTAGCTTGCACTAATTCAGCTTCAGATTCTCCGATTTCATCATCAATAATTAATACAGTTTGTAAAAAATTCAGAGCTATTTCTCTAGATGCTTTTTCAAAGTCCGTCATCGTTATTCTCATAGTCGTGCTTAATGATCTTAAAGGTGGTACCGGTATTGCCTGATTCGACAGCTAAGTCGTAACCGAGTTCCTTTAAGGACTGTTGTGCTATGAATAAGCCCATACCTCTACCGTTTTCTTTTGTGCTGAAACCCAAGTCAAATATTTTGTCTTTTATAGCATCCCTAATTCCTGGACCATTGTCGGAAATAGCAAATGAATTATTTTTTATATCCAGTGTGATTGATTTTTCAGTTGAGTATGTTTTGCCAAGCCAATAAATTGCATTGTCAACAAGGTTTACAAATGTTGGGTAAAAAGTGGATGGGTACCCCAATTCAAAATGGTCTTTAAATCGTTCAGTTGCAACAAAAGAAATATTATGGCGCTCAAGCCTTACTTTAAAGAGGTCACTTAAGAACTCATATATTTCTTGTCCATATACACTGATTTTAGTTCGATATAGTCTTCTGTTTAAAGGAGAAAAAAGCGTTAGATAACCATCTATATGCTCAAAACTTGCTCTAACGTCATTATAGATTTCTTGAAGGTTCTCATTTACATCCGCCCATGCTTTTAGTCGGCTAAGATTTCTTCTAACCGTTCTGATACTGCTATCGAACTCATGGTTAATAATATTTATGGCTGTGCCTATTTGAGCTAATTGCATATCCGACTTGATTTGTTCGTTTGCTTCATCTAGCGCACGTTCATTCGCTTCATAGATGTCTAAATCTGTGGCAATATTTCCTTGATCATCGAACTCCCATGAAACACTTTCAAGCAATGTTTGTATTGTCTGCAATGTTTTTTTCTCTTTTGCCGCGACCGAGTCTATCTGATCTTCATAACTAAGTCTTAACTTGGCAATTTCGGTTTCAGTCATGTTTGAAAAGTCAGTTTTATTGAAATCTTCAGTTACGCTTCTAATCGTTTCTTCAATCCTACGAATGCTTTCTCGTGCTACTTTTTTAACCTCGGTATCGACACTGTCATTCTGTTTTAATACTTGTTTGCTTTCGCTATTGGCGTTTTTTTTAGTTTCGGAAATATGAGATTTTAATGAAGTTTCTATACGTCGTCTTCTATCGACTTCAACCCTTGCATCTTGAATTGCATCTGAAATTGTTTTTTCTATATATTCTTTTGTCGGTTCAAATACTGTGTCCAGAGCGTTATTTAGTTCCGCTTGGTAAGCAATCCAAAGATTATTATCAGTCTTAGTCTTAATCACTATGCCCTGTGGCCTAGATATGCTATATTCTTTTTCCAGTGCTGATAACTCATTTAATACGTTACTTTCAAGTTCAATTATTTTGGAAGCAATTTTTTCCGAATCGTCAAAAACTAAAATATGGTTAAGCTGTTGTTTTAAGTTTTTTTTGGTCTTTTCAACTCCCTCAATGTGTTCCAAAGACTGTAGCTTTCCTAAAGCTTGTTTAAAGTCATGAAGAAACTTGGTGCGTTTTTCGGTTTTTCTCTCTTCGCGTTTTTTTCTCAGCTTATCTTGTGCTTTATAAGTGTTTTTTTCATTTATAAAAGCGTCTGAATATATTCCTTTTTCATGGGTGAAATCGGCAGCAACTTGTTGAAGAAAATGTTTGAGAATGTCTTTAAATTGTCGATAAGCTTTGTTTTCCTGGAAGCCTTCACGGCCTGCTTTTTCCCTTAAGTCGGAGTTTTCTTTTTGATTTATTTCTATTGCACCGAACATTTTGCGATAACTAAAATAAGCTGTGCCTGCATTTTTAGCTCTTCGTTTTTCAATTTCTAAAAAGTCAAAATTAGCATCTCCATAAGGTAGGACTCTAATTCCATCTTTATATATATATAACCCTCCATGTTTCTCCGTTTTCGTGTACATTTCTCTTTGTGTAAGAGGCGGAAGAGAGCTTTCTGCGGGGGTTCCTTGCAATGCTGCAAAATTGATACAGAAGGTTCCACAATCTGTTTTTTTGCCATAGTTGCCTGGCCACGGAAGGTGGTACTCAACAGGTTCTTTACCGTAAATAGATACAAATCCATGAAATTGACCATATTCGTCAAAACTTCCATAGAAATGGTGGTCGCTTTTAGTGAAGTCTTCTGGAGTGAAAAACTTCGATTCCTTAATAATATCTATCGATAAGTCATCTGTTTTATTATGTTGTCTGAAACTTGCCTTTATATGAGGAGTTTTATGTCCCGGTAACATGGTATTTGTGAAACCTAGAAGGTATTTTTCGAGTTCAGATGGTTCATCGGAATCAGTCGTTAAATCCTCGAGGATGCTTTCATCGGAAGGGGTGATATAGAAGTGCGTTCCAGAGAATTTAGAAAGTATAAGGGGGTTCTGTTCTCCATCTCCGATATCTTTTATTTGCTGTATATCGGAGTTTTGGAAGAAAATTTCTTCAGCTTTCGGATCAAATCTGAAGCTGTTTAACTCATTAGAAATTCTTTCATACAAGTCATCCGGTACTTGTTCGTGAAAACTTTCTAGATTGGCTTTTACTTCTTCTGCCATTTCAATAACATCGTTTTCATTTGGAAGAGTTTCACCAATGAAAGTTCTAATTGGAATTGTTATTTGGTCAATATTAATTCCAGGAACTTCGAATAACCCCCAGTTAATAAATGCGGCTATTACATCTCCTAAGACAGGTTCATTGTTTTCATTAAATCGTTTTGACCTACTTAAAATTAGCACTTGTGGGCCTATAATTGAAACGGCTAGCCGGCCAATTCCTTTTTCGCCCATAGAAGGTCTTTTTTGTTTCGTGGGATCAACTTGAGGTGGCCTAAGGTTTTTACTGTTTTCAACTTTACTATCCGTGCCAAGTGTTAACCACCTATTGGTTAGATCGTCCAATGTCATACCAAGACCGTCATCACGAAGTACAAACAGTTTGTCAGATGTATAGTAGTCAACAATTACATTGTCGGCATAGGCATCGTGAGCATTTTTGAAAAGTTCGTTGATCGCGGTAGGTATACCAGCTATTTGCTGTCTTCCAAGCATGTCAACGGTTCTTGCTCTGGTTTGAAAAGATATTGGGTGGCGCTTTGGTATTAGGTTGCCAGCTTTACAGATATTATCGATAATCGATTTTGTGCTATATCTAACAGCATTTTGAGCGTTATAAGTTGATGTATCCTCCCATAAAGAACCATCTTCTCTTTTTAAGTAAACTTCTTTGGGGAACGGGTGATAGTCAATGATTTGGGCAAAAAACTGACCATCTTTTCGAGTACCAATTGAACCAATTTTTCCATAGCCAAAGTAGGAGCCAGTTCCGTTTTTTGATGGCTCATAGTATATGAATTCACTATTTGGCTTAATTTGATTTTTGTACTTTTCAGGAAAGTGATATAAAAACCCAACCAGATCGTCATAATCTGAGTTTTCCTTGTACTGGGAAAGTATTAAGTAGTTAGCTGTTTTCATAACAGTGGTGGATTTCCTAGATATGATTTCATTTTATGAATTTTAGGTTGTAGTTGGAGGTTCTAAAAATGTTGAATATTGATTTACCCATTTTTACAGTGTAGCTCTACAGTATCTCATGAGTCAAAGGCTCTTTCCTATTCAAAGAGCAACCCAACTTGTGGTGTTCTTCCAATTTAGAATTAGTAAACTTTTTTAAATATTTATTACGGCTCTATATTCCGGTAAATCTATCTTAGGCGATCCGTGGAGTTTTTTGTTGGTAATTTTATAGCGAAAACCTTTAGCGAAAAGAGCTTTTCTGACAGCGACTTCAATTCCTGTATTTTTATTGTGGACTTGTGACATGATATAGCTTCTTGTTTTGGTGTCCGTCATATCTGCCATTATGAGCTTCCTTAGTGGTTTTGTTAGAGTACTCTCGATTTTATTGTATTTGCGAGCCTTGTAACCGAATCCCAGGTATGTAAAACTCTTTCAACAGCGATATCGGTTTTTTCAACAGCGCTTTCGTTGGCACGACTCCAAACTCCTTTTAACCTAGAGAGATTTTTGAGTATTGACCGAAGGGTTTCATCCCCGATTTTTTCGTCATGCTTTAGGAGACCAACGGTGCACTCTCCCTTGCGTCGTTGCTCAATATCTATCCAGCAGTAGTGATTTTTACCGTATATGATGTTTATGACGATGTATCTTCGTTTTGTACGACTGCTGGAGTCGAGGTATGCCCACTGTCTTTTCCCTGCGGGAGCAGATAGCGGCATTTCTGATACCTCACGAATTTTTATATCCATTCCTTCCTTTGCTAGTATGCCAACTGCTTCGGTCAACATGTCTAAATCCGCACCAACGCCTTTTCTGCGATTGATTTTGACAGGTTGATTAGTCGAGTCACCGCTGTAGTCGCCTTGTCCTGTGCCGAGGCCTTCGGGGTTGGGTGCTTTCGCTTGATTGGGAACCGATTTATATTGGTTGAACTCTTTACTGTCGGGCTTAATAATCTCCTTGCCCTCCAGAAAGTCGAACTGAGCTGATTGAGTTAGCAGGTTTGAGATTTGGATATTCTTATGTGTTTCAGTCTCGCTATTTAGCGACGAAGTATTGTTTTCATCTGAGGGTTTGTTTGGCTGTATTCGGTTGTATTGTTTTTTATCTTCAGGTGCGATATCTGATTGCGGGTCAACTTGCGTTGCATTGTTATCTCTATCAACCTGAAGTTCAGAAAACGGGAATGGATGCGAACACCTCGTAAGCTGTAATATCAAATATCTTGGCTGTTTAACAGTACCCATGTTGATACCTTTTGCTACCCAACGTGTTTTGCCTGTAAACGGTATTCCGCAGTTGAAGAAGCCGGAGTCATCAGTATCCATATGGCGAACAAGGCTATGGTGTATCTCTTGAACGCCAGTGCTAGCGGATTTATCAAAAAGGATGCGTCCTATTGTCCAAGCGTCAGGGTTAGCAAACTTTTGTCTTAAGTGGATGATTGCGCGATCTAACCCCTCATCGTAGCCACACTTTTCCAGATTAACAATTTGGTCAATGTCATAACTATATTCACCCCAGAAGGCGCTGTGAGCGAGATCGGTCGAATGACAGTAATAGAAGCGGGCAATTTCAGAGGCTGGGATAATGATGCCGTAAGGGTCTCCACTGTATTCAATAGCAAGGCATTTAGACTTTGAAACGTTGTATGGGATTTTTACTTTATTCGGATTGATAGCATATTTTGCATTGTCGATTTTATGCCAGGTATTGATAAGTTTTGTGTTGTCTTTGGTAATCACGATGTTTGATAAAGTTAAACTTTCAACTATTTCTGGCGAGCCTGTGGTTAGCTTACCGTCTATCCAGTAGCTGCCAATTTTAAGAAGAGGGAGTTGTCCAACTCCAACTTCAATTAGTGAGTCCTGTAGAACCTCTTGTACTTTTGAGCGAATGACGACTTCAATGGTTGGTTCAGATGCTACATTGGGATTGCGTATGACCCTACCATGCCAAATTATTGTCCATC
>JACUUF010000115.1 GCA_014859465.1 Methyloprofundus sp.
TTTCTGAGCTGCCTGTGCGGCAGCGAACTAGAAACTTTCTTACATAGAAAGTTTATTTTCAATAACTTACGCTACTTTTAGCTTTTTCACACAAAAAACCTTTGGCATCGTAAGTGTATGTTTTTCCAAATTTTTAAAGAACTATTAAAAATTTGGGTTAAATCTAAAAATCCGGTATTGGATTATTTAAACCATAGGCATTGTATGTTATTTCTTGCTGCTGGCTTGAGTCTATGGATTGTTTTTGAATCCTCAGGCGATAGTCCTGTTTAGTACTAAGGCTTTTCAGATTAATAAAAGGCAACTGTAGTGGCGGCTTCGCATTTAGTAACTTAAATGCCTCATCCACCTTTAATCCATGACGTTTAGCCAATCGTGCTGCATGGCTTTGGCTATTTTGCTTGGGTTGGTATCTTTTGAACATTATCAAGCCATTAATACTTTCAGGTGTTTGGCGTATTTCGGTAATGTGTAGATAATCGTCATAATTACGAAATTTTTTCTTAAAATCCATCTTCTGCAATACAGCTTCGGTTTCCGCAAATACACGCAACTTTTCCCCTAGAAAGCTTTGTGTGTATTGCGGAAATGAAACTCGTAACCATTCAGTTGCTGACTGAGATTTCGTTTCAACCATCAGCAGGTGCAAGGGTTGATAAAGCTTTTGCCATAAAAAGTTAATAGACACCTCCGGTGATGGCAGGAGGGTAATTTCTTGATAGTATTTCATCGTTACTCCTTCCCACTTTCGCCAAAGACTCCCCCACGCACCAGTACCGCCATAACATAATGCTGATCTTCTTCGCGGTCTAATTCTTCACCATTGGCAAAACGATCAAACAGTGTGTAAAAATCGGCTTTAGCTTTGGGGGTGCGATAGGCTTTTCCTAAATTAGTTACAGCGCCATATGGCTCAATCGCAATTGCGCCGGTATTCACTTCTTCAAAACCTGGATACCAAGTATCTATCGCACGAATTGCGTTGCCAACCTTTTGCGAATGCATTGCGGCCTGCCCATTTACTGCATAAAGAATTTTGCTTTTTTGACCTTTTGCATTACTTTTATCCAATACAAGCTCTTCACTTGGATAAACATCTTGCGCCTGTCCAACTTGAGCAAATGCATTGATTTGCAATAATATAAAATCCGTCTGTCCACTCAAAGCTTGGGCAATTTTATCTGCTAGCTCTGCGATTTGCTGATCAGCGTGATTAAAATCACGGGTACTTAAATCTAGAGCTTTAAATGTCCAACTATCATTTGAATCTTTGTTGAGCAGTTTAACCTGTACTTCTATTTGTTCAGCACCCACACGGTTACGCCATAAGAAACGCCCATTAGCCAGGTTAGTCGCATAGCGTTTAGCTAGCTCAGTAAAGGCAAACGTTTCAATATAGTTTTTCGCGGCCTGTTGATAACTACTAAGGAATTCCTCGCTATTGCAGGCTGAAGGCTGCTCGACACCACTTAACACTTTTAATGTAAAGCTTAAACCGAGCGTATCTTGATCTGGAGCCAATGCGCAACTATCAACGCGTTGCAGGTTTGCCTTTTCAACCTCAGCATCAAGTTTTGCAGGATCTGATTGCAAAGCTTTTTTTAAGCGATTAGAAATCGTGCCTCGTACTGATTTCTCTTGTAATGCGAGCGGCGTTTTTTCAACCTCTTTATTGCCCCAGTTTGTTCCGTACATAAAAGCATCGGATGGTACCAATTTCTTTTCGAATGCAAGAACAGATGCGGTTAGTTTTTTAGTCATGAGTATTCTCCTAGTTAGGTTGGTTTTGTTGACAGAGGTAAAGGTTATTTTGTGTATCAGAATGATAGTGCCAAGCCATCTCATCCCAATGGCTAAATCGAATCGGCATTTTAAATTCGCCGAGAGTTAAGACGCTTTCGGCAAATCGATGCGGGGTACTCGCATCACGTTGATGTTGAGCTATACCCAGCTCGGTAAGCCCTTGGTAACCGGTTGCTATTGGAACAATCCAGCCGGAATATTTTCGCTTAGGGGCATGCCAAGTGACATTGCCTTGCTCATCTTGCTCACAGGCGCGGTGAGTCAATTGGCTGTCTAACAACGCGGTTAATGCATCATCCCCTTGCTCCATTGCTTCAATCATCAGGTCACGCCGCTCAATTAAGCAGTAACTCGGCATCAACGCATTACGCAACTTGGCAAAACTTTCAGTAGAGTTGACCTGATAAATTCGGCTCGCTCTTGCAGAAAGAATATCGCCACCGGCTAATTTCATTTTGCCCCTGATACGATGATTGACTAAATCTAAAAACTTATCCGAATCATGCAGTCCCCAGTTCTTGAGCTCAATAACCAGTGACACGGTTAAATCACAGCGTGCTTCCTCAATAAAAGAAGGTCGACTTCCTTTTTTATCTAATGGATTACCCGTACCAATAATGGAGTTAATAAAACCATTTTCAGCTTTATGAGTATGTAACTTAATTGTGTGGCTAGCTACTGCAATGGATGTAAACTCGATGTCTGAAAACTCCGTATCGGCTAGCGTACGTTGCAAAAAGTGTACGCCACCAAGCCAAGCGGTCATCGCAGGAAAACCAATTGTAAAGTTACTGGATAACGCATTAGCATTGTGTATTTTTATGTGCGGAATTAGAAGCAAGTTTTTTACGTCGCTCATCGGAAGGCCTCCTTAATTTGCAGGCTGGTATGATCATCAAATAAGTCAGTAACATTAATAAAGTGCTGTATATCGACATCATTAAATACAATAGCCGATTTCTTTAAATGATCCTCAAAGGCCTTAATAAACCACTTTGCAAACTCGGCTATTGCTTGGTCAATATAGATATCATCAGTTTCACGCTCCTCTTGACGCGCATTATCTAGCCAGATTTTTTGCCAAGCAGGCAAGCTGCTATAGGTATCAAAATTAGACCAGCCTGATTCGTGGGCACGAACCTGCCAAAGTGTTTCAGCCGCTTGGTAAACCGCCTCTTGAAAAATTTGATCGCGTTTTTGGCGTATATCCATGTCGTTACGCCAATTCTCATTTAACAGGTAATTTAGGTGAGATAAAACCCTGCCATAGTCTTTAACCCATAGCGTTTGTTTAAAAAAGTCATTTTTGGGTAGACGAACTTTACGTGCATCCAACTCTGGGGGCATAGATTTCAACAGAAAAGCCACACCGCCATTTGAACTATTTAACACGCTGATATTTTGAGGTTGTGTGCCGCCAAATCCAATGGCGGTAAGGTCATAGATTTCGTATAGACCCTTTGCGTTATAGACCTTATTTTTACGGTCTTCACGCGCCTGCTTTGTTTCGTCAGAAAAACGTACCTGATTGATTCTGTCTTTGAGGGCGAACATCATGCCGGATGAGTTTAAGATTGAAAGCAGGTGATAATCGCTCTCTTCATCCGCAACTGGAAAGTAAACCTGCTTTATTTGCCCGCTCGTTAATGGCTCGGGGTTTCCATCTTGCTTGATAAGCAAAAATTGCTCGCGCAAACTTTCAAAGTTAAGAGAAGGTATAGAAAATTGCTTTTGAATAAGTTCTGATTCGTGCTCAATATGTTGTAAAACGCTTTTTCCATCTAAAAGCTTTAGCGATAAAAATTTATATACATCAATCGCAGCGGCATTGCCAAATACATCGTCCCCAATGTCTTTAACATTACCAAAACGCAAAAAGCCGTCATTTTCTTGAGGGGCTTGTGCAATCACTGAGGATGTTTTTGCGCCGGGATGGGTGAACTTAGCTGGATGAGAGACCAAGTTTAACTGCTTGGCACGCTTCGAGGCATTAGGGAGCCATTCAGCAAAAGAGAATATAACTTCCGCTTCAGCATAAATTTCTGTCTGCTCAGATTCAGCCTGATTTGGGTTCAACTGCTTTTTAAGCCAAACCTCTTTGCGATCTGATAAAAAATCTTTAATTACTGGTTCAAGCATTCTATTCGCCTCTCTTAGTTCTTAATTTATTAAGTTATTACTCGACTCTCTGCCTACGACTGCTTTCGATACCTCTCTTTTGCGCCGCCCAAAAGGGGCTTACCAGACCTTTTAAAGCAGGTGTCACTGCTACTTTACAAAGTAGCTAAGCAATAACTCTGCTACGATCATATCCGACAACCCTAAACAAATCAACCTATATACTAATTAAAACAATTAAATTAAAGTAGCCACACTTAACTTTTGAGAATTAGTGCACACCTTTTTGGTAAAATGCAATTCCTGCTGAATAAGCAGCTCAGAAATATATTCTAACTAAAACCTCAAAACCTATTGACTGCCGAACAGGCAGCTTAAAAACCAACTTGAGCTAGCTCAAGTTGGTTTTTGTTTCTTGGAAAACCCTAATTGCGGTTGATAAGTTAGTGTTTTATTTTCAAGTAAGGATTTATCTAACCTCACTTCGCCAAAAATCGCGGCGGCTAATGGCATGTAATGTTCCGGCGAGTCTTTGAGTAGCTGTGCATAATCGCGGAGCATCCAAAGGTTGCTTTTTTCTTGCTCGGATAAATCATCTTGTTGCTGGATGTCATACCGCTTTTCAACGTCAACCAACTCTTTGGCATCGTTTCGTTCTTTAAACGACCATCCCCCCTTACCATCAGCAGTTAAATACAGAGAAGTTTGCGGCGGCCCTTTGCGAAACTGCACGTACAATTGTGGAATTGCAGTCAACCACCAGTAACCCTGCAACCAACCTTTTAACGTTTCAGGCCCTGCTTGATCAGACAATAAAGCTTTCTGGGTTTTATAATGTTCTAAATCAGCAAGCACTGCGTTGGGAGCAAGCTGTTGCGGTCTAGTAATTCGCAGTGTGGCATCAAGCCGCTCGTTAAGTGGGCTTAACTCAATGATGTCTGCAACATTATGGCTTGTTAAAAGACATGCCTCATCTTCATAACCAGGCCTGGTGAATACGGGATGGCGCTTTTGCGAAGCTTGAATGGCTTGAACAAAGCCTTTTAGGTTGTACTGTAAAACTCCAATATTGGGTTCATTCAGCTTTTCAATAGCCCGATGTCGTAATACTCGGCCCGCCATTTGAATGATTGAGCGCAAGGAGGATGGCTCGATAATCGCCCAGTCAAAGTCATGATCACGCCCAACTTCTTCAACTGGTGTGGCGACCAATACAAAAATGATGTTTTCGGCTTGACTGTTTTTGATGTGCTCCTGCACGATTGGATGTTGGAAAATCTGCTCGGGTCTATCTGGATTACGCTTTAGCAATTGATCAAGTAGCTGTTCTTGCGCATTTCGCATAATCAGAAGTTGACGTGAGTGATACGCCATGACTTTGATTTCGGTATTTTTAGGCGCGTTATTAAGTAAATAACGGCTTAACTGAATGCAAGGCTCAATATTAGCAACCCGCACTACTCCAAAGCTTATCGTTTTTTGGGTCACTGATTCCGGTTGGCCATGTACTTGGTGAAACGCTAAAGCCGCAAGTTGAATTTGATGAAAATAGAACTGTTGAATGGTTTCGGTTTCTTTGCCTTGCTGTTGTTTTTCATATTCGGCCAGTGTCAACTTAACCAGTTTTAACCTACGTTTTGCTGGCGTTTCATTAAGCTTTTTTAAGCGCTTTTCTATGAAAGTATTATGGGCCGAGTCAAATTGCACCAATAAGCTATCCTGCTCAATAAAGTTTTGAGTTTGTGTAGTGAATTCATCAATCCATGCACAACTGACCTTTTGGCTTTTTTGCCTAGCTTTGGCAAAAATTGCCCAACCCGACTGATAGGCGTTAAAAAAGCCCTTAGCCAAATCGGGTGGAATCGTTGCAGAGGAGATCATTACTTTACGGCCAGAAAGCCCTGCTAAATGTACAAGTCGCCCAATCGCTATTAAGTCATCCCCAACAAAGTCATCTACTTCATCAATCACCAAGTCTGACGACATGAGTCGTAAACTGGGCAAAATAAAGCGGCCACCGCGACTGGTTTCTGTGGCGCCCATAATGTGATCAATAGTGCAGGTTAATACTGGCGCATGCAGTAACGCTATGCTTTTATCTGTTTGAAATAAGGTGTCTAAAACAGTATCAGGGATCGGCGTGTCATAGATGATCTCATCGTCCATTAAAGGCGCTTCGGATTCAGAACCTGAAAAGTCAGTTTGCTCTTTCTTGTTATCCGTTTCTTTTGCTTGCTGATGCAATAATTGCACCGCCCGTGAGCCAACCAATACGGCTAACTCATCCTCTTGCAAGCCTATTTTGTGGCGGTATTCATCGCCAGTTTGTAAGGTGAGCGTTCTTAAACCCAATGCCAAAATATAACGTAAACTTTTTTTATCATACGAAAGTGCGCGCATGACTTTTGCGTTTGCAAATGTTTTACCCTGTCCTGTGCTCGCCATGTTAACAGCAAAGAAACCAAATTGATGTGGGTTAAACTGAGCGGTCTGTGCAGTTTCTGCTTCACGCCAAGCAAGTATTTTTTGTACCGCTTTATCCTGCCAAGCAAAAGCCGGTGGGCTTTTCTTTTTTAAGACACGATTATCTTGCACATAACCAAGTTGGTTCGATTGTGCTTCAAACATAGGCAAATGATGCGCAATATGTAGGGCTTGCTTCATTACCCCGAGCAGATGCTCTTCTAAGCTTTGTTTAAGCTGATTTTTACCCTTTATTTTTTGTGTATTGGCGTAGAGCTTTAATTGGTTTTGAATTTTCTCATCTTTATCGCGTGATGAATAATTATGATCAGCCAGCATGAGCACCAATCGAGATTGCTGCATTAACCAACGCCATGCACCACTTTCTAAAGTTTGTAGCAGCGCAGCCTCTTGCGATAATAATTTAGCTGCCCACTTTTTAACGGGCTTTACCCAAAGTGCCGAATCACTAGGTAAACCCTCTGGATAGTCAAAACAACGCGGAAGGTTTTTTTCATATTCGCTGTCGTCATACTTATTCTGATATTGCCAATCTGCTTTTATAAGTTGGAATAAGCGTTGATATTCATTAACTGATGCACCTAGAAATTGTTCTGTTTGTGGAAGCCGGTGATGGCTCAAAATTAACCAAGCAATTGAGGCTGCTACTGGTGGCAGATCGCTGAGTGGTGTTGCATGATCTTCAGCAATACGCTGAACTAATCCTGCTTTATCAAACTCACCTTTTGCAAGACGTTCAAGCCACTGCTCATCGGTTTGATCATTCACATAAGCGCGTAAAAACAAAACCGAAAGCCACTCATGTCTTAATGGGTCACCAATTGGCTTAGCTGAAGTTGCTTTAAGTTTTGATTGAAAAAATTCAGACGCCTTACCCCAATCATGGAAAAGCGCGGCTATTGCTACGAGTGATTTAATCAATGGCAATAGATGCCAGTCATTTTCCCATTCTGTATTAACAATATTTTGACGTGTAGTATTAACTGGAACATTACCCTCTTCACTAAATTTACTACGATTACCGATCACCCAAATCAATTCTGAGCGACTACGACTGCGTATCCAGTGACAGGCAATTGCGCTACTTTTTGTTGCCGACTTCCGTAGTAATTTTCTTACAGCCAGCAGCCCTTCATCCGTTATCACTGTTTGCCAAGTTCGGTTACCAATTCGGTTAGCAAAGCTATCAAGAATACGCCGTGTCTTAGGAAGTGCGTTCTTCTCGCACTGAGATATGAAAGTGACCATCATAAATGCTCACCTTCCAAGCTCATCTGCTTAACCGTATCAAACATAAATTCCATTGCTTTGTGCTTGGTGAAATTTTGTAAACATTGCTGGCGAAACTCCTGCTCGGTCGCCTGCTCTTGAGCGCAAATAAATGCCCAAGGGAGAATCAAAGTATCTTTAATTAAATCAGCGACATCAAAAACTAACGCTCCACGACGCGTCTTTCCATGCATGACCGCAAAACCATGCGGTAAGCCAAGCACCCACAAAGTTGTAGCCGCTAAACCATAGGCAAGGTAATTTCCATGATTTAAAAAACCATTGGCTAAGTCTTCGGCTTCAAAGTTACGTGTAAAAGATTGTAATTTTGTTTTTTGCGCTGCATAAGCATAAAGCTGTTTAGTAAAGCGTGCTTCGGAAGTCAAAAGCTCTGTAACACTCAAAACGCCATCAATATTGGTTTGATACTGATTAATGGCTTTTTCTATCATTTGGTCGTCAGAGTAAAAACCTTGCGCATTTAAATCTCGATCACCCTTCCAAACCTTTTTCATGTAACTCAAACGTTGTTCTTGAAAGCGTTTAGCAACCTCCAAACGCTTATTGTCCTGAAACCAAAATTTCATCCAACCCTGAAAATATTCCGTTGGTCGGTATTCACTCTGTGGCGTCATCCATTCGATGTCATTTGCCATTAGTAATGGCGTTCCACCGCCTCCACAAAACCCAACCAATACACCAGCAGAAGCTAACATTCTAACCGCCGCTTGGGTAATAGAAGTCCCTGTTCCCAAAAGGATAACAGTAGTATTAGCAATTGGAATATTCCAATATTGCTTCTCTAATTTATCTTCTGTGAGGTAAAGAACCCGCCCATCTTTTTGCATTACGCGGCATTTTTCTAGATAGTAAATATTTGCGCGTTTTGAATGCAAAATGGCTTTTAGGTCGGTAAGTTGTTCCAAAGTGATACTCCTTAAACTTGCTTAATTCTCACTATAAAACTTCACATAATTCACTCTATCACCCCTGAGTGACAAATCTTGTCACTGGAGTATATCGTTAGTGTTTTTTGCAGTTGCTTGATGAGGTTTTGTTTTAGTTGCGGGGGATGCAGAATTTCGACTTGGTCGCCGTATTTTAGGATGTCTTGTAGCAATTCGGGATCGTGTTGATAAGGCAGTTGCAGTTGGTAGCTGCCGTGTTCTAACCATTGGCCTATTTGTTGTGGATGCCAGGTTTCGTCTTTGATCCACCTTGCTAGGTAGGGGGTAAATTTAAGCGTGGCTAGGTGTTCGGCGTCTCCCGCAAAGATTCCGTAGCTGTTTTCGAAGTGTTGTTCGAGCTGTTGTTTTGTTATGGGCTGTGCCGGTTTGTCGAGTAGCTGAATTTGTTGAATCGCTTCTAGCGAGAAGCTGCGTATGGATTGGCGCAAATGACACCAGGCATCAACTAGCCAACGGTCGCGGTAGCGCACCAGTTGTTGCGGTGATATTTCACGTTGGCTAATTTGGTCGGTTTCGCGGTTCCAGAATTGGATTTGCAGTTGTTTGGATTCGTACAGGGCTTGGGTGACTTTGGTGAAGGTGGGTTCGGCGACCTGTCGTCCTGCGATTTCGATAAGTTTTACCTTGTCCACCAGGCCTGGCTGGGCTTTTCCGCCCAGTAGCGTATCAATACGTTGTGCAAAAGGCGCCAGTTCTTGGGTGAGTAGCCCATTTGAGAGTTTGCCAAGTAGGTGGTTCAGTGCCATAAGCGCTTCCATCTCTTCAGTGGTAAACCAATAGCCATCGACTTCTATACGTTCAGAATGCCTTGTATCCGGCATAACTTGGTTGTAATGGATAAATACTGGCATACCACGTGTCGTAATCAGCTCTTCAATATCTCGTCGAATGGTTCTGTCACTGCATTCAAAACGTTGCGCTAGATCTTGCATTGTTTTAGCGCAACGTAAGCTTTTTAGTATTTGTAGTAACTTGGTTTGGCGTTCAGATTTAACCATTAATTGACCATCCTATTCTTACACAGCGGTAACAGCTAAATACCGGTAGGTATTTTTATTGCTGAATAGGTATATTACACCCATTGTCGCATTCTGGGGTGAGATCCGTTGCTACAACAAATGGATTTAAATATTCCAAACCCAAGACCCGCGCAAGCGGGTCTTTTCGTTTTAAGGAACTAATAACAGGGAAGTTTTTTGGGGCGCAACGGGGAAGAGAATTGTTAATGTGCTTGAATCAAAGTTTCAGTAGGCGTGATAGTCAGTTTTAGTTTTAACGCGGCCATCACTTTCATAACCGTCGAAAAACTTGGATTAACTTCACCCGATAAAGCTTTATATAGACTCTCACGACCTAGCCCGGTTTCTTTTGCCAAATCCGTCATGCCACGCGCGCGCGCAACATTGCCTAATGCTTTTGCCACGAGTGTCCAATCGTCACCCGCTTCGTCAATACAGGCTTGTAAATACAGAGCAATATCTTGCTCCGTTTTAAGATGCTCCGCACTATCCCATTTTTTGAGCTTCATGTTACCCCCAGTGACACCGGTACTTGAATCACAGTGACTTACTTTTTAACCGCTGACAGCACCATGCCCATGGTGTGTTTTTCTCCGGCTTTGAGTTGGTAGCCGTTT
>JACUUF010000116.1 GCA_014859465.1 Methyloprofundus sp.
AATGTAGGATAAATATAAGCATAAGCGCGTTTAGATAAACCCACCGCAAAACCAATCAATAAACCAATGCCACCGCCAATCAAGACACTCCATACTATGCGTTGCATACTGATGGATAAATTAGCGCCTAAGTCACCACTATCAAGCAGCTCCCAGAAAGTTTTCCAGACCAAAAGCGGCGGCGGTAATATCTGCACAGGCAACCAATTTTTCTCAAAACTCAACTGCCAAACACCAAGTATCATTAAGGGAACTAACAAACCTGTAGCAAAATGAACAAACTTCAACCCATAAAGTTGAAGGGGTTTAATCCAAACCGATATGTCATCAAAATTGCTAGCGTTTTTTAGCGGATAGGGTTTAATGTTTTCTGTCGTCATCGTTATCTCTCGTGTTATTTCAGAGGCTGCATTCAATCCCTCAGCGGCTGTTTTTTTTTAATATCGGGCAAGTCTCGGACATACCAAATAAGCCATAAAAAAAGTAAACTTATCGGTAAAAACAGTGTTTGTAAGCCCAAAATATGGCCAAACCACCCGCCTAATAAACTACCAAAAAATCCCCCCGAGGGGCCAACCAAAGCGGTTAATCCAGACACTCGGCCGGAACCATACTGCTTACTTATAACTGCATACATAGTAAAATTAACGATATGCAGCATACCCAGTGCCACAGCTAAACCTACTGCGCCGAACCACAATACCAAGGGCCGTTCTGGTATGGTCAAGGTTAATAATGAGCATGTAGCCAAAGCAAAACTTAGTTGATAAAAGGTTTTATGTCCCAAATAAGTAATGAGCCCGCCTGTCGCAAATAATGCCATCACAAACGCTGCACCATGTGCCGTCAATAAGCCTGCTGCCGCTGGCGCACTAAAGCCGTAATTTTGCATGGCAATGACCACAATAAAAAAGCCGAAAAATGCCATCACTGAATGACTAAAAAACTCAATAATGCTGGTACGCCTTAATATCAAGTTGTCTTTTAACAACAATAATTGCGATTTAATCTCCTGCCATTCCAGCTTAGGCGCATGTGCATAATCTGAGCGGAAGCTACTTAAGGATAGAGGCGCTATCAACATGGTCATTAAAAAACTCACTGCAACCACTAAAAAAGTACTGACATAGCCATAAGATTCAACTAAAAACGCAGCGGTTACAGGGCCTAGTAAAAAAAAGCCCATCATGTGAATCCCCCTAAACCAGCCAGCCCTAGCATGGCCGAGCATATCAATTTGCTGCAAAAAAACACTGTTGAGTGAGATAAACCGAAACGGCATACAAAAACTCACCAGTACCGTACAAAAAATTAAATACTCCGCATTTCTTACCAACGGCGTAACCGCATAAACAACACCGCCGAAAAAGCTACCAACCAAAAACAAACGCAAAGGATGATACTTATGAATTAAGATGCCTACAGGCAAACTCATAAACAAAATGCCTATACTTTGCGCACTAGCTATGATCCCTAACTGAAACTCACTTGCTTGTAACTCGACTGCATATAAGGTCGTCGCCAATCGTGCAATGCCAATCCCCAATCCCGCAAAACTGGTCAGTAGCACAAAGCCTAAGATAAACTTTAACTTTTCAGAAAAAGGCTTTAGTAATGGCATATTAGCTTCCCAGCCCAACGGCTGAGTAAAACTCACTATTTAAAAACGGCATTTGATTCCTAAAAAATTTTATTTATATGACTTAAAAAATTGGATTTTAAATAGTGCCAAATCAATAATTTGGCACATATTATTGAGGTATTTACTGCGCCGTTTGTATGCGATTACCTTGCGCATCAAAGACTGGCCAATAATCTTCCAAATCCAACTCCTTTAATGCTGCATTTAAATACTTAGGCTCTATCCAGCTATCGACATCGACATCATTACGAATCAGTTTAAATTCTTTAGCTTCAGCGACTGAGCGCTTGATGAAAGCAATATAATATTCATCTAATAATGGAGAATGCCGGTCTTTTAAATCAAAACCTTCCCAATCTTTTTTCCAATCGATATACGGAATGCCAGATTGCGCCCACAATCTAAACTGAGCATCGCGGTTTTTTTCTTCAGAATTCCAATGAGCCTGCTTAACCAATGCCGTGGTCACACGCTGTACAATATGTGGATATTTTTTCTCAAACTCTTCGCCCACCCAAAATGTCAAAGGTGCTACTAAAGTTTTGTCGTCACGAATTTCCAGAATACGCTTAGCGACACCACGCGCTTCTAAAGTCCAGGGGCTTACAATAGCGCCCTCAATATCGCCAGTAGATAGCGAGGTTCTGGTTGAGAATCCATCTTGGCTAATCACTCTAAAGTCGCTTTCTTTAAGCCCATACTTCTTCAGTAAACGATTGAGTTCAAGCTGCCTGGCTGTCCCTTTAAAAGTGGCAATGGTTTTACCCTTCAAGTCTGCTAATGATTCTGCCGAAGAACCTGATGGTACAACAAAATAAATCGGCCCAAAGCGACCAGCGGCTAAAAGAACCTTATGTTTCAATCCTGTTGAGCGACCCACAATCGCAGGCAAATCACCATGCCAACCAAAGTCAACCTGGCCATTAGTAAAAGCCTCATTGGTCGCAGGCCCCGCACCAGGAAATAGCCGCCATACGACGTTAATGCCATCTTTTTTAAATTCGTTCTGCAACACACCGCGCAAATGGGCTGTGGTGACCGAGGAATAGCCTACTTTTGGCTTACCACCCACCCCGGCCGATGAAATACCAATACGAATTTCTTCTGGATTTTCTAAGGCTGATGCGCTAAGCGGCGTACCTAATAGCGCTGCGCTAGCAGCGATGAATACTGCGTTAAAAAATGTTTTTCTCATATTTTTACTTCCTTAAATAATGACGTTTCAATGAATAATCGGTACTTAGCCGTTAAAACGTATATTGAAATTGTGCGAGTAAAGCGAAGTCGTCTTTGCGCTCTGCACCTAACAAAGTTGTTTCCGTTTCAAAATCTCTGTGGCTTAGCTCCAGTTGAAACTTAGTTGTTTGAGCAAAGAACCAGTTAAGCCCTAGGGTGTAGGTTGTAACCGTATCATCACCGTTGCCACGATTACCCCCAAGGGTCTCGTTGCTATCATTCGGGTTAAAATAGTCATAGCGGAAAAATGGCTGAATAGATTTCGGATGCCAATCATCAAACTTAGCCACTGATTTAATGCTGTTGTAGAACTGATCACCGAAGGTATAAAACAAGGTCACCGTATGCCCTTCAGATTTAGCCTCTTTGATTTGATTGCTGTTGCCTACTTGAAAATCATCACGGCCGTGGATGTACTCATAAGTAAAGCCAAAAGGCGCATGATTATAGAAAACATCAACACCATAACGGTCATTGGTTACATTGTTTTTCGTACTACCATCGGCTAGGCGTAAGTTTTTATAATTCTTGTAAATTGAGCCACCAATTTTTAACTCACGCAACCAACTAGCATAATCAACGGGCAGAGTAAAAGCAGCACGCGCTAAAATTCCCTTGCTATTATTGTCATCCAGTTGATTTGAGACATTACCGTTCACCACACCAAAGGCGTATTCAAGTAACGGCGCGCGGTAGTTAGCCGAGTAATCTACGTAAGGCATAAAATCACCACGGACCACTGCGCCGACTTGACGGTTAAATAATCCCGAACGAATAGAGGCTTGCGATAAATTAATCGTTGGCCGTAAATCCTCTGGGGCTTGTGCCTCCAAGCCAAAAGGCAAACGCTGCTGACCAAAGGTTATATTCAGTTTTGGAATCTCAGGTCCACCGTTAGTGGAAAAGAAGTTGTAACGTAAAAAGGCATCTGCCAAGCTAAAATCACTTCTAGCCGTTGATTCGGTACTACGCTTGCCATAGGTAAAGGAAAATTGATAATCTAAATTCTTGCCATCGACATAATCACGATACAAATTACCGCGTAAACCCAGCAATGCAGTAGGAATATCAAAGCTATTTTTACTGTCAGATGAAGCTTGTATAGACTCAGTTTGTGCTTGCCCACGCACTTGCACCACACCAAATAATGTAGAGTTACGTATTGATTTAACAGTATTACGCTCACGTAAGCGCGACTCATCAAATTTAAAGTTCTCTAGATCCGCACGTACCCCCTCTATATCTTGCATCGCTGCCACACTCTCTGGTAGAGCTGCATTTTGTGATTCCACTTGCTGTTTAAGCGCTTCTACCGTTTCCTGCAACAGCTCAATCTGCTTCTGAAGCTCTTCGTTTGTCGCGGCATATACACTTGTACCGGAAGCTGCCAATGCCAATAGGACACCTACGGCAGTATGTTCTATTTTGTTGTTATATTTCAAAAGTATCTCCTTTTTTACTCATCAATTTCGGAGTTGGTATCCTGCTGATCAAAATATTAGCCAGCCTGTTTAATGGATAGCTGCTTTAACTTTTCTTCTACTGCCGTGCCTTTAAAGAAATTCTTATTGTTCGCGGTGTAGAAGTTATAAGGGTTAGTGAAGACCAATGCTTTAAAGTCCTCTTCGCTAATGGCACCTTCTTTTACCAAATCATAAGTTTCTGCCAAGGTCTCAGTGAACTCCGGTACATCCCAATGACCTGAATCAGATGAGTAAAGCGCATTCACTTTGACACCCAACTGATTGGTTTTAGGGTTAAATGCCTGCACTACCGTGCGATCATCGGCCTCGTTACCAAAATAAAAGTTATCCACCCAACGGTCTTTGATGTCTTCAATTTTAGTAATGCCAGCAAGCGCAAAGTCATCAATTTCTTCTGCTTTTTGCTCTTGAAATTTACGGCCAAAACCAATCCCAAAGGCCAAATCGGCAATTTCTTCTTTGGTAAATTTACGGTCTTTTACTAAATCAGCACCATATTGCTCAAACAGCGCATAGAGAAAATCTTTATCCAAATGCTCTGGATTGTAATTCTGTACCGCTTCACGACTACGCTTAATGTAGCGGTCAATCAAATGAGTGAAAACATTTGAGCCCCATGCCGCGCCTCCTTCGAGTAATCCGATGCGCAACTGTGGAAAACGATGAGTCACTCCACCAAAAAATAAGGATTTAGCTAATGCCTCAGAAGCGTTAGCAAAGTGGCCTACATGATTAAACATGTAATTACTAATGGAAGATCGCGAATCCCAACCCTGACTACCCGAGTGGGTGGTTGGATTTGCACCTAACTCAATCACTTTTTTCCAGAAAGGATCATAGTCATACTCACTATCCAAACCGAAAAAATCTAGCCAGTGCGATCTTCCTGCAACTTCAGGGTGGTATTTGAACGGATATTTTTCAGCAATGGATTTAATGGGGCGACGAATCGCACCTGGAATAATTAATGACTTCAAACCTAAAGTGTTTACCGCATACTCCAGCTCTTCAATGCCTTCTTCAGGTGTATGTAGCGGGATCACTGCCACAGGGGTCAAGCGGTCTTTATAAGGCGCATACACATCTGCGTGATAATGATTAATCGCGCGGGATAAAGCGCGACGCAGATCTTCACGATTGGTGTGCTGCGGGAACAAGGTAATATTTGGGTATAACACACCATAGTCACTGCCTTGTTCTTGTAGGCGCTCATACAGCAAGGCAGGCAAAGAAGCCGTCGCTAAATCATAAGTATTTTTAGCAGGTAATGCCCAAAAGGCCGGACGATGAATGCGGCGGTTACGACGCTCCTCAGGCGTAGCCTGGTACCATTCTGCCGCCAGAAAATTCAACCCTTTTTTAAGGTGCTCACGAAACTCATCTACAATTTTCGAGCCGCCATATTGAGCAATATAATCTTCTAATAATGGCCCAAATTCATTAGTATGAATGTCAGTATCAATCACTGGATAATCTAATTTTGCTTTTACTTCGGCTGAACGAGAATGTCTTGCTCTTTTGGCTAAAAACTCATTGCTCACGGTAGTCATAAAAATCTCCTAAAAAATAGCTGGATATCACTAAAGCAGTGATTAAATCTGCAATCACAGTGTATATCGCAAACAGTGTGCCAACTTTTTTATAGAATTTTAGCCGCATTTATGCCTAATTTATTGAATTTTAGCCGCATTTAACTGATATTGAGCAAATTTCATTCATAAGTGTTGCGAAAAATGTTGCTCAGCTGTTGCGTTTGCAACAGGCTGTTGCTTTTAACGCAACAGCCTGCTTAATGAAATAAAATCAGAGACATCCTTAAGGACAAGGATTGGGGTGTGCTGCGTGTATCGCTTCGATTTCAGCCAAAACCTCGTCTGAAAGGCTGATATTAATGCTTTCAATATCGGTCTTCAGTTGTGTCAAGCTGGTTGCACCAATGATCGTGCTGGTTAAAAAGCGCCGACTGTTAACATAGGCTATGGCTAGTTGCGCGGGATCCATATCATGCTTTTTGGCTATTTCAACATAGCCGTTGATTGCAGACTCAGGAGCCCCTCCTTTATAACGAGCAAATCGATCCCACAGCGTGAGTCTTGCATCCGCAGGTTGCGCGCCATTTAAATATTTACCCGTCAGGGCACCAAACGCTAAGGGGGAATAAGCCAGCAAACTCACTTGCTCACGAATCGCCACCTCGGCGTTACCTATTTCAAAAGTACGATTGAGCAGGTTGTAAGGGTTTTGTACACTCACCACCCTAGCCAAACCTTTATTTTCCGCCAATTTCAAAAATTGATTGATGCCCCAAGGCGTTTCATTAGAAAGACCGATATAACGCACTTTGCCCGACTTAACAAAGCCATCCAGAATCTCTAGGGTTTCCTCAATCGGAACGGTATCTTCATTTTCAACATGGGTATAACCTAATTCACCAAAATGATTAGTGCTGCGATCTGGCCAGTGCAACTGATAAAGGTCGATGTAATCGGTTTTTAAACGTTTTAAGCTAGCTTCAAGAGCAGCCTCCAGATTATTTCGGTCAAACTTTGTTTTTCCATCGCGCAAATGCGCCGCTTGACCCAGCTTTCTTGAAGGTCCAGCCGCTTTTGTTGCCAGCAATACTTTCTGACGATGATCTTTTTTATTTAACCAGGCACCGATGTATTGCTCTGTCAAACCTTGTGTTTCTGGCTTTGGCGGCACGGGATACATTTCAGCTGCATCAATTAAGTTAATGCCATAATCGACGGCCAAATCCAACTGCGCATGCGCATCTTTCTCGGTATTTTGTTCTCCAAATGTCATTGTCCCTAGCGAAATGACACTCACTTTTGTATCGGTATTGCCTAACGGCCTGTATTCCATACTTGCTCCTATAAAATTGATTTGTGCTTAAAAGTTAAAGGTATTTTCTGCTACTAATTGGGCTAACGGCAAACGTGAGCTTGCTTGTTCTGTTGCCTGCGAATCCTCAGGTAAACTTGCTATAGCCTTTTGTTTACCAATCGCAACGGCGGCCTCTAATTGATAATCTTCCGGAATAGCCAGTACTTCACGCGCTTTGGTTTTATCATAGCCGCCGATAGCATGGGCAAACCAGCCATCATAGGTCGCTTGTAATGCCAAGTTGCCCCATGCTGCACCGGCATCAAAGGCATGACTCCCTGTATGAATAGCCTCTGTTTTACCAGGGGGAATAAAGGAGGTTTTGGCTAAAATAATAACTAACGCTGAAGCTGTTTTTGCCCAAGACTGGTTAAAGTTCGAGAGCAGGTTTAAAAAAGTCGCCCACTGCTCAGAGTTGTTCTTTGCATAGATAAAGCGCCACGGCTGTGAGTTATAAGAAGATGGCGCCCAGCGCGCTGCTTCAAAAAATTGCAATAAAGTTGCATCATCTATGTTTTCACCGCTAAAGTTACGCGGTGACCACCTATTGACAAATAAGGGATTAATTTGATGTTCTGTTGCTCGACTTTTTGGCATCTAAGTTTCCTGTTTAATTACTCTGCTAAAGCGTAGCCAATTTTCACAGTCACTTGCCAATGAGCAATTTTTCCACTGTCAATATGGCCTCGGGTTTCCACCACTTCAAACCAACGCAGCTTATCAAGCGTTTCAGCTGTCTTTGCAACTGCATTTTCAATAGCGTCCTGAATTCCGACTGAGGATGACCCTGTAATTTCGATTTTCTTGTAAACATGACTTGTCATAAAAACCAGCCCTTTGATTATCTGTTGAACATAAAACAGCCATTAATCTCTTTTTTAGGGTCAATGGCTGTTCTTGGATTAAGCAACTTTTGCTTGCTTTGCTGCTGTTACATATTGATTTTCCGGACGTTTCAAGCCTAAATTTTCACGCAGGGTTTTACCTTCATATTCAGTACGGAATATGCCGCGACTTTGTAACTCCGGAATAACCAAATCTACAAAGTCATCTAGGCTTCCTGGCAATACCGGTGGTAAGACGTTGAAACCATCAGCTGCACCATTTTCAAACCAATACTGCAATTGATCTGCAACTTGTGTAGGTGTACCTATTACTGTCCAGTGGCCACGCGCCCCCGCCACCCATTGGTATAATTGACGAATAGTAAAATTATGTTTTTTAGCAATATCCACCATCATTTGTTGACGACTGACAATACCTTGGGTTTTTGGCAACTCTGGGAAGGGACCATCCAAATCATATTGGGATAAATCCACCTCTCCACCAGACAAGCCTGCCAGCAAGGCCAGACCGGTTTCAGGTAGAATTAAGTCGCTCAATTCCTGATACTTTGCTTTGGCTTCTTGTTCTGTTTTTGCGACAAAGACAGAAACCCCTGGCATAATTTTTAACTCATCTGGGCTACGACCATATTTAGCTAAACGACCCTTCAAATCACTGTAAAAAGCCTTGGCATCTTCAAAGGACTGTTGCGCGGTAAACACCACTTCAGCGGTACGCGCTGCAATCTCCTTGCCAGGTTCAGATTGTCCCGCTTGGACAATAACAGGATAGCCTTGTGGTGGGCGTGGTACATTGAGCGCACCGGCCACTGAGTAATGCTTGCCTTGGTGCTGAGGCTCGTGTACTTTGCTTGGATCAAAATATTGGCCACTTGCTTTATCAGCAATAATGGCGTCATCTTCCCAGCTATCCCATAATTTTTTAACCACATCGACAAATTCATTAGCTTTTTCATAGCGATCTGCATGGTCTAGCTGGTGCTCAAAACCAAAGTTTTTTGCTGCTGCATCGCCTGCTGAGGTGACTAAATTCCAACCAGCACGGCCATGACTAATATGATCAAGTGAAGCAAATTTTCTAGCTAATTGATACGGTGCTTCATAAGTTGTAGACGCTGTGGCAATAAAGCCTATATTTTTAGTCACCGCTGCTATGGCAGAAAACAAAGTCACTGGCTCAAAACCAGCGCCTTTATCACTGCCGCCAAATGACACATTGCCACCAAAATTAGCCGCTAAACCATCAGCTAAAAAATAAGCATCAAATAAGCCTCGTTCTGCAGTTTTTGCAAGCTCTGTGTAATATTCAATACTTACTGTCCCGCCTGCTTTTGATTGTGGATGACGCCAAGCCGCTACGTGCTGACCACCGCCTGGTAGAAATGCGCCCAATCTAATTTTTTTACTCATATTACTCTCCTAAAATAGGTTGTACTTGATTGATAATTTAAGTTTTTTGATTAACTAGCCATAAGCCGCGACAGCTGCTAATTGAACTGGCGCAGCATCATAATGCTGCCTAGCGAGCCATAACCCCTGCTCTGCTACCAATCTGATTCGCTCAGTAATAGCCGAACTATTCACTTGATAATTGCTAAAATCGGTATCTTTGGCAAACACTGTTTTAGGGGCTGAATACACGCCTAAAAAGTTGAGAAGCGTACGTAATTGATGCTCTAACACTAAGGCATGTTGATCACTACCACCGGTGGCAGCAAGCACTGCGACTTTGCCTTCTAGTAGTTTGGGATCAATTAAATCGAAAAAATGCTTAAACAAGCCAGGGTATGAGGCATTATAGACGGGCACACCAATCACCAATACATCTGCCTCAGCAACCGCAGAATAGGCAGCTTGCAATTTTGGCGTTAAATTTTTTGGATCAAATGTTTGCCCTAATGCGCTGGCAATATCTGCTATATCAATGATTTGCTCCTGCACATGATGCGAAGCCGCTAGCGATATTTCATTGACGATGGAAGTTACTAAGCCTTTTGTTCGTGATGGCGAAGATAGCCCACCTGATAATCCAACAATATTCATCTTGTTTCCCTATAACAATAACGTTTCATTATTATCAGTCATAGCACATTCCTTGCCAAAATTAATTTACTTAATATTCAATAACTTATGATAATTAAAGCGGTAAAGAGTGATTATTTACTGCTGCACTGGAAGCAGCTTT
>JACUUF010000117.1 GCA_014859465.1 Methyloprofundus sp.
CAGCATTACCGGGCTGGTATTATGGTTTGGCTATGGCAAACAACTAACAAAACTTTACCAACATATTTTACAGGGCGGTAAGGACGCCTTATTAGCCAGTGCAATCTTATACCTATTAGCTTATTTGACATTAAGCTTTTTTCCTTATGACTTTGTCACCTCATTTCAAGAATTACAAGATAAACTCGCCAATGGCAATGATGTTTTTTTTATCTCTGACAGTTGTGGCGCCTTTATACCATGCTCATCTAAACTGATCACTGAAATATTACTCGCGTTACCGCTAGGTATTTTTCTGAGCGTCTTATTAAGATGGCACCCGCGCAAAATAGCGGCAGTGGTTATTATTGGGCTTTTTATTGGCGTTATCATTGAAAGCATACAACTATTTCTCATTTCTGGCATTGCCCAAGGCTTCTCTATATTGACCCGTACTCTAGGTATGTGGCTAGGAGCAAAAATATATGCTCATGTAAGTCTGTTAAAAAAACCTTTAGCTTTTCAAGTGCCCGACTTAAGAAAATATCTGCTCATCGCAACCATTCCTTATGTTTTATTATTAGCTAATTTAAGTGGTTGGACTATAGCGATACAGGGATTTGACGCAAACATCGCAGAAAAATTCAATAAGCTAAATTGGCTACCTTTTTATTATCATTACTACAGCACCGAAGCCGTTGCCTTAACCAGTCTACTTAGCATATTCGCCATGTATTTGCCTATTGGTATAGGCTTCTGGCTATGGAATACCAACAAATCTTATACACTCAACTCTAGCCCCAAATTAACCGCCAGTGTCTATGCGCTCTGCTTATGCTTGATCATTGAAGCGGGGAAATTATTCTTTGTCGGCAAGCATCCTGATCCAACTAATCTACTGATCAGTTTTGCCGCTGTGTTTATCAGCTATTCACTGTTAGAACTGATGTATCAATGGTTTCACCAACCTGAAACCTCGTTGTACAAGCGACACATAGATACTGATGCAAACGACAATAACGCCACTAAAAAGCCGTCATTAAGCAACCAAAAAACCGAAAATCCTATCGCAAAAAGTATTGCCAGCCTTATTCTCGCCCTCCTTATCTGGAAAATGACAGATTACCCGAATAGTGCCATCGCCTTAATGGCAGCACTGATACTCTATGGCATCATACTGAGCAAATACCCCCAAGCATGGTTAATGGTCATCCCCGCGCTATTACCTATCACTGACTTATCGCCCTGGACCGGACGGCTGTTTTTTGCGGAATTTGATTACTTTATTATATTAACCTTCGCCATAAGCTTATGGTATGGACGCTGCAAGTCACCCTTAGCAATCATAAAGCCTGTGGCACTTTTCTTATTAGCGATTTATGCTTGCTGCTACTTTATCAGCCTACTAAAAGGGCTATTCCCTTTGCAAGCAATCGATGCCAACGCTTTCGCTAATTATTACAGTTCATACAATAGTCTTAGAGTCGCCAAGGGCTTAGTCTGGAGCATTTTATTTCTGCCGCTGCTCGCCTATACTCAACAGCATGAAAAACAGTTCAAAAGCTATTTTAGTTATGGAATTTTAGCTGGCTTAACCGCAGTCGTGCTGTCTGGCATCTGGGAGCGTTTTATCTTTACAGGCTTATTTGATTATTCATCTGATTTTCGTATTAGCTCAACTTTTTATAGTATGCATACCGGAGGCGCTCCTCTTGATGCCTACCTACTATTAAGCATACCCTTTATCAGTATTTTACTAATAGAAGCAAAAAACATTGTCCTACGCACCTTCGTTATCCCACTGCTATTTAGTGCTAGCTTATATACGCTGCTAGTCACCTACTCCAGAGGCACCTATATCGCGTTTGTCTTTGCCTGCATTAGCTTGATAGCTGGGTTATTTTTTTGCTATAAAAAACACATCCTCAGCCATTGGCAAAAAACACTTTGGCTGCCTCTATTTTTAGTTATCATCGCTAGCGTTGCGCTACCTATTGTCCAAGGCTCCTTTATTCAACACCGCTTTAGCCAAGCCACTCAAGAAGTCGATACGCGCAGCAGTCATTGGCTTAATTCCCTGCACATAATGGACGACAATATCTTAACTACCTTATTTGGCATGGGCTTAGGAGCCTTTCCTAGAACTTATGCCTGGAACAGCTTTGCCGATCAAGTCCCCGCAAGCTTTCTGATACAACAAGAAAAAAATGACCGCTATTTGCAACTTGGCTCAGGCGCACCAGTGTATATAGAGCAAATGATAGCTATTTCAGCGGATACAGATTACCAGCTAAAGCTAGATTATCGAATGCTGACCAAGCACAGTCGATTAACTATTTCAATTTGTGAAAAAGCCATTCAACACGCCTTTGAATGCCAAGTAATACCACTCATAGCTCAGCAGACAAATACTCAATGGCAACATTTTACACACACGATAAATACCCAAAGCATAGGCCAAACATTGCGTCCGGTAAAACTGATCTTACATAACAGCCAAACTGATGCCGCCATTGATATAAAAAACATCAGCTTAAGCACGCAGAACAAAAACAATTTAATTAAAAATGGCACTTTTGCCAAAGGCATGGATTATTGGTTCTTTACCGCCGATAATCATATTCCCTGGCGTACAGAAAACCTCTGGGTACAGATTCTTTTTGATCAAGGCTGGCTAGGTTTAATTAGCTTTAATTTAATCTTGCTTTACGCTTTTATCCACTTGTTAAGACAACTACTAAATCACGACTATTATGCAGCAATGACACTAACATCATTAATCGGTTTTTTAATTGTCAGCATTATTGATAGCACCCTTAATCAGCCAATCATTTCATTGTTGTTTTTTATGATTGTTTATATGGCTTTTATCAATTCTAATAACAACAAAAACACCGCGCCTTTAAATCCAAGTCGTCAAGCACAGCTCTTAAACACACGAAATCATCGTCATGAAAATTAGTGCCATCATACCCGCTTACAATAGCCAATATTTTATATTAGATGCTATTCAGAGCATTCAAAACCAGACGCACCCAGTTGATGAAATAATCGTTATAGATGACGGCTCAACTGACAATACCCGCTTAATTTTAGAAAAAAAAGCAAACGACATAAAATACATCAAACAAAAAAATCAAGGCCCATCAGCAGCAAGAAACACCGGTATAAAAGCAGCGCAAGGTGACTGGATTGCCTTTTTAGATGCTGATGACCAATGGCTACCAGACAAAATAGAAAAACAATTAATCATTCTAGAAAAATCCCCCGAACTACAGCTTATTTCAGGAGATATGCAAGAAATTGGTATAAATAACGAATTAATCACTCAGTCTGTATTAGCCAAACACCATCAATTAACCCAATTTCAAAACAATCAATCCTTACCCATCAAGAATGCGCTAGCCGAATTAGTTAATAAAAACTTCATCCCAACGGGTACCGTATTAGTCAAACGCGCTGCCCTGATAGAAGCCAAGCTGTTTAACACAGCCATTCGTTTTGGCGAAGATCTTGAATTATGGGCAAAAATTGCGGCCAAACACCCGATTACCTGCTTACCTGAAATATTAATGCTGCGCCGCCTACATAGTCAAAATGCGACAAGCAGCACAATGCCGATGCTAATAGATTTAGTTAAAGTTATGCAGTCTATTAGGCATTATTCAAACGACATTCTGATAGCACAAACTATTGATGCAGATAAATTAGTCGCCAATGCATGGGCAAATTTAGGTTACGGATACTTTATAAATGAACAATACCAACAAGCAAAAAGTGCATTTAGATACTCATTAAAAGAAAAAATTAATCAACGAGCCCTTGGCTATTTTATTGCCTGCGTGCTACCCCGCCAAATAATAAACTTGATTCGCCGAACTAAACAGGCTTTAACAAATTAAACTAAGGAATAAGAGGCTTCCCGTCTGAGGAGAATAAAATCAGTCACTTATCTATTTTCTCCTCAGCCACCCTGCTTACGCGCCAAATGCGCCTGCCACCTCAAGCCCTCCCAATCTCTGATTAGGCTCTCAATGCGCCCTTTATACTGCGGATCAGCAATGGCTTCTTTATAAGTTTTCCATACTTTCGTTGCACTAAAAAAAACCTCCTCTGAGCGAAAGTCAAAGACCGTTCGATCTCCTCCATTACGCACATGGGCAATCAATTCCGGACGTTCTAAGCTGCCAACCAATTGAAATACGCTTTTATCCTGATTAATCCATTGATTTTCCAAGCCTAACGCTGAGCGTACAGCCATTTCAGCAACATCGACCTGACCTATAACCTCACGCACATCAATAGTAGAATCATTAATAATGAAAGGAATTTGAGTTTGTGAATCATTGACCGCGTGACCATGTCCTAAAAAACCATCATCAAATAAAGACTCGCCATGATCACCTAAGATAACAACAGTTGTATCTTTTAGAACATGATGCTTTTCAAGCTCATTGATTACCTCGCCCACAGCCCAATCAGCATTAGCAATAGCATTCCAATAAGTTTCCTCGACTCTCTCTTTATTCTCTATATTAATTTCAGAACGAGGAATAAAATCCTGAATAATACGTTTGGTCATTTTAGGGTGCGAATAAGGGAAATGAGCCGCTTGAAAATTAAGATAAATAAATTGCGGTTGTGCAAAATCCAATTCATCCGCTCTTAATTTAAACTGCGCTACAACACGCTCTTCACTTAACCTAAGACTACCGGAACTTTTGCTCACATAAGTGCGGTCTTCAATCGCTGTTCTAGCATCAAAATAATAAACACCCTCTTCTGTCATGCCTGTTCTTGTCGCAACCTCACCAAATGACTCATCCTGGCCGGAAAGAATAGACTGCTGATAACCCGATTTGTGCAAAAAGCCAAGTAAATTAGCATCATTTTTGCCAATTAAATTTCTATTAAAAATCGCTTTTAATGACGTGGTTGTATAACCCGTATGACTATAAGCTTGTTCTACTGCTGTGCCGCTCATAGCTAGGTTTCTCAATACAGGTGCCACATAACGGCCATTTATTTTCTTCTCTAACAAATCCGCACGCGCACTCTCCAAAACAATCAAGACAATATGCTTGCCCTTCTTAGGAGCAATCATCGCAAATGTATCAACTACACTTTTCGGAATAATGGCATCACCTAAAAAACCATCCTCATCAATACCATTGCCCGGAATATCCAATGCGCCAGGGTAAATATTTTCATTAAAGACCTCCTTATCTCGTGGAAAAGTAAAACTGCCATAACCATCAAAATCAACATCTGAAAGCTTATCTAAGATTCGGCTAATGACATAAAAAGACGTTTTTTTCTGTAGGCCAAAGCGTAGAGTCTCATTATTCAGGACAAACAATGTCATTATCGGTGTCAAGGCAACACAAAAAATTAACAACCAACGTAACTCTACCCGTTGTTTAGTGTTGACTGGAAATGAACGCACATAATCAAACTTTTTAAGAAACTTAAAACTAGCGATAAAAAGTACAATCACCACAAAAATCGCAACGACAAATAAAGTAATCTCATTACTCGCGTAAAGAAAAGCATCTTTTACACTACCACCGCCTAGATTTTGCAAAATAAGGAAATTTACTGTGTCATTGAAATAAGATAAGACTTTAAATTTGAAGCCTAACCATCCCCCCATTATCAACATAGAAAAAACAGTAAAAATATAGTAAATATAAATCCCGTGCTTATTTAACCTATCAACAAAAAAGAACCAAACAAGCGCAAAAAAACTAAAAAATACGCTATCAAACCAAAGAGATACAAAAATAAACTCCGCTCGTTCAGATAAGGTTTGATACCAAACAGGCTGCAAAAAACCGCCAGTAAAAATATTGTACTTATAATGCAGCAATGTTAATTCAAAAAGCTGAACAAAGATAACAACAACAAACACAGACAACAAACGGCGATAACGCCACATAAGCTCTTCTAAGCGGATTAGGTTCACGACTTTATCCTTATTTTTTTTAGCTCTTGCAAGCAGAGAGCATAATTTTCAATTATGCTTTATTAATGGACATAACAGCAAAGGCTAACATCAAAAATTAGCTTTAAACACTAAAGTTAAGAAAAATAAGCCCAAAGAAAAAACGCATAAAATAGGCTTTAAATGATAATTGTCACAACAAGGAAAAAAGTGATAATTATCTTATACACCTAACTACCAATAATATAACGGCTTTTTTCTCTAAAAATATGCTTTATTATCCATATTAAAAAAATACATATAAGTAAAACTACCAATGAAAATAATAGCCATAAAACTATACTACCCGTGTAATCATAGCCATATATTTTTTTAATACACACCTTAACTGCCGAAATAATATAAGAATGTATAAAGTAAATACCAAAACTATAATTAGCAATATTGGTTAAAATTTCATTATCAAAAATAGCTTGGTATCGACATAAAAAACCTACTCCAAAAAAACAAAAGACTATTTTTTGCAGTAAATTTAACCAAGTCATAGTGCCCTGCATATACAAATATTCGAGAATAAAAAAGACAATACCCAAAACTAGCAATAGGAGCATTACTTTAAGTTTTATAAGATAAACATTTATATTGATACGAAAATGACTACACCACATACCTAATAAATACACAGAAAAAAAATGTATAAAAGAAATAGGCGCTAAATATCCACCACGCACAGTAAAACATGAAATTATAATAAATACAGGTATAGAGTAATAAAAATAGGGCTTTTTATCTAAGTAATTCAATAATGGTGAGATAATATAAAACAAGATAATCATTGGAATAAACCAATAAGGCGTTAGCTGCATACCTGTTAAGTAAAAATGTATTATTTGCAGCCACTGAGGATCTTCATAAAATCCAGGCCAAACACCATCTCGTTGCTTAACCCAAGTAAAAAAATAAATAGCAGGCAACGACATAAGAAAATAAGGAATAATGACGTTTTTCAATTTTGAAGAAAAATACTTCTTAACCAAGTATTTTCCTGATAAATACTGAAAAAGATAGCCAGCGATAAAAACGAATAAAACCGAACCATTACCAAAAAATATTTTTAACGCTCGGCCTTGCGCTTCTAATGCATGCCAATCAAATGCAGAAAGACAATGCCCCGCGACAATATGCATGATAGTAAATGCTCGAAAGCTATGTATATACTTTAAAAACATTCAGAAATACCTAAAAACTAACACAGCCAAATAAAATATCATCATACGCAGCATAAATTCCCATCGCGCTTGATCCCAAAGTCTTCCCGCTAGCTATGTGGGAGTTACTATATAATGTCTAGCGCTGCATTTAGATCAGTAAGTCACTTAGACAGACAACATAATGGCTCTTCCGATAAATTTAGAGATCCATCCTCATCGATTTAGCTTAGCACTTGATTGCTCAAGTTCACCGTGCAAAGACTAAAGCTTATTGATAAATTTGTACAGTGCTCTTAAATGACATTTGACATTTTTTTGCATCTTCAGCTAGAGTCTATGAATAATCTAATAATTTCCAATTAGCTTTATTGACAGACATAATACCAAAGACTAACATTAAAACTTAGCGTTAAACTATAAAATAAAGAAAATAAGCCATATAACAACAGATAAGGGGGAGACCCTTGTTTTGTGAGAACAACTTCAATCCCGAGATTCGTGGCTAGAAGCCACTCCTACAGAAGATCCGTTCAGGAGCATATCTACTGCCCAACAAAATGCGTCGAACTCAATCACCAGTTTTAAATATAATACATTATTAAATTTATGGAAAACGATGAGCAACATAACGATTCTGCCCTAGAACCTACAAACACAAAACTCATTTGGCTAACAGGCCTATTAATAATAACTCTGTTCGCGCCCACAATAGCTTGGCTTTTCCAGCGCTGGACTATGGGTGTATGGCAAAATGGTCACAGCATACTTATTGCCGGTGTCGTCATCTACCTTGTTTGGAAAGAATTACAAAAAAACCATAGGCTAACAAAAAGTAGCTCTGCTTTAGGCTTTGCCTTACTCATTCCCGCCTTATTATTACTCATGCTGGATACCGGCATCCACACGCAACTACTGTCAGCAGTCGCGCTATTCTTGGCGCTGCCCGGACTATCCTTGTTATTTATGGGCGTACAACGGACAAAAGTTATTCTGTTCCCTCTCTCCATATTGCTCTTTACCCTACCCATCCCATTGGCTTTTACAGAATCCATCCATCTTACTCTGCGCCATATAGCAGCAAAGAGCGTAGGCTGGCTACTGAGACAATTGGGTGTACCCAACTTTACATCCGGCACCTTAATTGAAATACCCAATGGCGCCTTACAAGTCGCCGATGCGTGCAGTGGCTTTTCCATTCTTTATGCCACCGTTACTATCGCCATACTCACCGCTTATATGTGCCCCAGCATTATTAGACGCCTATTGATTTTGGTTATTGCTATCCCACTAGCCATTAGCGTTAATATAATAAGAGTTTTTATTCTCACTATGCTAGTCCACTGGATAGGCCTAGATGTACTGGCAACCTCTGCTCATGAAATTTCAGGCTTATTAACTTTTGTCGTCGCTTTACCCATTATTTTCTGGCTAGGCCAAGCACCCATTAAAGAATAAACCTATGCTATCCACTCGTTATGCAATCCCCATCATTATTTTATTAGCTTTGGCGCTCATTCCCACCACAATACATAGCTATATTGGAGCAATAGTTAATGATGGCAAATCAGCCCAGACTATTGCTTTGACGTTAGGCAAGTTCACTTCAACACCCGCCAAACGGAACAGCCAATGGGGTATGGATATTTTTGGCAGCACCGACTGGTTCGAGCGTGACTACCAAGACAATCAACACGAGATCAGATTATTTGTCGCGCGTGCTTATGACCATAAACGCCTGTACCATCACCCAGAGCTTGCTTTGTCCTACGCCCAAAATCTAGGTAAAAAAGAAATACTAACTTTACCTGGACATCCCGAAATACCAGTTCATGTTCTTAGTAAAGAGGATCATTCAATGCGGGTTGCTTACGTACTGTTATATGATGGACAATTTATAAAAAACCCTATTAGCCATCAACTAGGCGAATCATTTAGATTACTTTTTAGTGCACGCAAACCTATGACAATATTTTATACCTCTCAATCAGATCCATCAGCCAACACAGAATTTGACCAATCAGCGATTGCTGACTTATTATCTCAAGCAATTAATAGCTTTCAAGCACAAACTAAAACCATTTCTGAGGTAAACTAAATCTATAAATACTTTTCGTGTTGCCAAACTCTGTTTGGGAACACAGGGAGAGTTTCTTGTTCCCGAATTCTATTTGGGAATACATGCAGAGCATGGGAACGAGCAAAAATAATACATCAAATCAAAGGATTTTTTATGCGCACTACATATATATTAAGCTTGCTACTATTACTATCAGCCTGTACGCAAAATATAGCGCCCAATATCTATGCAACCACTGAAGCAGGCACTCGAGTAGTACTAAAAGCAGACTCATCCTGGGAATACATACAATCAACCTCCGAATCAAACACGACAGAAGAACAGACGGAAGATAAAACCAAAGTCGATTTAAAAGTCATCGGAAAATGGGATGCTGGTGTTTCCTGCCGCCTAGGTCTTACTTTAACCAACAGAAAAGCACAATTTATTCGCAACCTTGGCATAGAGCTTACCGCCTTTGTTGAAAACGACCTCGAGTTTGAAACACTTATTGTCGGCTTTTATGGCATAAAACCAACCCAATACCAATATCGGGAAGCTATTTTCAATACCCCCTGCAAAAACATTCGCCATGTTCTAGTTCATGGTAGTGATTATTGCAGTGTCGGCGAAGATTTAGTCAAATTTTCAACCACGGTAGGTGAATGTTTAGAAGCCATTAATGTGGAAAAAAGTGAATTTATTAATATCCATAAGTAATCAAATATAAAAAATTTAACCCTCGCCCTCAGCAGCATAGGTATCTACACAACTTTTATACTTTTAAATACAATGTGTGGTGCAGTCACTGATAACCTAGTAAATATATAAACAAAGCCCTCCCTTGCTGGGGAGGGTTGGGTGGGGAAAATAATATCCGTGCTCTTTATTGAGAGTGTAGCGTTTAACTAGCGTTGTTGAAAAGAAGACATTTGATTTCCCCTCATCCAACCTTCTCCCTTTGGAGAAGGCTTTAAGACTTGTGTAGATAGCTATACCTTTGGAGAGGGCTATGCTTATGATGAATGTGTGGTGCAGTCACTGATAACCTAGTAAATATATAAACAAAGCCCTCCCTT
>JACUUF010000019.1 GCA_014859465.1 Methyloprofundus sp.
TTTCTAGCGGCTCTCGATGCAACATCCGCAGGAAATTTCTTTGACTTGCCCTTGGTGTAGAGTTCTTGGGTTTGTTTGTCAGCGAAGGATTTAATCATGAAACGAAGTGTATTTCGTCACGTGACACTTGTCAAGATAATTTGGGAATGACTGCGTAACGCCAGCCATCACAGGCGGCAAACTTGGAGCGCAGCGGAGAGTTTGCCGTCCTAGTGAAGGCATTGTTAGCATATTAATATTCGTTGTTATCGTCGGCCATCATATCTCGAATATGCTCATCTAGATCGACATCAAAATACTCTATCGCATCGTAGTGAGATGTAGAGATGTAGGTATCACCTAAATCAGCAGCTCTCAATTTTGAGTACCCGTTTATCTTCAGGCCGCATGCAACACATTGAAATGTTTCTGGACGCATTACCTGTCTTTCGATAATGCTATCATCACTTACTTCCTTCTTGGCTTCGCCTGCTGATTTCCCGTGCAATAAAGCCGTGCTGCCACACGCCGGGCAATTCACACGATGGCCGTAATGCCGAAGGGAGACAGTATCCGCTTGCTTACGAGCCTGCTCTTGCTCTTCGGGAGTTTTATCACTCCAAACGGTTTTGTGCGCAGTAATCGTACTCTTCACTGCGTTTGCGGTATCGTCTTTGAGTGCCGATATCTCTTCTTTGGCCTGTTCTGCCACTTCATTTCCGAAAAGCGATTCAAGTGACTCGCTAATTTCGTTAGCCAATATTTGGGAAACCGTAAAGAAACTGGGAAGCCATGATGAAGTTCCTAGGTTTTCAAAAGGCATATTTCCGGAGTGAACTTCACTATTCCTACGCGCTACTTGGCTTGCGCAGAAATTCGAATGTTCTCTTGTAAATCCGTCAACTAAGTCTTCAACCCTTTGTATCAACTCAGTTATAGATGCAGATTTTGCAACGAATTTTTGCTTTTTGGTTGGTTGCTCTAAAGCGTGGAGCAAATTATTCCAATCTTTGCTATCGGCCAATAGAACTGGAGAGACATTTGCAACGGTGGCTCGGACTAGCATTTCAACAACAAAGGCCGACCACAACCCAAACTGCCAATTGTTGTCTTGATGCTCAAACATTACTTCAGCGTAAAGTTGCGCCTTTGCGAACAATGATTCTTTTGACCATTCGTGGCTTGTTTGTTCCATTGATTATCCTTTAACCTCCGCTAAGTAGACCCGTTCAAGTCTTCTATTCATTCCTTCAGCGGTAACGGCAGAGCGCGAATGGAAGGTTTGCCAATTGTCAATTAGGAGGCATTGGTTGCAATTACCCAAAACTACTGCTTCATAGCTAACCTTAGCGAGACGACCTATAACCCTAGAGCGTAAGGATAACGCTAATTTATTTATTGGCTGAATAAAAAGGGAATCCCATCTGTAAAAATCACCTTCAACTAGACGAAGAGGACTTAAATGCCCGTTAAGCCTGCGCCGCGGCCTGAATAATGCGCGGCGCAAATCATGAATATCTTCCCCTTCAAAAATTCGTTCTGATTTCACGACTCGGGTTTCTACTGACAGTGCAGGCACTCTGCAGCAAAGTAGCAGATATCTTGGCGGGCGAAACCAATGTGCCATATCACTGTGAAAAGGAAATTCTTCTACACCATAGTTGCCGCTATAACTACTTGCCTCCAATGAGGCTTTATTGGCCGGCCTCAATTCTTGAACTGTTTTTGCGCCAGGAACATTGATCACTGTCCCGATATTGGTGGCGATCTCCTTCGAACTATCACCAAAAGACAGACCATCAAACGTGACATACCCATCCTCTGCTAGTTTCTTGAAGAGTGTGCTCATTCGTCGATGCCTTACAATGCTAACAAATTATTATTCAGATCTGGATATATTCTATCCTAGGATAGGATTATATGCAGTATTCCTCTATAAAGCTTAGTAATACTAAACGGGATAACATACATTTAAGTGATGTTTATCGGATATGGATAACGCTCAATGCTTAAACTTCCTGAAAAAATCAACCAACCTTTTCAACAATTTTTGATTAATAAAGGACTCGCCGACAAACACAGGTACTTTTATAGCAAGTGGCTACGCTTTTATTGGGATTTTTGCCATAAATATCATCACCCTACGTTTTATCAGAATAGCCGTTCTCAGTTTTTAGCTAAGTTAAAGGACAAAGGGCCGTCTGAATCACAGCGTGAGCAAGCATCTAAAGCGATTACTTTTCTTTATGAAATGGCTTCTATATTGAAAGAAAACAAAACTAACCCTGTACGTGAGACCGCTAATTTGCCACCCAGTCTTGATCCGGCTATAGGCAATGGTGCTTCCATTCAAAATAGAGACTATAACGCTCCTATTTCTAAACATGAGGCATCTGTGGAAGTTAACATTTCAGGTTCAATAGAACCACCGCCTTCTCAATTGAACTCGGGGGCTAGTTGGGTCTTTGTTAATGGATTTGGCAGTATGTGTTTCCTGCGGCTAGACACTCGACCGATCCGCGTACTAAGATGGTGCGCCGTCATCATGTGCAGGAGCAGGCGATACAGCGGGCGGTTAAGCAGGCGGTGCGTGATGCGGAGTTGACTAAAGCAGCTACACCGCATACTTTTCGTCATTCGTTTGCAACGCATTTGTTGGAAGGTGGTTATGACATCCGCACCGTACAAGAATTATTGGGTCATGCAGATGTTAGTACGACGATGATTTATACCCATTTGCTAAATAAGGGCGGTAAGGGCGTGACCAGTCCATTGGATCAACTGGGATGATCCTTTGCTGGAAGTTACATACAAGCTATGGGGTCAGCAATTCTTCCAACATATTTTGATGCAAGCGTTCAATCCATTTCTGACTAAATAAAGGCTCGATAAAATTATAGCTAAACGTTAGTTGCTTATTAAATTGGCAGCTTAAAAAGGCGAGGGCGGGCGGGCTGGAAATCTGGCAAAGGTGATAAATTTTTGTAATATCACTGCCCAAAAAAACACTGCTGGATAAATCAACATGGCCTATATCAGAAAACCAGAAGGAGCTACGCTCAGTGCCGCTGCGCATGGACTTACGTAGTTTTTCGCCGTGCTGCTCTAATGATAACCAGCTAGCCGCCCACATTACGGGCAGAAAGGCATAATCGAGTTTTTCGCGTAGGGTGTGCATGCTTTGTTGTTTTAAATGCTCAAATAGTGCTGTCTTATCATTTAGTAAAGTTTTGGGTGCTTGGGCAAATAAAGGGGCAACATGGTTGCTTAATAAGGGGCTTAGCGCTTTATTTTTACGTAAATTAAAGGCGTAAGGCGTGCAATAGGCTTCGCCCGGTTGTTTAGGGTTCATCTTGTGCAAGGCGCGCATAAAACAACCGACATAATATAAGCTGGTGCCGGTTAAGCCGACTTGTTGGCGGGCTAGGGCGTTAATTACCTGAGTTTGTTCTGGGCTAAGCGTGTAGGTATTAAAATTTAATTGCTGGGGTGCTAAGCTGGTATCCGCATGAATAATGCTTTGTAAGCTGTCTAGTTTAGAAATATAGCGTTTAGCTTTTAAAAATAGGCTAACTTTTTGCCACCATTTATATTTGGCTAATTGCTTATTAACGAGCGGCTCGAGCTTAGGCTGGTCAAAACGGTTGCGCGCCGTTAAAGATTCGGTACATAAGTATTTTAAAATTAAATCTGCACCACGGGCATCGCAGAAAGGGTGAATCCAGCGCATTAAAAAGGTGGTTTTTGTGGCGCTGCTAATAAGGTGAAATTCCACTGGCGCAATCGTTTCCCGCGCTTGTTTGTGATTGAGCAGTTTTACAACGGCGTCTTTATGAAAGCTAGTTTCATCGGCATTGTTAGTCTTAGTATGCTGATAAAAAAGCGGGTGTTTTTGCTCGCGTGTACACCAAAAAAAGCGTTTGCCGCGTTGCTGTAAGCTGGCAAAAGCTAGCGGGAAGCGTTCGCCAAATTCAGTGATGCGCTGTTCTAATGCTGCAATATCGGGGGGTTTTGATAGCTCTAAAGCAAAACCACACAGACTGCCGGGCATTTGTTCTTGGCGTATTTCTTCATCCATGGCCAAAGTAAAACAATCGGCTGGGTTGAGTATTTGGATGATGTCTGGGTTAGGCGTTTTCATGCTTTGTGCTGCAATATCCATTGCTCAAGTGCATTGAATGAGTTGACATTATCGGGATCAATTTCTGAGTCGGGCAGAGTGACGCCGAACTGCTCTTCTATATACATAATCAAGCGCATAATGCCCATACTGTCTAAGCCGGCTTCCAATAGATCGTCATCATCAGAAAATTTTTCAGGTTCGGCGACAAAAATAAGTTCATCAAAAATAAAATTGCGGATTTTTTGTTTCATAGCCAGGGGTGTGAGTTAATGCTGAGGTTTTATTTTTAGGCGGTTCTTTATTTTGGTAAAGAGTCACTTAAAAAGTTAGGAATGAGCATTTATGTAAGTTGGGCATTTGATAAGGAGTAATAGCTTTAGCTATTGCTGTGCCTGACAAAAAAAGCTAAAGCTTTTTTACTCCTACTCAAGTTATTAACGTTTTATTCCTTAGTCGCTTGCGTAGATGACTTTGTTGCTGCCTGGTGTACTGAGGATTTCACCAATAGAGAAAGCATGCTCGCCTAATTCTTTCAATGTTGCAATCGCGGTTGCTTCATTTTCTGCGGCAACGCAGACAATCATGCCTACACCGCAGTTAAACGTCGTTAGCATATTTGCTTCGGTGACATTGCCTTGCTCTTGTAGCCATTGAAAAATAGCCGGCATTTCCCAGGCATTCAGGTTGATGCTGGCGCTTAAATTTTCAGGTAATACGCGGGGCACATTTTCAGTAATGCCGCCACCAGTGATATGCGCCATGGCATGCACAGGAACAGTGGCAATCAATTGAAGTAGGGGTTTTACATAGATGCGTGTAGGCTCAAGCAAATGATCAGCTAATGTTTTATCGCCAAGTTTTTCCGATAACGAGGTTTTGCTATGTTCAATAATTTTACGAATTAATGAGTAGCCATTGGAGTGAGGGCCTGAGGAGGCGATACCGATTAATTTATTGCCTACAGCAACTTTGCTACCATCAATAATGGCATCTTTTTCGACAATACCGACACAGAAGCCCGCTAGATCATATTCGCCGTCAGCATACATGCCTGGCATTTCTGCCGTTTCACCGCCGACTAAAGCGGCGCCAGCAAGCTCGCAGCCTTTGCCTATGCCTTCGATAACGGACGTTGCGGTATCGACATCAAGTTTGCCGGTCGCAAAATAATCTAGGAAAAATAATGATTCTGCTCCTTGCACGATAATATCGTTAACACACATGCCGACTAAGTCGATGCCAACGGTGTTGTGACGATTTAAATCAATCGCTAGCTTTAATTTTGTGCCCACACCGTCGGTACCAGACACTAAAACGGGGTGTTTGTAGCGATCTAGTGGTAAATCAAACAAGGAGCCAAATCCGCCTAGTCCAGCCATAACACCGGCTGTTCTGGTTTTTGCCGCAATGGGTTTGATGCGCTCAACAAGCGTATTGCCTGCTGCTATATCAACGCCGGCACTTTTATAGTTTAAACTCTCTTGTTTATGTTCGCTCACGAGTGTTCTCTTATGGGTAAAATTAAATTATAGTTAACTGTTATTGTACAAGACAAAATTAATGATATGAAAGCGCTTATTAAGTTTTTACTGGTTTGTTACTTATTTTTTGCCGCAATTGTGCAGGCGATTGAGGTAAAAGGTTTGTTTGAAGTTGAGGTTGCTGCGCTCAGTCAATCCCGAGAAGACAGGAATGCCGCTGTGCGTGAAGCTATGAGCATTGTGCTTAATAGAGTCATGGTGGGGGATGAGGCGATAACTCAAGACCCCGTTGTGAGAATTGCCTTGGATAATGCCGCTTCTTATGTCGATCAATATCAATACGAGCTAAATGTTAACGCTAAAGCGGGTAGTGACATGCGTATTATGCGTGTAGCTTTTAATGAAGAAATGCTTATGGAGTTGATGCGCAGCAGTAGTTTAGCTATTTGGAATGAAATGCGTGATGAAGTATTGGTTTGGCTAGTGGTTGAGCAGCTTGGTCAGCGAGCCATACTTGATATTGATAAGAATAGGGAGGTTGAACAAGCATTACAGACGGCGGCCAAGTTAAAAGGTGTGCCGATTTTATTGCCGTTAATGGACCTAGAAGAAAAGCAAAAAGTTTTGGTGGCGGATGTGCTTAGCGCTTATCCTGAGAAACTCATGAAGGCGTCAGAGCGCTATGATGTTGCGGCTATTCTTTCGGGAAAATTACTTAAGCAAGGACGTTGCTGGAGTTCTGAGTGGACCTTGAGTTTTAATAATAAAATTGCCCAGTGGACTGTACCTTGTCTTGATTTGGCTGCTAATTTGGCCGTGGCATTTCAAGGTGCATATAAGCCTTTAGCTAGTTTTTATGCTGTTAAAGCTGATCAAGTAGGTATGGGGACTGTTATGTTGAAGGTTGCAGGCATTAGCGGTATGACAGCGGAAACTAATATTAAGTCATATTTACGTAAACTGCCGATGGTAAGCTCGGTGAAATGGGTGCAAGTGGAGCAGGGGCGACACGTTTTTCAATTAAAAATTACGGGAACCCAAGTGGCGTTGCAAGAATATCTTGCTTTGGGGCGCGAATTACGTGAAAAAGGCGTGGATATGCATGATAATAGTCTGCTTTATGAGTTGAGAGAGCAGTAAGCAGGGCGAGTTTTGGCGTTGATGCATTATACCTCCCTGAGCTCTCACTGACTTTTTCAACCGATTTTATTTACTCATGCAATTTGATTTATTAAATACTGATGGTCATGCGCGCAGAGGGCGCATGACTTTTGATCGAGGCGTTGTGCAAACGCCTATTTTTATGCCTGTTGGTACTTATGGCTCAGTTAAGTCGCTATCGGCGCATGAGTTAACTGACCTTGGTGCGCAAATTATATTAGGTAATACTTTTCATTTGATGTTGCGGCCTACCACTGAAGTTATTAAAGCGCACGGCGATTTGCATGACTTTATGGCTTGGCAAGGGCCGATTTTGACGGATTCGGGTGGATTTCAGGTTTTTAGCCTAGGGGATTTGCGTAAAATTACTGAAGCGGGCGTGACTTTCAAATCACCTATTGATGGCCGTAAGATTTTTATGGGGCCAGAAGAATCTATGCAGGTGCAGCGTGATTTAGGCTCGGATATCGTGATGATTTTTGATGAATGTACGCCTTATCCGGCAACGGTTCAGGAGGCGGCTGATTCCATGCGTTTATCTTTGCGTTGGGCGGAGCGTAGCAAAAAAGCGCACGGCGATAACCCGAATGCTTTATTTGGTATTGTTCAAGGCGGTATGTATGAGCATTTACGCCATGAATCGATTGCGGGTTTAGTTGACATTGGCTTTGATGGTTATGCCATTGGCGGCTTATCGGTCGGCGAACCAAAGGATGAAATGATGGGCACTTTAGATGTTGTGCATCAGCATTTGCCGGTCAATAAACCGCGTTATTTAATGGGGGTCGGCACGCCAGAAGATTTAATTGAAGGTGTTAGGCGCGGTATTGATATGTTCGATTGTGTGATGCCTACGCGTAATGCCCGTAATGGCCATATTTTTACGACAACGGGGGTGATTAAAATTCGCAATAGCCAGTATCAGTTTGATACTAAACCACTTGATGAGTCTTGCGGGTGTTATACCTGTCAGCATTATTCGCGTGCTTATTTACGTCATTTAGATAAATGTCATGAGATTTTAGGCGCACGCTTAAATACCATTCATAACCTGCATTATTATTTAAATTTAATGCAGGAAGTGCGTGAAAGCATTGAAAACAATGTCTTTGAAAAATATGTCAAGAGTTTTTATGAACAACGGGGCAAAGCTGTTCCGGATATGGCATAATGGCAAGCTTTTTTATTAAACGTATTCAACTTTGGGGAATTCATGAGTTTTTTTATATCTGATGCTTTAGCAGCAGCTGCTCCAGCAGCACAACAACCGGGTTGGGAAGGTATGCTATTTCCACTGGGTATTTTAGTATTTTTCTATTTCTTATTTTTGAGACCACAGCATAAACGCACAAAAGAGCATAAAAAAATGCTTGAGCAAATGCAGCCGGGTGCAGAAGTTGTCACTGGCGGTGGTGTTTTAGGTAAAGTGGTTAGTTTAGATGAAAATTTTGTTCAAGTGGAAGTGGCTGAGAATGTGGTTATTCAAGTGCAACGCCATCAAATTGCTAGCTTAATGCCTAAAGGAACTTATAAAGTTCAAATGAAAAAAACAAAATCTTAATTCTTTAGTAACGCAATTAACGCAGTGCCTAATAATGAAGCTGGCACAATTATTTGTGTCAGCCGTTGATTTATCTTGATGGACATATCATGCAAAACCATTTCCCTTTCTGGAAAAACTTTTTAATTATCACGGTCTTACTGGTAGGTATTGTCTATGCATTACCTAATCTTTTTGGTGATGACCCTTCTGTGCAAATTTCTGCAAGTAATGAGACTGAAGTCTCTTCTGCGCAACTGGGCAATATAGAAAGCACGTTAAAAAAAGCAGCGATTACAGTCAAAGCTGTTGAAAGGCAGAAGAATAAAGTCTTAGTGCGCTTTAATAATGCCGACGAGCAAATGCGTGCAGCAGATTTATTACGCAATAGTATAGGCAATCAATTTACCGTCGCCTTAAATTTGGCGCCTGCGACACCTGATTGGCTTCGGTCTTTTGGTGCAGATCCGATGTATTTAGGCTTGGATTTGCGTGGTGGTGTTCATTTTCTATTGGAAGTGGATATGGATGCCGCACTAAAACAAGCAGAGCAAAGATATAATGACGATATACGTTCGGCATTACGCACCGCTAAGATTCGTTATCAATCGGTTAGCTTTGATAGTGGCGCGGTTAAAGTTGTGTTACGTAACGAGCAAGATAAGCAAGCAGCGATTGCTTTAATGGATACTGAATTTCGTAAGTTGGATTTGCAGACTGAAGACGATCAGCTGATCTTAAATCTAAGTATTTCGACACAAGAAGTAAAAGAAATTAAAAAATTTGCATTAGCACAAAACATTACCACCTTACGTAATCGTGTTAATGAATTAGGCGTGTCTGAGCCGGTTATTCAGCAGCAAGGTGATAGTCGTATTGTTGTGCAGTTACCGGGTGTGCAAGATACAACCCAAGCCAAAGAGATTTTAGGGACGACCGCGACGCTTGAATATCGTAAGGTGGATACCGAACATGATGTGCAAGATGCATTGGCGGGGCGTATTCCCGCTGGTTCTAGTTTATATTATGAGCGCGACTCGAAAGCGCCGGTATTATTGAAACGGCAGGTTATTATTACCGGTGATCAGATTGTTGATGCGTCATCAGGCTTAGATCAAAATGGTTCGGCTTCGGTTAATATCGTTTTAAATGGTATTGGCGCAAAGAAAATGGGTAAGTTCACTCAAGATAATATCGGTCAGCCTATGGCTGTGGTCTTTATTGAGCAGAAATCGACCACACATATAGTGAATGGCAAGAAAGTACATCGTAAAGAAAAAGTTGAAGAGGTTATTAGTATCGCAACGGTGCGTGATGCCTTTAGTAAGCGTTTTCAAACAACCGGCTTAGATAGTCCGCAAGAAGCACGTAAGTTAGCTTTATTATTAAGAGCGGGGGCATTAGCCGCGCCAGTTGATATTGTTGAAGAGCGTACTGTTGGCCCAAGTTTGGGGCAAGACAATATTGATAAGGGGGTTTTATCGGTTGTTGTTGGCTTTGTATTAGTGCTCGTATTTATGGTTGTTTACTATAAAGTTTTTGGCTTAATTGCTAACTTGGCATTAACCTTTAATCTGGTCGTTATTGTCGCAGTTTTATCTATGTTGCAAGCAACGCTAACATTGCCAGGTATCGCAGGGATTGTATTGACAGTCGGTATGGCGGTTGATGCGAATGTCTTGATTTTTGAACGTATAAAAGAAGAATTGCGCAATCAGCAATCACCGCAAACCAGTATTTTTCTAGGTTATGAAAAAGCTTTTGCCACTATTTTTGATGCTAATATCACTACATTATTAGTCGCTTTGGTGTTGTTTGGTTTTGGTACAGGCTCGATTAAAGGCTTTGCTATTACTTTGGCGATTGGGATTTTAACGTCTATGTTTACGGCTATTTTAGGTTCTCGAATGATTGTTAATTGGGTTTATGGTCATCGTCGAATTGGCAAGCTATCTATTTAACAAGGGGACATATGATGTTAAAAGAAATTGATTTTTTAGGTAAACGTAAATTTGCAGCTATTTTTTCTGGTTTGTTGTTGCTTGTTGCGGTTGGGTCTTTAGCGGTACAAGGCTTGAAATTCGGTATTGATTTTACGGGTGGAACCTTAGTTGAAATTGCTTATAAGAAAGCCGTCGATTTATCCGTTATGCGTGCTGGACTGGAAGCGGCAGGGATTCGTGATGCGACAGTGCAGCATTTTGGTTCATCTCAGGAAGTTTTGATTCGTTTAAAGCCGCAAGCGGGAGTTAGTGATGCTGAAATCAGTACTGCTGTGCTAAATGCTGTTAATGCCGGTATGAATGAGCAAGGTGATGTGCGTCGTGTCGAATTTGTTGGTCCGCAAGTGGGTGACGAATTGACTGAGGACGGTGGTTTAGCGTTGCTTTACTCAATGTTTGGTATTTTGATTTATGTGGCTTGGCGTTTTGAGTATAAGTTCGCTTTAGGTTCAGTGGCTGCATTGGCCCACGATGTATTGATTACTTTAGGTGTTTTCTCGGTTTCTCAACTGGAATTTGATTTGACTGTTTTAGCCGCTATTTTAGCGGTGATCGGATATTCTTTAAACGATACCATCGTTGTTTATGATCGTATTCGTGAGAATTTCAGATTATTACGTAAAGGTTCTGCACAGGAAGTTATGAATGTTTCGTTAAATCAGACTTTAAGTCGTACATTAATGACCTCATTAACAACGCTTTTGGTATTGGTCGCCTTAGCTGTATTGGGCGGTGAAATTATTCATAATTTCGCAATTGCCTTATTGATTGGTGTGGTAATTGGTACTTATTCATCTGTTTATGTAGCGAGCCCGCTCGTTTTGGTGTTAGGTGTGAGTAAAGAAGACTTGATGGACCCTGATGTTGACGTTGAAGGTAAAGAATTTGATATGATGCCTTAGAGGTAGCGTTATCTGTAATTCAGATGCATTTTGTAAGAAATGTGTTAGATGGTTTTAATTTGTTTATTTATTTTGTGTTTATTTTATTTTAATTTTGGAGTTTAAAGAAATGGCAGTAGAACGTACTTTTTCTATCGTAAAACCTGATGCAGTCGCCGCTAACAATATCGGTGAAATTTATAGCCGTTTTGAAAAAAATGGTTTACGCATCGTTGCAGCTAAAATGATGCAACTAACTAAAGAAAAAGCAGAAGGCTTTTATGCTGAGCACAGTGAACGTGGCTTTTTTAATGATTTAGTGTCTTTCATGACTTCTGGTCCGGTTATGGTCCAAGTTTTAGAAGGCGAAGGCGCAATCTTGAAAAACCGTGATTTAATGGGGGCAACTAACCCTAAAGAGGCAGCACCAGGTACAATCCGCGCTGATTTTGCAACTAGCATTGATGAAAATGCTGCACATGGTTCAGATTCTGCAGAATCTGCGGCACGTGAAATCGCTTATTTCTTCTCAGATGCAGAACTTTGTGACCGTATCCGTTAATAAAGAAAAAATAAATCTACTCAATTTCGACAGAAAGGGTCTACAAGCCTTTTTTGCCGAAATTGGCGAGAAGCCTTTTCGCGCCAGCCAATTGCTAAAATGGATTTATCAAGAGGGTGAGTTTGATTTTGACCAGATGCTAAATTTAAGTAAGTCTTTGCGGGCTTACTTAAATGAACATTGCTGCATTGTTGCGCCTGAAATAATTTTGGAACAGGTCGCTAGTGATGGTACGCGCAAATGGATTGTTGAAATGGGTGGCGGCAATAAAGTTGAGGCGGTTTACATCCCCGAAGCTAATCGCGCTACCTTATGCGTTTCTTCGCAAGTTGGCTGTGCTTTGGCTTGTACGTTTTGCTCTACAGCACAACAAGGTTTTAATCGTAATCTGACCACCGCAGAAATTATTGGTCAGTTGATGGCGGCCAATGCACGCATGGGTGCTGCGGGAAGAGTCACTAATGTCGTCATGATGGGTATGGGCGAACCTTTATTGAATTTTGATAATGTCGTGCCAGCCATGAATTTAATGACTGAAGATTTTGCTTTTGGTTTGTCTAAAAGGCGCGTAACCATTAGTACTTCAGGTGTTGTACCTGCTATGTATCGCTTAACCGAAGTTTGCGATATTAGTATGGCGGTATCTTTGCATGCCTCAACCGATGAGTTGCGTGATATTTTGGTGCCCATTAATCAAAAATATCCGTTAAAAGAATTGATGGCCGCTTGTAAAAAATATATTGCAGGTTCACCGCGCGGCTTTATTACTTTTGAGTATGTGATGTTGGATGGCATTAATGATTCAGTCGCTGATGCGCGTGCTTTGGTTAAATTGCTCAAAGATATGCCATCGAAGATCAACTTAATTCCCTTTAATCCTTTTCCCAATACCCAGTACCAATGCTCATCTAAAACTGCGATTGAGCAGTTCAGAGATGTGGTGCATAAGGCGGGCATTATCACTACGGTACGTAAAACGCGTGGCGAGGATATAGATGCCGCTTGTGGGCAGTTGGTAGGTAAGGTTTTAGATAAAAGTCGCCGAGCAGAGCGTTTACAACGGATGGGTTTAGCATCGTGAAAATGCTTAAGATTGCACTTTTAAGTCTTAGTGGCTTGAGCGTAGCGTGTTCGACAGCGAATGATCAAAACGTCTATACGCGGCCTGATAAGGTCGCGGTAGAGCGACCCGCTAAAGAGCGTGCGCAAACATTGACGGATTTGGGCTTAGCCTATTATCAATTAGAGAAATATATCTATGCATTGGACTATTTACAAGAATCGTTAATTTTAGATGCTAACAATGCCAAAACTTATCAAATCATCGGTTTAATTAATATGCGTCAAAATCTGCCTGATCAAGCGCAGATATCTTTTGATAAAGCATTAAAAATTGAACCTGATAACTTTGATATATTAACCAATTATGCTGTTTTTTTATATGGACAGGAACGCGATGAGGAAGCTTTAAGTGCTTTTAAGCGTATAGTAAACGCCCCTTTCTATAAGAATAAATGGACCGCTTATACTTATCTTGGTTTAGATGATTTAAGAAAAGGCCGGAAAGTAGAGGCGGAAAAAAAATTTTATTATGCTTTAAAAATAAATAAAGATTATGCGCCTGCTTTGTTAGAGATGGCGAAAATTCGTTATGGTAAAGGGGAGATGATGTCGGCACGAGCCTTTATTGAGCGTTATTTTTCTAATGCGGGAAAAACCTTAGAAGGTCTACGTCTAGCCATTAAAATAGAGCGGGCTTTGCAGGGCTATGATATGGCTGAGCAATATCAACTGGAATTGAAGCGTGCATTTCCTTATGCCGATTAAAGCTGACACTATTATCTTCTGATTAAAATTGAGTATCTAAAATATGGCAAATAATATTCAGGCTATTCGTGGTATGCACGATGTTTTACCTGATCAAACCCCTCGTTGGCAATTTGTTGAGCAACAAGTAAGAGCAGTTTTAGCCGCCTATGGTTACGCGGAAATACGCTTACCTATCGTCGAAAAAACAGAATTATTTAAGCGTTCTATCGGTGAAGTGACGGATATTGTCGAAAAGGAAATGTACACTTTCGAAGATCGTAATGGTGATTCGTTAACTTTGCGGCCAGAAGGTACGGCGGGCTGTTTGCGCGCCTGTTTAGAGCATGGCTTACTGCATAATCAAGTGCATAGACTTTGGTATTATGGGCAAATGTTTCGCCATGAACGGCCGCAAAAAGGCCGTTATCGCCAGTTTATACAATTGGGCGTAGAAACTTATGGCATGGCTGGCCCTGATATTGATGCGGAATTAATTTTATTAAGTCATCGTTTATGGCAGCGTTTAGGCATTCTGGGTAAAGTAGAATTGCAGCTTAATTCTTTAGGTACCATTGAAGAGCGTGTTGTTTATCGTGAGCAATTGGTTGATTATTTTAATCAGCAGCCTGAATTATTAGATGAAGATAGTAAGCGTCGTTTGCTCAGTAATCCTTTGCGTATTTTAGATACTAAAAATCCTGACATGCAAGAATTAGTCAATAATGCACCGAGCTTAATGAGTTATTTAGGAGTAGAGAGCAAAGCTCACTTTAAAGCTTTAACGGATACTTTAGATGCTTTGGGCATTGCTTATAGCATTAATCAGCGCTTAGTGAGAGGTTTAGATTATTACAGTAAGACTGTTTTTGAATGGGTCACGACTGAATTAGGTGCGCAAGGAACGATTTGTGCCGGTGGTCGCTATGATGGATTGATCGAGCAATTGGGCGGTAAAGCTAATCATGCCGTGGGCTTTGCTATGGGTATGGAGCGTATTCTAGCCTTGCTAGAAACACGCGAAGATTTGGATGCTATGCAATCTATTGATGCCTATATGATTTTAGTTGGTCCCGCAGCAGAGAAGTCAGGCTTGCTTTTAGCGGAAAAACTAAGGGACAGCTTGCCGCATTTAAGGTTGCAAGTGAATTGTGGTGCCGGTAGTTTTAAAAGCCAGTTTAAAAAGGCAGATAAAAGCGGCGCAGATTACGCCTTGATCTTAGGTGATGATGAAGTTGCAAACAATGAAATTAGCATAAAATTCTTACGTAATGATGCCCAACAACGTACTGTTGTATTGGCGGAACTTATTGAATTAATGAAAAATTAACAAATTCATAATATACGATACTAAAGGTAATTAAAGTGGAAATTTACGAAACTGAAGAAGAGCAGGTTGCAGCTTTAAAGGATTGGTGGAAAGCGAATGGATCATCAGTCATTTCTGGTGTTGTGGCTGCGGCCATTATCATTGGTGGCTGGAACTTTTGGCAAAGTTATCAGCAAGACAAAGTGAAGCAAGCCTCTGCTATGTATGAACAATTACTGCAAGCACAAGCAGAAGATAAAACCGAGTCGGTAGATAAAATTGCCACTAAGTTGCAGGCTGAGTTTGGTTCAACCGCTTATGGTGCTTATGGCTTGTTATTTCAAGCAAAAGAAAAAGTTAAGCAAAATGACTTGAGTGCCGCAAAAGCTATTTTTGAGCAAGCAATAGCGGCAACTGACGATGTAGAAATTAAGCATGTGGCACGCACACGTTTAATTCGCGTGTTATTAGCGCAACAAGAATATGAACAAGGTTTGCAAATTATTGCTGATGTAGATCAGTCATCTTTGGGCGGCTTTGCGGGCATTTATGACGAGCTAAAAGGTGATGTATACGTTGCTATGGGGCAGGTTGGTGAAGCGAGAACAGCCTATCAGTCAGCGTTACAAGCGGGTCAAAGTTCGCCTTTGTTGCAATTTAAATTAGATGATTTAACTGCGGCTGATACTACTCAAGGATAAGTGTGGTTTATTACTTAATGCGTAAACTTTTCATGGTATTCGTACTGATTGCTTTAAGCGGTTGTACTGCGGTCACTACATTTTCCAGTGCTATGGCTGACTTGTTTAGTGATTCAGATAATGCTGAGCCACCCGTTGAGTTAACAACGTATCAGCCGGAAATAAAATTAGAAATTTTATGGCATGAAGATGAGGGTGTTGGTGCTGATGAGTTAGCTATGAATTTAGTACCCGCCATAGCCGATGGTCGTATTATTGTTGCTGATCGCAAAGGCCTGATTCAAGCAAGAAATTTACTCGATGGTGAGTTATTTTGGCAAGTTGAAACCGAATTGTCTATTTCATCTGGGCCCGTTATTGATAATGATTTGATTTTTGTGGGTACCAGTAAAGCGGATGTGCTGGCTTTAAATGTAGCCACCGGTGAAGCGTTGTGGAAGCAACGCGTATCTAGTGAGATTATGGCTTTGCCAGTGGTCGCCGGTGATAAGTTATTGGTGCGTACTACTGATGGTAAAGAGGTCGCGCTTAATAGGGGGGATGGCAAGCAAATTTGGTTGGTTGAGGGAAGTGTCCCAGCTTTAAGCATTCGCGGTGAAGGTTCGCCGGTTGTTTCAGGTAATAGCGTTATTATCGGCAATGCTAATGGTAAGTTAATTGCGCTTAATTTAATGGATGGTGCGCACTTATGGGAAACCAGTATTGCTGTTCCTAAAGGGCGCTCTGAGATAGAGCGCTTAACCGATATTAATGGTACGCCGGTATTAATAGACTATGCTGTTTTTGTGAGTAGTTATAAGAGCGGTATTAGTTCTGTTTCCCCGGTCGATGGTGAGGTCTTATGGCGTAATGAGTCTATTTCAGCGATATATGGTTTAAGTGCTGACAGTCGTTATTTGTATTTAAGTGATGTCAACAGTGATGTCTGGCAATTGGATCAGCGTAATGGCGCATCTTATTGGAAGCAAACTGATTTACATCAACGTCGTTTATCGGTGCCTGCTGTTTATGATGATTATGTCGTGGTTGGCGATTTTGAAGGCTATTTGCACTGGCTGTCAAAAACCGATGGCCGCCTATTAGCGCGTATAAAAATTACTAATAGCCCTATCGTTGCTGCACCTATCGTGTCTGGTGGCGTGGTTTATGTCTATGCCAGTGATGGCGTGCTTGCTGCGGTTAAAGTTTCCTTGTTTTAAAATCACGCAAAAGCGATGGCTTGGTGTGCTATTTTGAGTTTTGGCTATTTACTGGCCTGTTGTTTTAATTTTACGGAATCTGTATGACATTACCCGTTATCGCTTTGGTTGGTCGACCTAATGTAGGTAAATCAACTTTATTTAATTATTTAACCCGTACACGGGATGCACTCGTTGCTGATTACCCCGGGTTAACCCGAGATAGAAAATACGGACGTGTCAAACGAGGTGAAACAGCTTATTTAGTGGTTGATACCGGTGGTATTACCGATGAGGCAGATGGCATAGATTCGGTTGCTAAGCGACAGGTGCAAATTGCTTTAGAAGAGGCTGATGTTGTTTTATTTTTAGTGGATGTACGCGAAGGCATGAACAGTGCCGATCAAGCGATTACGGATATGCTCAGGAAATTGGACAAGCCGGTTATTTTGGTCGCCAATAAAATTGATGGCATTAACGCTGAAATTGCCACGGCTGAGTTTCATCGCTTAGGCATAGGTGAACCGGTTTCTATTGCAGCGGCGCATGGTCGCGGGGTTAATGAATTATTGCAACGTGTTAGTGCCTTATTGCCTGAGGAAGAGGAGCCGACAGAAGAGGCGTTGCAGGATCAAGGGGTTGCGATTGCTATTGTTGGTCGACCTAATGTGGGTAAATCGACTTTAGTGAATCGCTTGTTAGGTGAAGAGCGTGTCGTCGTATTTGATGAGCCGGGTACTACCCGAGATAGCGTGTATATTCCTTTTGAGCGTGACGGTAAAAAATACACCTTGATTGATACCGCCGGTATGCGCCGTCGCGCCAAAGTTACGTTAGTAGTTGAAAAATTTAGTATTATCAAAGCCTTGCAGTCAGTAGAAAAAGCCAATGTGGTTATTTATTTAATTGATGCGAGTGAGGGTATTACCGATCAAGATCAGCATTTGCTAGGTATGGTATTGGATGCCGGGCGGGCTTTAATTATCGGTTTTAATAAATGGGATGGCTTAACTAGTGATCAGCGCGAATTAATCAAGCGTCAAACAGAAGTTAAATTACCCTTTTTAGATTTTGCGGAAAAGCATCCTATTTCTGCTCTGCATGGTAGTGGTGTCGGTAAATTATTTGATGTTGTGCATAAGTTATATGATGCCGCGATGGTCGATATGTCAACCTCGGTATTAACCCAGATTTTAAAAGACGCTATGGCTGCGCACCAGCCACCTCAGGTGCATGGCCGTAGTATTAAATTGAAACATGCTCATCAGGGGGGGCGTAATCCACCGGTTATCGTGGTACATGGCAATCAAACGGATGCATTGCCTGATGCCTATGAGCGTTATTTGATTAATTATTATCGTCAGAAATTGAAATTAGAAGGGACACCGATAAGACTTGTTTTTAAATCACCGAAAAATCCGTTTAAAGAAATTAAGAACAAATTAAGCGATCGACAGTTATTTAAGAAAAAGCGCTTAATGGAGCACAACAAAAAGAAAAGAATTGCCGACAAGAAAAAGAAATAATGACACTAAAGGAGATAGATAATGGCCAAATTAACGTTTAAACCAGGTAACGATGAAATTATTATTAATACCAATGGGGAATTACCTGCAATCGGCACTAAAGCACCAGATTTTACTTTAGTGGATGGTCGCTTGAATGAAGTGAGCTTGGCTAACTATGCCGGTAAAAAGAAAGTTCTGAATATAGTACCTAGCCTGGATACACCTGTGTGTGCGGCATCAGCGCGTACTTTCAATGAAAAAGCTAATCATCTAAAAGATACTGTGGTGTTAATGGTCTCGGCTGATTTACCTTTTGCGCAAGGCCGTTTTTGTGAATCGGAAGGCTTGAAGCATGTATTGCCTGTTTCTGCATTTCGCTCTAGTTTTGCCGATGATTACGGGGTGCGTTTAGTCGATAGTATGCTAAAGGGGTTAACTGCTCGTGCAGTCATTATTATCGATGAAAATGATAAGGTGATTTACACCCAATTAGTCACTGAAATTACTCATGAGCCTAATTACGATGAGGCTTTGGCCGCATTGAAAGATTTATAGCTAGTCTCCCTAATGAAGATATTAGCTATTGATACGGCAACTGAGGCTTGTTCGGCCGCCCTGTATATAGAAGGGGCGATTCAAGAGCGTTTTGTCATTGCGCCTAGAGAGCATGCCAAGCTGCTTTTGCCAATGATCGATAGCTTAATGGCAGAAGCTGATTTAAGGCCGCAACAACTGGATGCTATTGCTTTTGGTTGTGGGCCAGGTTCGTTTACCGGGGTACGTATTGCAACCGGGGTGATGCAAGGCATTGCTTACGGTGCGGATTTACCGGTTGTGCCGGTGTCTACTTTGGCGGCGATTAGTCAAGCTTGCTTGCAAAAAACAAGCTACGATACAATTTTTACCGCTGTTGACGCGCGCATGAATGAAATTTACTGGGCAGTTTATCAGCGTGATGCCGAAGGTTTTGCGCAGTTAATTGGTGTTGAACAAGTACAGCCAGCCAGTAAGGTCGATGCATTACAGTTAACGGGTTATGGCATAGGTTCAGGTTGGTCGGCTTATGAACAAGTTTTAACGCAGCATTTAGGGGCGCAATTGCTCAGTTTTGATGCTGATTATTTACCTCATTCAGCGCAAATCGCGTTATTAGGTGCGGTCGGTATGCAGCGTCAGCAAGCGCTTCCTGTTGACCAAGCAATGCCGGTATACCTGCGCGATAAAGTCGCTAAAACGACGGCAGAGCGTGAGGCATTAGGTAGTATTTGATTTCTCTCTTTAGTTTTTAGTAGCGAATAGTGATATGGCTCAATTTATTGAAATACACCCTCAAAACCCACAGCCTAGATTAATTTATCAGGCGGTTGCAATTATTCGTAAAGGTGGCGTTATTGTGTACCCTACAGACACGGGTTATGCCTTGGGATGTCAGATGGAGGATAAGCAGGCATTGGATACGATTAAACGTATTCGGCAGTTAGATGATAAGCATAATTTCACTCTGATCTGTGAACAGTTAGGGCAAATCTCTACGTTTGCTAGAGTAAGTAATGATGCGCATCGTTTAATTAAATCGCTGACTCCGGGGGCGTTTACTTTTATTTTAGATGCGACGAAAGAAGTGCCTAGACGGATGATGCATGCTAAACGTAAGACGATAGGTATTCGCATTCCTGATAATAAAATTGCTTTAGCAATAGTCGCTGAATTAGGTGAGCCGCTATTGACCGCTTCTTTGATTTTGCCGGGTGAGAAATATGCCTTAAGTGATCCTTATGAAATTAGAGCCAGCTTAGAACATGAGTTGGATTTAATTATTGATGCAGGTGTTATTCAAGATGAGTGGAGTACGATTATTTCTTGTGCTGACGGCGAAATGGAAATTATTCGTCAAGGTAAAGGCGAAGCGCCTATGTTAGGTTAACTCGATGGATGAATTAACGCTTGTACAGAAAATTGTTGTTTGGGTTATTCCGGTTATTTTTGCGATTACCGTGCATGAGGTTGCTCATGGTTGGGTGGCGAAACAATATGGTGATAAAACAGCTTGGATGTTAGGGCGTTTAACTTTAAATCCATTTAAGCATATAGACCCAGTAGGCACGATTTTGGTGCCGGGATTAATGCTTGCTTTTACTGGTTTTGTCTTTGGTTGGGCCAAGCCCGTCCCGGTAAATATTAGAAATCTGAGCAATCCAAAGCATGATATGGCTATGGTTGCTTTGGCAGGTCCCGTAGCTAATTTTTTAATGGCTTTAGGTTGGGCTTTGTTTGCTCGTTTAGGTATTTTGATTAATGCGCCAGAAGTTTCCGTGCCTATGATTTATGTGGGCATAGCCGGTATTATGATTAATCTTATTTTGGGCTTGCTTAATTTATTGCCGATTCCCCCATTGGATGGTAGTCGTATTTTGTCTTGGGCATTGCCGGGGCGATTAAGTCTTTATTATGATCAGTTTGAAAAGTATGGTTTTTATCTATTGGTTTTATTATTAATGACCGATAGTTTGGGTGTTGTTTTAGGCTATCCACTCAGCATCGCTAAAGGTTTCTTTTTCTCAATTGCCGGCTTGTAGCTTTTAGGCGCATGAGTGCTGGCAGGGTAATTAAGGAGCGCAGCGTAACCGCAATGGTTGCAGGCCAGCCTTATTTGGATTTTCCTGAAGACTTATATATTCCTCCTGAAGCATTAGAGGTTTTTTTGGCAAGCTTTGAAGGACCTTTAGATTTATTGCTTTATCTGATTAGAAAGCAAAACTTAGATATCCTTACTATTCCTATTGCACAAATTACCAAGCAATATAGAGTTTATATTGAGGTGATGAGTCATTTTCAGTTTGAATTAGCCGCTGAATATTTGCTGATGGCCGCTTTACTGGCTGAGATAAAGTCACGCATGTTATTGCCTAGACAGGCAAGCCTCGAAGATGATGAAGAGGATCCAAGGGCTGTGCTGGTACGTCGTTTGCTGGAATATGAACGTATTAAAAAAGCGGCAGAAGCATTAGCTCAAATACCGCGCATGGAGCGGGATATTTTTATCGCTACAATCGATACCTCAAAGGTTGATAGGCATAAACTAAAGCCAGAAGTTCAGTTGCAAGATATTGTATCCGCTCTGCAGGGCGTGCTCCGCCGAGTTGATCAGTTAAGTCATCATACAATTACTAAAGAGGCCTTGTCGGTACGTGAAAGAATGGTGGCTATTATGACTAAGCTTGAAGGGAGTGACAGTTTTCTTTTTACTCGATTTTTTACTCATCAAGAAGGTAGGGCCGGAGTCGTGGCTGCCTTCCTGGCGATTCTTGAATTGAGTAAAGCTGAATTAATTGACATTCTCCAAACCGAGCCTTTTGGCGAATTGCGTATCCGAGCCAGAGCGGGAGTCGGTAATGATTGAGCAAAGTTTCGAGTCCGGGCAACCGGTCAATAAAAAAATTAAGCGCATAGTCGAGGCGCTGTTATTTGCCGCTGAACAGCCGATGACGGTTACTCAATTACAAGCGGTTTTTCCACAATTAGCAATGCCCGAGAAAGTCGTTATCGAAGCTGCGCTTGAAGCGCTTTGTACAGATTACAAGAATCAGGCAATAGCTTTACATAAGGTCGCTAGTGGTTATCGTTTTCAAGTGAAAACCGATATGGCGCCTTGGGTGGCTCGATTGTTTGCTGAAAAACCACCGAAATATTCGCGCGCATTATTAGAAACCATTGCCATTATTGCTTATCAGCAACCTGTCACGCGCGGTGATATAGAAGACATTCGTGGCGTCAGTGTGAGTTCAAATATGCTTAATACTTTGTTGGATCGCGAATGGATAAAAGTCGTTGCCCATAAAGAGGCGCCAGGGCGGCCGGCATTGTATGCAACGACTGCGCAATTTTTGGATTATTTTAATTTAGAGTCTTTAGCCGCTATGCCTCCTTTACAAGAGTTGCAGGCATTGGCGCTAGAGGGGGAAATGGAAATTTGAATGTGGATTGAAATATTTTTTATACTGCTGTTTTCGGCCGCCTTTCTTTATTGGCAAAGTGCGCAAAAAGTGAAAGAAATTGCTTGGTCGGCTACGCAAAGGTATTGCCAGGATATGGATTTACAAATGCTAGATGGTTATATCGCCTTTTCCAGTTTTACACTAAAAAAGGATAATCGTCAGCAGTGGCATATTGCGCGTACTTATTTGTTTGAATTTTCATCTACCGGAGCCGAACGCTATAATGGCGTCATCTCTATGCTCGGTCGCCGCGTGCAATCAATACAATTAGATCCGCATCGCATCCAATAAATAACGATTAGTTTTTACCTACCCTAGAATACTTTCATGCTACGTTTAACCAATATCAAACTTCCTTTAGATCATAGCGAACAAGAATTACGCGCAGCAATACTCAATAAGCTGTCTATTAAGAGTGATGAGTTGCAAAGCTATAGCATTTATAAGCGTAGCTATGATGCGCGTAAAAAGAAAAATATCTTTTTTATTTATAGTTTAGATGTCGAGACCAGTAAAAATTCAGCATTATTAGCCCAATTTGCCGAAGATACGCAAGTCAAAGTAAGGCCTGATGATAGCTATAAATTTGTCGCCCAAGCGCCCAAAGATTTAAGTGAGCGGCCTATTGTTGTAGGTTTGGGACCATGTGGTTTATTTGTCGGTTTGGTTCTGGCGCAAATGGGCTTTAAGCCGATTATTTTAGAGCGCGGTAAAGAAGTGCGTGAGCGTACCGTGGATACTTTTGGTTTGTGGCGTAAGCGTAAATTAAATGTCGAATCTAATGTGCAATTTGGTGAAGGCGGTGCCGGCACTTTTTCTGATGGAAAATTATATACCCAAATAAAAGACCCGCAGCATCATGGTCGTAAAGTATTGCAAGAGTTTGTTGCCGCCGGCGCACCGGAAGAGATTCTCTATTTAAGTAAGCCGCATATAGGAACATTTAAGCTGGTTACTATGGTCGAGAAAATGCGTGCAATGATTGAAGCATTAGGTGGTGAAATTCGTTTTCAGCAACGGGTTGATGAGGTTTTGCTCGAAAACCAACAAATTCAGGGTGTTCGCTTAGCTAATGGTGAGATATTAGTAAGCCAGCATGTTGTTTTTGCTGTCGGGCATAGTGCGCGCGATACCTTTCAAATGTTATTCGAGAAAGGTGTTTATATTGAAGCTAAACCTTTTTCTATCGGTTTTAGAATTGAGCATCCGCAATCATTAATTGATCAATGTCGCTTTGGCAATTTTGCTGGACATGAATTATTGGGTGCGGCAGATTATAAATTAGTCCATCATTGTAAAAATGGTCGTTCTGTCTACAGTTTTTGTATGTGTCCTGGTGGTACTGTCGTTGCTGCAACCTCGGCAAAAGGGCATATCGTAACTAACGGCATGAGTCAATATTCGCGTAATGAACGTAATGCTAATAGTGCTATTGTCGTTGGTATTGATCCTGAGCAAGATTATCCGGGGCAGCCACTCGCTGGGCTGGCGTTGCAAAATACTTTGGAGCAACACGCTTTTATTGCCGGTGGTGAAAATTATAATGCCCCAGCACAATTGGTGGGCGATTTTCTGGCTAATAAGCCTAGTGTTGCGGTCGGTCGTGTTGAGCCATCGTATAAGCCTGGCGTGACTTGGGGGGATTTGAGTGCTTGTTTGCCGGATTATGCGATTGCAGCCATTCGTGAGGCTTTACCCGTTTTTGATAAGCAAATTCATGGTTTTGCTATGCATGATGCGGTATTGACCGGTGTGGAAACGCGCACTTCATCGCCGATACGTTTGAAACGCGATAATAACAGCTTACAGAGCATTACTACCCAAGGTCTTTATCCGGGCGGTGAAGGAGCGGGCTATGCGGGTGGGATTTTATCCGCAGCTGTTGACGGTATAAAAATAGCCGAAGCTGTGGCTTTGGATATGCTAAGGCAATATAAAGGTGAGGCGCAATAAATCTAATGTTTAGGAAAATGTATTGACATGTCGATGCTAAGAAATAAGTGAACTTTATGCTGGCGGCTATGAGATTGCTAAGACGGTTGATGTGCGGACTGCTTTTGCTAGTCTGTTTTATGGCAACAGCAAAGGCTGCTGAGCAAAGTCAGCGCTGGTCTATTAAGGGCTTTGGTAGTTTTGGAGGGGCGGGGCTAGATACTAAGCGTATTGGCTTCTTACGCAATAGAACGCAAACTCAAGCTGTTGATAATAGCTGGGGAGTGACTACCGATTCGCGCTTGGGTGTGCAGTTTGATGGGGATATGACTGATTCTTTGCATGCTACGGTGCAATGGATCGCACGGGATCATGCGGGCGATTTTTTTGAGCAGAATTTAGAGTGGGCATTTGTACGCTGGCAGCCACGAGATGATGTCAATATACGCATTGGGCGGTTGGGGCTGGATACCTTTCTGTTGTCTGATTATCGTGAAGTGGGTTATGCCTATCCGTGGATGCGTCCGCCGCATGAGTTTTATGCTAATATTCCTGTGTCTCATTTTGATGGTATTGATTTTGCGCAAAAGTTTGCGATAGATAATGACTTTTTAACACTGAAATTTCAGGCCGGATATAGTACCAGTCAAATGCAGACTGGTTTGGGTTTATTTACTATAAAAGCGCCCACTGCTGGTGTGAATCTGGTCTATGAAGTTGCCGACTGGCGTGTGCGTGCTGGATATTCTTATCTGCATTTTTTATCCGATGTGCCAGCGCAGGATCTTATCAATACGGTTAATGACCCTGCTTTAGCTTCTGTTTATTCGGGTGCTGCGGGATTATCATCTGCTTTATCTTTAAAAGATACTGATTTGCACTTTATGGCTGTAGGCGCAGCTTATGATGACGGCACTTGGCTGGCGCAAGCGGAGGCTTCTTATATGGCAACAGATAATGCCTATGTTGTCGATGCAGCAAGTGCCTACCTGAGTGTCGGGCGACGTATTTCAGAGTTTACCGTTTATGGTTTGTATGGCTTAAGCTTTTCGTTTAATGATCGGGTTGATATTCCGGCGCCTTCACTGCCTGCGCCACCATTATTAGGCTTGCAGAAAGGGCTGGATCGAGCATTGAATTATAACTCAATTGCGCAGCAGTCATTTTCACTGGGAGTGCGTTGGGATTTTTATGCCAATATTGCTTTTAAAGCGCAGTGGACACATTTTTGGTTTTGCGAGCGCGGCGCCGCCCTTTGGGCTCAGGATGAGCCGGGAAATATTCCCGATCAGGTGAATTTATGGTCGCTGGGTGTGGACTTTGTTTTCTAACATGATGATAAAAGCGATCGCTAAATATTTATTTGTTTTTTTACTGCCAATCTTCGTTGTGCGCGCGGAGATGGTGGTCATTGCTAACGTCGATAATCCTGTGTCGAGCATCAGCAAAACTGAAATACAATCGTTATTTATGGGCAGAAAAAAAGCGTTTGCTAATGGCATAAAGGCAATGCCTTTGGATTTTTCAGCAGCGCGCGAGCGGTTTTATCCTTTATTGACGGAGCGATCAACGCAACAAATTGATGCTTACTGGGCGCGAATTATATTCAGTGGTCAAGGCATGCCACCCATTAAGTTATCCAGTGCTCAGGATGTCTTGTCGATGGTTCAGGAAAATCAGGGCGCTATTGCTTATATCGAGCGAAGCAGTATTGGACATAGTCAAGTGCAGGTTCTTTTATCGCTAGAGTAATTTATGAACGAACTAAAGTTTAAAGGCTTGCATCGTAAGCTGCTTTTTTTAGTATTATCGGTTGCCCTAGTTCTGGCGCTAGTCGCTTCTGTGGTGCTTTATCAGGTGGAATATCACCGCTCAGTGATGCAGACCGAGCAGCAACTCAAGCAGCTAATCGATGCGGTTGAACAAACAGCCGTGGTTGCTGTTTATTCACATAACGAGCAAATTGCTACCGAGGTACTGGTTGGCTTACTGGCCAATGATAGTGTTTATAGAGCTGAGATTAAAAGTCAGGGTGGTTTTGTGCTGAGTCAGGCAAAAGAGACGTTTCGTGGCTCTGATAATGCCGTGCGGCGATTGCTTTATTCGCCTTTTGGCGATAATGAATGGGTCGGGCAGTTGATTGTTCAATGGCCTGAGAGTGTTAATCAAAAAGTAGCTGAACAGCGTGTTATTTCTAATGCAGTAATTTCTATCACGCTTATTGGTGTGACTGCCATGGTCATTTTGTTGTTGATTCGTGCTTATATTACCCAGCCATTACGATTAGCTTCCAATACCTTGCATGCGATTCGGCTGGGTGAGGCGGTGCGTATTCCGGTTTTAAAGAGAAATAGCAACGATGAGTTAGGGCGGTTAATTGTGGATACTAATGATTTGTTGGCTGCTTTAGAGAAGAAGTTTAATACTGAGCACGAATTAAGAACAGAGATTGAATCCATAGAGAAGCAGTTACGGCATGTTTACAATGCTTCAAGCGCGGGGCTGTTTTTGCTGGATGAAGCGGGTGTGATGTTAAATCATAATTTGACATTGGAGCAAATGGTCGGCCTAAAATCAAATGACAATCAAGCGTTAGATGATGCGTGTGTTTTTGCTGGTTTTTTTCGTGAGCCTTCTGAGTTTGAGGTTTTGCTCGCCAAAGCGTTTGAGTCGGGGCAGTTCGAGAGTCTGGATTTGCAATTAGCGGGCGAAGCGCGGGATGAAGCTGTTTGGATGCATTGCTTGATGTCTAAGGTAATCGATACTCAAGGCAATGCTCTGGTTGAGGGCGTGTTGCTTGATGTGTCTGAGCGCGTTCGTTCTGAGCAGACTATTAAACATGAAGTGATGCATGATGCTCTGACCGGCTTGTTATCTAGGTCGGCTGTTCAAAGCCTATTTTCCGAGCATATTGCGTTGGATGCTAAAAGAAATAGCGCTTGTTTTTTAATGATGGATCTTGATGGCTTTAAATTGGTCAATGATACCCATGGGCACTTGGTTGGTGATGCCGTGCTGAAGATTGTCGCGGGGCGCTTATTAAATTGTGTGCGAGCTACCGATATGGTTTGCCGATTAGGCGGAGATGAGTTTGTAGTGGTGTTATTAAATAGCCATTCTGAGGCCTTTAAATTTGAAGTGGCGGAGAAAATTGTACGTTCAATTTCGCAGCTGATGTTAATTAAGGACCAGCTAATGATTAAAGTAGGCGTCAGTGTTGGCATGGCTGACTTTCAAGAAACTGACGGCTGTGCTTTTGATTGTCTATTAGAGAGGGCAGATAAAGCAATGTATGAGGTTAAACGCGATGGAAAGAGTGGCTATGCTTTTATAGATCAAGACAATAAGACAGAAATAGTGCATTTGCCATCGCTTTGTTAAGAGAATATCTTCTTGAAAACAAAATGTTTATTTAGTATGATAGACGGCTAACTTAAAATCTTACACAAAGATACGAATATGAAAACATTTAGCGCAAAACCCGCTGAAGTGAAGCGTGATTGGTATGTGATCGATGCAGAAGGCAAGACGCTTGGACGTTTAGCTACTGAAGTTGCACGACGCCTTCGCGGTAAGCATAAACCAGAATACACCCCGCATGTTGATACTGGTGATTATATTATTGTTATTAACGCTGAAAAAATTGGTGTTACTGGTAATAAAGAAAAAGATAAAATTTACCACCACCACACAGGTTATATCGGTAACTTGAAAAGTGTTAGTTTAGGTAAATTAAGACAAACTTTTCCGGATCGTATTATCAATACTGCGGTTCAAGGAATGTTGCCTAAAAACCCTCTGGGTCGCGCAATGTTTCAAAAATTAAAAGTTTACGCGGGTCCTGATCATGGACACCAAGCGCAACAACCTAAAGTTTTAGAACTTTAAGCAACTAACAGGTTAATATCATGGCAGAAGCTCTATATTATGGTACTGGAAGACGCAAAACAGCAATTGCTCGTGTTTTCGCGAAATCAGGCACTGGAAAAATCACAATTAACGATAAATCGATTGAAGTTTACTTCGGTCGTAAAACTGATGAAATGGTTGCTCGTTCACCACTAGAATTAGTTGAATTAGCAGATAAATTTGATATCAATGTGACGGTTAAAGGTAGCGGACCATCAGGTCAAGCTGGCGCTATCCGTCATGGTATTACGCGTGCCTTAATGGTCTACGACGAAACATTACGTGCTGAGTTAAGAAAAGCTGGTTTTGTTACTCGTGATTCACGTAAAGTGGAACGTAAGAAAGTTGGTTTACATAAAGCGAGAAAACGTCCTCAGTTCTCAAAACGTTAAGCGTTTTTCAATATGCACTGTTTTTTATGGGCTTCTTGCTTATATTAAAAGTGCATTATTGATCAGCAAAAAAGGGTTGTAATTGTTAAAATTACAGCCCTTTTTTTATGGCATTAAGAAAAAAGCTGTAGGGTGGATTTCAGTCCGTAAAATAGAGATGTTTTTAGGGGTACGCTCGAAATAAGTTTTTTATCTTAGGCGGGCAGGCAGTTTGTCCACGCTGCCTATGAATGGGTTGTTTAAGCTATTTAATGTAGTATTGCTTATTGTTAAAAGCCCCTCCCAAGATGGCATATAGCTATCTACACAACTTTTATACTTTTAAATACAATGAATTAAAAAGTGAAGTTGCTCCCTCTCCTGCTGGAGAGGAATGGGGTGAGGAGAATAAAATCAAGGCTTTATCTATTATTTTCCCTCATCTAAGCTAATCATGTTGGGCTATCCCTGCCTAACACCCTGCGGGTAAATGCCAATCCGATTCTGTCGGATTTGTCCCTCTGGAGAGGGTTTTAAGACTTGTGTAGATAGCTATGCACAGAGTGGAAGGAAAGCCGTAATAGCAGTTATATAATATTTTTTTGATTGAAATGGGGTAAGTAGATGTCTGATACTGGGTTTATAAGTCGTGATAGGGCAATGGAATCTCTAAAAGTGCCGCCGCATTCTATTCAAGCCGAGCAATCAGTGTTGGGTGGTTTAATGTTGGATAATGAGCGTTGGGATAGTGTTGCTGATAAAGTAGCTAGTGTTGATTTCTATCGCAAAGATCATCGGATGATTTTTACGGCGATCCAAAATTTAGCTGAAAAACAGGTGCCTTTTGATGTCGTCACCATTTCAGAAGCATTAACTAAAATGGATGAGCTAGATAATGCCGGTGGTCTAGCGTATTTAAGTGTGTTAGCCAAAGATACGCCGAGTGCTGCGAATATTGTCGCTTATGCCAATATTGTTCGTGATCGCTCGGTATTAAGGCAATTGATTCATATCGGTAGTGATATTTCAGAGTCGGCCTTTAACCCAGAAGGCTTATCAACTAGTGATTTACTGGAGAAGGCCGAGAAAAGCGTTTTTGAAATTGCCGAACAGCGCCAGAAAGGACAATCTGGATTCACCCCAATCAAAGAGCTATTGGGGACTGCTGTAGAAAAAATCGAAGCCTTGTTTGAGCAAGAGGGCAATATTACTGGTGAAGGAACGGGGTTCACTGATTTAGATGAGATGACCTCAGGTCTGCAACCGGGGGATTTAATTATTGTTGCTGGCCGTCCTTCGATGGGGAAAACCACCATTGCTATGAATATGGCAGAAAATGTTGCCATTAGCAGCGGCAAGCCAGTTGCTGTCTTTAGTATGGAGATGCCGGGTGATTCTTTAGCTATGCGGATGATGTCTTCTTTAGGGCGCATTGATCAAAATAAGGTACGTACCGGCAAACTAGATGATGATGAGTGGCCGCGACTGACATCGGCCATTAATTTATTGGCTGAAACAAAATTATTTATAGATGATTCTCCAGGTTTAACGCCTAATGAAGTACGTTCCAGAGCAAGGCGTTTAACGCGCGATAATGGGCAATTAGGCTTGATTGTTTTAGATTACTTACAGTTAATGCAATCGCCTGCCAGTGGCGATAGTCGCGTGGCTCAGATTTCGGATATTTCGCGTGGCTTAAAAACAATGGCCAAAGAGTTACATGTTCCGGTGATGGCTTTATCTCAGTTGAACCGTAATTTAGAGCAACGTCCGAATAAACGTCCTGTCATGTCTGATTTACGTGAGTCAGGAAGTATTGAGCAGGATGCCGATGTCATTATGTTTGTTTATCGCGATGAGGTTTATAACGCAGATAGTCCAGATAAAGGCATGGCGGAATTGATTATTGGTAAGCAACGTAATGGGCCGATTGGTACCGTGCGACTGACTTTCTTAGGTAAATATACCCGCTTTGAAAATTGTGCCCATGACGCTTATTCAGGCGGAGACTATGAATGATCCCCGTTGCTGCGCATATTGAATTAAACATGGCGGCTTTGCGCCATAATGTGCTCAGGGTGCGTGACTATGCGCCAGAATCAAAAATCATGGCGGTTATTAAGGCTAATGCTTATGGGCATGGCCTAGTTCGGATAGCGCAAAATTTAAGCGCAGCAGTGGATGCTTTTGCAGTTGCGCGTTTAGATGAAGCTATTCGCTTAAGAGAGTCAGGTATTCAAGGGCGTATTTTAGTTCTGCAAGGATTTACTCAGGCCGATGAAATAGAAGCTTTATTGCATTATCAATTAGATGGGGTGGTGCATTCTGAACAACAAGTCCAGTTGTTAGAGTCAGTTGCTTTATCTGGTGCCTTGTCCGTTTTTTTAAAAATTGATACCGGCATGAACCGTTTAGGTATTAGGCCTGAGCAATGCTCGGCGCTGGTCTTACGCTTACAAAAATGTCGCTTTGTGCATCAGGCTATTGTCTTTATGACGCATTTTGCTAATGCCGATGATTTGCAAGATATTAAAACAACGCAGCAACTCGCTGTATTTAATGAAGTAACCAGAATTCATGTCGGCGAAAAATGCGTCGCTAATTCGGCAGCTATTATTGCTTGGCCTGAGTCTAGGCTTGATTGGGTTAGGCCGGGGTTGATGTTATATGGTGTTTCGCCGATGTTGGTAGGATCCGCAGAACAGCTAGATCTTTTGCCGGTGATGAGTTTGTATGCGCGTATTATTGCCATTAAGCATGTGAAAAAAGGCGCAACAGTCGGTTATGGTGCTAGCTGGATAGCTGATAAAGATACCTGTTTAGGGGTCATATCAATAGGTTATGGGGATGGTTATCCGCGCCATGCACAACCAGGAACGCCAGTATTGATAGCTAATAAACGCGTGCCTCTTATTGGTCGCGTATCGATGGATATGTTAACTGTGGATTTAAGTGATTGCTCTGATGTTCAGCTTGGCGAGCAAGTGCTCTTGTGGGGCGATGGTCTGCCTGTGGAAGAGATTGCTGCTTGTGCGGGAACGATCCCTTATACTTTGCTTTGTGGTATTACTCCGAGAGTGCAAATAGTGATCAAGGCGTCTCTGAGCGAGGCGTGATTTTTAACGATTCTGGTTATTTAAGCTTACTCTGCTCGCTGGAGTGTTACTTTCTTTAGCTTGATTAAATTCTAATTGACCAGTCTCGCACCCCAACCAAACCATAGCTATCTACACAACTTTTATACTGTTAAATACCATGAATTAAAAAGTGAAGTTACTCCCTCTCCTGCTGGAGAGGGTTGGGGTGAGGAGAATAAAATCAAGGCTTTGCAACCAAACACGCTCTCTGCTAAACGTGCGCTGCCTCGACAGCATTTTTGTATTAGGGTTGCCTGAAAGGATCACCGTTCTGCGCCTGGCATTTTCGAGCTGGCTAATCTTCGATTTGAGATATTTAGGTGTGATAGGGTGGCTTTGATTGCAGACTGCACGGTAGCTGTCAATAAGTATGAAATAAAGGGTAAGTTTACTTTGAATCGGTAAAATATGCCCAGGTAATCACCTAAAGCGCAAATATTAACAGTTGCTTTAAAAAACACCTAAAATATATTCTTTTTCAACTGGATCAACATAAATTAAAGGGCTTTTTTTGTCATGAATTCAATCGATATTTTCCCGTGGAACGATAACTTCAATACGGGTATTCCTTTAATTGATGAGCAACATAAAAAGCTAGTTAGCATACTTAATGTATTAGCAAGTCACGTTGCTTTTAATTCCAATATTCCGGCACTCAACGTTATATTTGATGAACTGGCAGAATATGCTGTTTATCACTTTGAAACCGAAGAAAAAATCTGGCATGAATATATGCCAGAAGATACATTTGAAGCTGATCATCTTAAGCTTCATAGTAGCTTCCTTGCTGAAGTACTTAAGCTAAAAGCAGAGCAAAGCAGCAAGCCACTGAATCAGCTAATTGAAGGCATTCTCGAGTTTTTAACGAGCTGGCTAGCGGCGCATATTTTAGAAAGTGACCGAGCCATGGCTATGGTTGTGATAGCGATGCAATCTGGCATGTCGCTAAAAGATGCCAAGGAGCATGCTGTCGAACAAATGAAAGGTTCCACGAGAATCTTAATTGCTGAGCAAAAAAGAATGGCCCTGTTGTTAAATGATCAGGAGCGGCATTTTAAAGCATTGCTTGCAAGCGTCCCCGTCGGTGTATTTGAAGCCGATATTAAGGGCAATTGTACTTATGTCAACGCGCAATGGTCAGAAATCTCGGGACTGTCACCGGAAGATGCAATAGGCCATCACTGGTTGCATGCTCTTCTGCCTGAAGATCAGGATAAAATTTATGCCGAGTGGAATAGCTCAGTAGCAGAAAACAGACCCTTTCATCTGGAATACCGTTTTCTAAAACCCAATGGCGATATTGTATGGGTGCTCGGACGCTTGGCTAATTTTAAATCTCAGTTAAATGGTCAAACAACTTACGTAGGTACCATCACAGACATTACCGAACGCAAGTTAGGGGAGGCAAATTTACTAAGAGAATCCGAGAAAAATCTAGCTTTCTTACGTAATGCCAGCGATGGTATTCATATTCTTGATAAAGAAGGTAATATTATCCAAGCCAGTGATTCATTTTGTCATATGCTAGGCTACACGCGAGAAGAAATTATCGGGATGAATGTTGCTCAATGGGATGCCGGATATGCCAATACTAAAGAGTTATTAGCTAACTTCAGAGAAAAGTTCCAGTTGACGCAATACAGTCAATTTGAAACCCTGCATAGACGCAAAGATGGTACTGTTTTTCAAGCAGAAGTTAGCAGTCACCCTCTCGAATTGGATGGGCATCAATTACTCTTTAATTCGTCTAGAGATATTTCTGAGCGTAAAAAAATAGAGCATGCATTGCAAATCAGCGAAGCACATCTACGGACTATTATCGAAAATGAGCCAGAATGCATCAAAACACTCGATGCTCAAGGCTGCTTAGTCGACATCAGCCCGGCAGGACTGGTCATAATTGAAGCTGATTCGCGTGCTGAAGTCCTGGGTTTGTCAGTTGAAAATCTCATCCATCCCGAGTACCGCAAGGCCTTTACCGAAATGCATAAACGAGTTATTGCTGGTGAAAAAATGCGCATGGAATTTAAGATTATTGGGCTTAAAGGGAGGCATCATTGGATGGAAACACATGCTGTACCCATTCAGGAAAATGGCGAGACCTTCCATCTGGCCGTCAGCCGCGATATTACAGCGCGTAAAGAGGCAGAAGATAGCATGCAATCTGCATCACTTTATGCTCGCAGTCTAATTGAAGCAAGTTTAGATCCATTAGTAACTATCAGTGCTGAAGGTAAAATTACCGATGTCAATACTGCGACCGAAAAAATTACGGGTATAAACAGAGATCGACTCATTGGTAGCAACTTTGCCGATTATTACACAGAACCAGACAAAGCCCGTGCAGGCTACCAACAGGTATTTTCAACAGGTACAGTGACAGATTTTCCACTCGCAATACGTCATGTTTCAGGAAAAATTATAGACGTCCTTTATAACGCCAGCGTTTACCGAGATAACCAAGAGAATGTCATTGGTGTCTTTGCTGCAGCCCGCGATATTACTGAGCGAAAAATCGCTGAAAACGAACTGCGCATCGCTGCAACTGCTTTTGAATCCCAAGAAGGAATTATGGTAACCGATGCTAATAACATCATTCTGCGTGTAAATAGCGCCTTTACAGTTATTACTGGCTACACAAGTGAAGAGGCCGTGGGGCAAACGCCAAGGCTGCTCAATTCAGGCCGCCAGGATAGCTATTTCTATGCAGCCATGTGGGACAGTATTAAGCAAACAGGCCAATGGCAAGGTGAAATCTGGAATCGTCGTAAAAATGGTGAGATCTACCCAGAATATCTTATGATTACTGCAGTAAAAGATACAAATGGCAGGATCACCAACTACGTCGCGACGATCACCGACATTACCATCAGTAAAGCTGCCTCAGATGAAATCAAGAGCTTGGCTTTTTATGATCCACTCACACAGCTACCCAATCGACGACTGTTGCTTGACAGATTAAATCAAGCCCAAGCTTTTAGTGCACGTAGTCATCAAAAAGGCGCGTTACTGTTTCTTGATCTTGATCATTTTAAAACGCTCAATGATACGCTCGGTCATGATGTGGGTGACTTGCTATTGCAAAAGGTTGCTAGTCGTTTAAGCAAATGTGTACGCGAAGGCGATACTGTGGCTCGCTTAGGCGGCGATGAGTTCGTGGTATTATTAGAAAACTTAAGTGAAAATATCCTAGAAGCAGCAGCTCAGACCAAATTGGTTGGTAATAAAATACTAGCATCACTTAATATGCCTTACCAACTTAACGAAAATCCGCATTACAGTACCCCAAGCATCGGTGCAACGATATTTAACGATCATGAGCAATCATTAGATACCGTGTTAAAGCAAGCGGACATTGCTATGTATAAGGCCAAAGAGTCGGGTCGCAACGCGTTGCAATTTTTCGATCCAAAGATGCAAGAGACGATTACTCACCGTGCTGAGCTTGAGTTCGAATTACGTAAAGCCATTCAGTTACAGCAGTTTCAACTGCATTATCAAGTGCAAGTCGATAATGAAGGCCAGCCTACAGGCGCTGAAGCTTTAATTCGCTGGCAACATCCAGAACGTGGCATGATTTCCCCAGCCCACTTCATCGCTCTGGCAGAAGAGACAGGGCTGATACTCGCCATTGGACAATGGGTGCTCGACACAGCCTGTATGCAACTCAAGTTATGGCAAAAAGATCCCGTTATGCGTGAACTTTCCTTGTCCATTAATATCAGCGCCAAGCAATTTCTGCAAAAAGATTTTGTGCAGCAAATAAATGCAGCAGTACAACGCCACAATATAAATCCCAAGCAACTTAAGCTAGAACTGACCGAAAGCATCCTAGTTGATAATATACAAGCAATAATAAGCAGCATGAAAACATTGAATGCTACTGGAATCCGCTTTGAACTGGATGATTTTGGTACGGGCTACTCATCGCTGCAATATCTGAAAAAATTACCGCTAGATCAATTAAAAATTGACCAATCATTTGTACGCGACATTGTCACTGACTTGAGTGATAAAGCGATTGTTCGCACCATTATATTAATGGCACACAGTTTGGATATAAATGTTATCGCTGAAGGAGTGGAGACACTGGAACAGCAAAAGTTTCTAATGGAGAATGGCTGTATGCATTACCAAGGTTATTTGTTCAGTAAGCCTATTCCTATTGATCAATTTGAGGCTTTGCTGCGAAAAAATTGAGTTCAATGGCTCGAGCGCCCGATTTTCTACTAATCAAGTGTATCTAGCGACAGGTTTCATCGATATGCGTAACTCCATTAACGGTCTGTGTTTAAGCGTTTTCGAGCAACTGGGACACGATCCTTTTGCCAGTTGCGTTTTTGTGTTTTGTAATCGCGCTCGCGATAAGCTTAAAATCCTGTATTGACTACTATTTCTCTTATAGAATGTAAGTCAATATCGGGTTAAATAATGAATTTATGAAAAAAATGAGGAATGAACAGGCTTGCTGGAGCCTTTGTCCGACGTGCCTAGGCGCAGGCAGAATAAGGAGAAGGCTGCGCAAAAAAGTGCGGCTCAGTTACCAGAGAGAATTAGATGAATTTGCAAAAACAAAGGGTCAAGGAACCGCACCTATCCCGCCTAAGGGTCACCTCGAAGTATGTTCAAATTGTGCTGGTTCAGGCTTAATGCCTGCTGCCAGTCATCCAATGGCTGATACAGCAAACTATCCTCATGTCGCTATCATTGGTGCTGGTATCGGCGGAGTCGCTCTGGCTGTGGCATGTTTGCACCGTGGCATTCCTTTTACCCTTTATGAGCGCGATAGTGGCTTTGCCGCTCGGTCTCAGGGCTATGGCCTAACATTGCAACAGGCGAATAAAGCGATTGAAGGACTGGGGATTTTCTCGTTAAAACAAGGCGTGACTTCTACAAGGCACGTAGTGCATACGCCCGAAGGCAAAGTGGTCGGTGAATGGGGCATGAGAAAGTGGGTGCATGTCAGTGAAAACACGTCTCCGAAGCGAACAAACGTACATATCGCACGGCAGTCTTTGCGCCAGGCTTTGCTTGAGCTACTGGGTGGCCATGATGCCGTTCAATGGGGGCACCAGTTAGTTGATTTTACAGAATGTCAGGGAGGTGTTAATCTGAGCTTTCAAGTAAACGGCGAGATGAAGTACGCCAAGGCAGATCTTGTCGTAGGAGCCGATGGTTTTCGTAGTGTGGTGCGCAGGTTACTGATTGGCGAGGATGCCACTCCCTTACGTTACCTGGGTTGTATTGTGATCTTGGGTATTTGTCCTTTGGCAGATCTCGACGGGATTGAAAGTGATTTACTGGATTCGGAGACAGTATTTCAAACCGCCAATGGCAATGAGCGAATCTACGTTATGCCTTATGCAGCAGACTCGGTGATGTGGCAGCTTAGCTTCCTAATGCCAGAAAGTGAGGCTAAGGCATTGAGTGAACAAGGCGCTCAAGCACTGAAAGATGAAGCCTGCCGAAGAACCCAGTGGCATACTCCGATTCCCCAAATTTTAGCAGCAACTCAGACCGCCCTTGTGTCAGGCTATCCGGTGTATGACCGAACATTACTTACTGCAGAATTGCTAGAGCAAGGGGCTAACATAACGCTGATTGGTGATGCGGCTCATCCTATGAGTCCATTCAAGGGGCAGGGCGCAAATCAAGCCCTGCTCGATGCGCTGGCGTTAGCGCGCGGCATATCAAAAGGATGCCGCCCCTTATCGCAATGGCGCGAAGTTGGCGTGAGGAAAAGTGTATTAACTGAGTTTGAAGCAGAGATGTTAGAGCGTACTGCTGTCAAAGTGAAGGGTTCAGCAGCGGCGGCAAAGTTCCTACATTCGGACATCGTGCTCTATGAGGGTAACGAGCCGAGAGGGCGGTGCCTAAATAGTGCCTGAACGAAAAAGTTATTTTTTCAAAAGCTTATCATCAATTGCATGGTCTGATGGAAGTTCAAAAACAAGGAGCTTTGCATAAAAATATGGCAAAAGCACTTATTATCAAAGACGATCTACCATCAAACGACCGCAAAATTTGCAGCCGCTATGTTTTTTTATATTGCTGAACGACGGCAATACCCAGATAATTAAACCTCATTGCAGCCCATTATCTATTAACCTAATTTTCAGCAGGAAAACGAATGACCGACAACAAGCAGGCAACTGTTACATTTTCCCATAATGATACCTCTTGTGAATTACCCGTAAAATCAGGTACTCTTGGGCTACATGCAATAGATATTAAAACCTTGCATAAATTTACCGGAACCTTCACCTATGATCCAGGCTTCACTTCAACGGCAAGCTGTAGCTCTAAAATTACCTTTATCGATGGTGACCAAGGCATACTGTTATATCGCGGCTATCCTATTGAACAACTAGCTGAAAAATGCGATTTTCTTGAGACCTGTTACTTGCTTTTAAACGGCGAATTGCCTAATGGCAAGGAAATGCGCACCTTTGTCAAGCTAGTTAGTGAACACACTTTAGTGCATGACCAACTGACTAACTTTTTTAGAGGCTTTCGGCGCGATGCGCATCCCATGGCGATTTTAGTCGGTGTAGTGGGGGCTATGTCAGCTTTTTATCATAACACCGCACAATTTAAAGATGACGATTACAGACAAATAGCGGCTATCCGCTTGATCGCCAAAATGCCAACCATTGTCGCCATGTGTCATAAATACAGCACCGGCATGCCCTTTATGTATCCTAAAAACAACCTGAGCTACAGTGAAAACTTTATGCGCATGTTGCACGGCACGCCTTGCGATGATTACCTGCCTAATCCCGTATTAACTCGCGCACTCGATCGAATTTTTATTTTACATGCAGATCATGAGCAAAATGCCTCGACGTCTACTGTCAGACTCGCAGGTTCAAGCGGCGCCAACCCTTATGCTTGCGTTGCCGCTGGGATTGCTTGTTTATGGGGGGCGGCACATGGCGGCGCAAACGAAGCCGTCTTAGTGATGCTTGAGGAAATTGGCGACGTCTCACAAATCGACTCCTTTATAGAAAAAGCCAAGGATAAAAGCGACCCTTTTAAACTGATGGGCTTTGGCCATCGCGTGTATAAAAACTTTGATCCTAGAGCCGTGCTAATGCGTCAAACCTGTCACGAAGTACTGAATGAGCTGGGCTTACATGATGACAAATTATTCAAACTGGCCATGCAGCTAGAAAAAATAGCACTGGAAGATGAATATTTTATTGCCAAAAAACTGTATCCGAATGTAGATTTTTATTCTGGCATAGTTTTACGTGCCTTAGGGATTCCTACCGATATGTTTACGGCCATTTTCGCGATGGCCAGAACTGTCGGTTGGATTGCCCAATGGGATGAAATGATTACCGACCCAGAGCAAAAAATAGGTCGTCCAAGACAACTTTATACCGGCGCAGCCAAACGTGATGTAACGCCTATCTCTAGTCGGTAATTAGCGTATAACGAAAATCTTCCTGATTAGTCACAAGCTTCAGCTATGATTAAATAATGCATATAAATGTAATAGTGAATTGAGACTTTAGCATTTAAATAGACGGCATTTAGGTGCTCTAATTTAAAGACAAGGATGGGACTTCGAAATAAATTGTTTAACACTTTGCATCAGAATATTAGAGATTTATTTTCTTTAATCTCATTGGGTAGCGAATTTAGAGGCTTATCAATCAATAATAAATGACAGAGGAATACGTATTTATGCTAAAAAAATCAATACCGTTAGCTGCGGCGATTGCCATTGCCTTGTCTTCAGGCTCTGCAGTTGCTGACGCGCAAGCTAAGTCACCCAAATTTTGGTGGCCTGACCAACTAAATTTGAGCCCTCTTCGCCAGAATGCCGCTGAATCGAACCCAATGGCAGCGAGCTTTAATTATGCTACAGAATTTAAAACGCTTGATCTTGAAGCGATCAAGAAAGACATCAAGCTCGTCATGAAAACATCACAGGACTGGTGGCCAGCAGATTACGGCAATTATGGGCCTTTTTTCGTGCGTATGGCCTGGCACGGTGCCGGTGTCTACCGTGTTTTTGATGGCCGAGGGGGAGCAGATGGTGCACAACAGCGATTCGACCCACTCAACAGCTGGCCCGATAATGTCAACTTGGATAAAGCACGCCGTTTGCTCTGGCCAATTAAACAAAAATATGGACGTAAGATCTCATGGGGTGACCTAATGGTGCTAACAGGCACAGTTGCTATGGAATCCATGGGTTTTAAGACGTTCGGTTTTGGCGGTGGGCGTATCGATGACTGGGAGCCTGAAATGGTCAATTGGGGGGCGGAAAAAGAGTTTCTCTCTGATAAAATGCGCTACCACCGCGATAGACAGTTAGACAAACCATTAGCGGCCGTTCAGATGGGGCTGATCTACGTCAATCCCGAAGGTCCAGAAGGTAATCCAGACCCACTTTTGGCCGCCGAGGATATTCGTACAACCTTCGGCCGTATGGCGATGAATGATGAAGAAACCGTTGCCTTGATTGCTGGTGGTCATACCTTCGGTAAAGCCCATGGAGCACGTCCTCCAAAAGAGTGTGTTGGCGCAGAACCCGCCGCTGCTGGATTAGAAGAGCAAGGTTTAGGCTGGAAAAATAAATGTGCTACGGGTATGGGAGCAGATACTGTTTCCAGTGGCCTAGAAGGTGCATGGACTATCTCGCCAACGGCGTGGAGCATCAATTATCTACAAAACCTTATGACGCTCGAGTGGGTGAAAACGAAAAGCCCTGCTGGCGCAATTCAATGGACACCTAAAAATGCTCACGAAGTTAAATTCGTACCGGATGCGCATGACCCAAGCAAACGACATGCACCCGTTATGTTTACAACAGATATAGCACTAAAAGCTGACCCTAAATATCGTGAGATTGTGCAGCGCTTCTTGAATAATTCAGAAGAGTTTGATCTTGCTTTTGCTAAAGCTTGGTTTAAGCTGACTCACCGTGATATGGGGCCGAGAGCGCATTTACTTGGTGCTAATGTGCCCGAAGCGCAACTATGGCAAGATCCTATTCCAGACGTCGATTATCCTTTAGTTGACGCCAAGGACATCAACAGACTGAAAGCAACAATCCTTGCTTCAGGCTTGAGCGTACCTCAATTGGTTAGAACAGCCTGGGGATCTGCCGCCAGTTTCCGTCATACGGATTTTCGTGGCGGTGCTAATGGCGCACGCATTCGTCTTGCGCCAGAAAAAGATTGGCCCGTCAACAGTCCGGCTGAATTAGCTAAAGTGCTGAATGTACTTGAAGGTATTCAAAAGAAATTCAACGATAATTCCGGTAAAAGTTCTTGGTTTGATTTTGGCAAAGAGGATGCAGGGAAAAAGCAGGTTTCACTTGCTGATCTTATCGTACTCGGTGGTGCGGCAGCCATTGAAAAAGCAGCTAAGGATGCTGGCTACGATGTCAGTGTTCCGTTCACTCCGGGACGTGCGGATACCACGCAAGAACTCACAGATGTGGACTCTTTTGCTGTGCTTGAACCTACTGCTGACGGATTCCGGAACTATTTCAGCCTGAAAAATACACAGTCACCAGCAGAAATGTTGGTTGAGCGAGCAAACTTACTGAACTTAACGGTACCTGAAATGACCGTTCTAGTCGGTGGTATGCGCGCTTTAAATGCCAATGCTGAAGGCGTTTTTCATGGTGTATTAACTAAGCAACCCGGAACATTAAGCAATGACTTTTTTGTTAATTTACTAGATATGTCTACTAAATGGAATAAATCAAGCAAAGTTGAAGGCGTCTACGATGGTGTTGACCGTCAAACGGGCAAAATCAAATGGCAAGCTTCGCCGGTCGATTTGTTATTCGGTTCTAATACAGAACTCCGTGCTATAGCCGAAGTCTATGCCTCAGACGATGCTAAAGAGAAATTTGTCAACGACTTTATTAAGGCATGGGTTAAAGTGATGACACTGGATCGCTTTGACATTGCTTCTTAGGTAGTAGGTCAAATCTGTAGTTATGCATGAATATTTCGGTCAAACTCAACTTTATCAATCTTCCTTGCTGGTTTAAACCTCGGCCTTTAGGCCGAAAGGAGCGCCCCGCAACAAGCGAAGCGATGTTGCTTTGTCGGGCGCGGATTGGGCAGGGAAGTATACCCCTTCCCAATCATTGGCCTCATCCCAAAGGGATGTTTCCATATTGCTAAACCGATCGTAATATCATGCATTTTTTCAGATTTTGAAAAGCAAATAGTTTTACCTGTCAAACGCTTAATCCAGGTTCGTAAATTCAAATTTTTACGTTCAATTTTTTGAGTATTACGCTTATCTACTTCGTATTTTTTAGTGTCAATATGGCGTCCATAGGCACCCCAATCATCCGTGTAATAACGATCAATTTTAAGGGTTCAAGCAAGTGATGTGTCAACACTTTTCAGGACACAAGTTTACACAGCTATTTGCTGATTTTCGTATTCTACTGGTGACAAATAGTCAAAGGCCGTTGTCTATTCTATTAAAATATTTAAGGATTAGGCTCGTTTTTTTTAAAATCAATTAACGAATAAGAAAATTAATATGAAGTTAGGTCAAAAAATCGTGAGTTCTACGCTGAATTGGTTTTTGGCGTTATTAAAAGTGGTTGTCGTATTATTTATTTTGGGTATTGCAAAAGTTATTTTGCGCACCAACCCAGATATTGCTGTTTCTATGCTTGGGGCTGCTGCCATATTATTTATCCTGTGGTATTTTGTGCCGCAGATAAAACGCTTTTTAAATAATGAGTGAATAGCCAGGGACGCTGATAATCTGTGTTCAAATTAAGTGAGGGTGGCTTTGTCTTTGTACTGAGATATTGATTAATTGAAGCAATAAAAAAAGCGCTAGTTCGTAGGAAGTAGCGCTTTTTTTGTGTCAGGAAGGAAGGCTTAGTGTACGTCCTTCCAATATTCTTTTTTCAATAAATAAGCAATGATGCCAAACATTAAGATAAATAATAAAACATATTTACCCATGCTGCGGCGTTGTACTTGTGCTGGCTCACCAACATACACAAGAAAAGCAACGATATCATTGACTGCTTTATCGAATTGCTTGGCTGTCATAGTACCAGGCTCTGTTGTGACCAGACGGGTAATGACTTCACGACCATCAATGGTTTTAACAATCGCTTTTTGCTCGCCTTGCAGCTGCCAAAGTGGATTAGGCATGGCAACATCAGGAAAAACAGTATTGTTTACGCCTGTTTTTTTGCGAGTATCTTGGTAAAAGCCTTTTAAATAGCTAACCAACCAATCTTCACCTCTTGAACGCGCAATCAGCGATAAATCAGGGGGTGTAGTGCCAAACCATTTTTTAGCATCATGACCGTTCATAGCGGTCAGCATTTTGTCATAAATGCCCGCACCTTTGGGTGCTACTTTCTTTAAGATTTCTTGTTGATCGACATTGAAGTCATCGGCAAGATTTAAGTAGCGCATATACTTTACTGAATGACAACCTAAGCAATACTGCACATAAAGATGTGCGCCATTTTCTAAGGATTGATGATCGGTTAAGTCAATGTTAGCGTCTTCTAGCTCTATTCCTGCTGAAGCAAAAGCACCAAGAGGGATTAAGAGTAATAGACAGATTTGGAGTAGTTTTTTCATTAGTCTAGACTCGCTTTTAGGTTTTTAGCCGTACGAATCAACACATTAATAATGCCGGATGTGTCAAGTCGTTTACGCATAACAGTTACCCCATCTTTTTCGACGGGCACTTCTTTTACCATTTCACAGAAAGTTGCTTTCCAACCTGGAATGCGGTCTTCGATAGTTGGTTGATCTGTTAGCTGCTTAGGGACAGGTTTAGTTTTTTCCCAACGTGTATAAATAGGCATGAGTAAGAAGAAACCAAAATACATGGCAGTAAAAATACGCGCCATGATAGTTGCAGCTGGTGTAGGTGCTTGCATGCCTAAATAACCTAAGCCTAAAAAGCTAATAACAAACATTAAAATTGCTTTTTTATAGATGCCGCCTCGGTAACGAATTGACTTAACCGGGCTACGATCTAACCATGGCAATAAGAATAAAACCACAATGGCACCGCCCATAGCGATAACCCCGGCAAATTTGTCCGGAATCGCTCTTAAAATCGCATAAAACGGTGTGAAATACCAAACCGGTGCAATGTGCTCAGGTGTTGCTAATGGATCGGCCGGAATAAAATTAGCATGCTCTAGGAAGTAGCCGCCCATTTCAGGCATATAAAACAGCACCGTGGCAAAAAAGAAGATAAATACGGCAACACCGACAATATCTTTTACTGTGTAATACGGGTGAAAGGGAATACCGTCAACAGGATGCCCCCAAGGATCTTTCGATGCTTTGATTTCAATGCCATCTGGGTTATTTGAACCGACTTCATGCAGAGCAACAATGTGCAAGAAAACGAGCATGATTAAAATAAGCGGAATAGAAATAACGTGGAAAGCAAAGAAACGGTTTAGCGTTGCATCGGAAATAACATAATCTCCGCGTACCCATAAGGATAAATCATCGCCAATAACAGGAATCGCGCTAAATAGCGAGATAATAACCTGCGCACCCCAGTAAGACATTTGTCCCCAAGGTAATAAATAGCCCATAAATGCTTCGGCCATTAAGGCAACAAATAAGAGCATACCGAAGATCCAGATGAGTTCTCTTGGTTGTTTGAATGAGCCGTAGATAAGGCCACGGAACATATGTAAATAAACCACCAGAAAAAATGCTGAAGCGCCGGTGGAATGCATATAGCGCACCAGCCAGCCCCAAGGGACTTCGCGCATAATATATTCGACCGAATCGAAAGCCAAACCTGCATCAGGCTTGTAGTTCATCGTTAGTAAAATACCCGTTACTAATTGGTTCACTAAAACAAGTAGCGCTAGGGAGCCAAAGAAGTACCAGAAGTTAAAGTTTTTCGGCGCGTAATATTGCGCCATGTGGTCATTCCACAGCTTGGTCAGTGGAAAGCGGTCAAGAAACCAGTTGCCACAATTTTCTAAATGACTTTTTTTCATGCGTTAGCTCCTGAGTCTTCGCCAATAATAATCCGTGTCTCTGACAAATAGCGGTGTGGTGGCACATCTAAATTGGTCGGTGCAGGAACGCCGCGAAATACACGGCCTGCTAAATCGAAGCCAGAACCATGACATGGGCAGAAGAACCCGCCTTTCCAGTCTTCGCCTAAATCATTGGGTGCGATTTCTGGGCGGAAGGTAGGTGAGCAACCGAGGTGAGTGCATAAGCCGACAGCAACAAAAATTTCGGGCTTAATTGAGCGCAATTCATTATTGCTGGAGTCTGGTTGATTAGATTCTAATGACAGAGGGTCTGCAAGTTTGTCCGTTTGTTCCGCTAGTATTTGTAAAACTGCCGGTGTTCGGTTAAGCACCCAAACCGGTTTACCGCGCCATGCAGCACGGATAAGTTGTCCAGTTTCCATTTTACTAATATCAATTTCTACAGGCGCACCAGCGGCTTTTGCTTTGGTGCTAGGTTGCATTTGCGACAGGAAAGGCACTGCAATGTAGCCTGTACCAACAGCACCGACCACGGTTAACGCTGTTGTTAGAAATTGGCGTTTGGATCTATCGACGCCTTGATTGCTCATATATCACGCTCCTCGTTGTGTGTTGTGCACACTTTTATCATTTTTAGGTAGTGGGTTAAATCTGTAATCATGTGTAAATATTGAGTCCAAATTC